>NZ_DASPHO010000691.1:0-34861 GCF_035629615.1 Hyalangium sp. | reverse complement strand
AACCGCGGCCTGGATCTCAAGCGGCTCGCGGAGGAGGTGGCGCTCCAGCTGCGCCACCTCTTCGTCACCAAGGCCCTGGGCGAGGCCCCCTCCGAGCTCGCCGAGTCCGAGCAGAAGGCGCTCGTGGCGCTCGCCCAGGAGGCGGACTCCGCCCAGCTCGCGCGCCTGTTTGACATCGTCCACGGCTGCGTGTGGGAGGTGTCCCGCGCCTCCCAGCCGCGGCTCGCGCTGGAGATGGCTCTCCTCAAGGCCATCCAGCTCTCCCCAGCCAGCAGCATCCCGGACCTCCTTGCCAAGGTGGATCGGCTCGCCCAGGGTCTGAATGGCGGTGAGGCCACGCGGTCCCAGTCCGGAGCGCCTGGAGGTCGCTCCGGTTCCACGAACTTTCGCGTCTGAGCGCCCCGCTCCCGCCGAGCCCGCTCGCCCCAACCCGCCCC
Organism: Hyalangium sp.; assembly: GCF_035629615.1. GTDB lineage: Bacteria > Myxococcota > Myxococcia > Myxococcales > Myxococcaceae > Hyalangium. The sequence continues at coordinate 34,424 of NZ_DASPHO010000691.1, read as the reverse complement.
CCGCCCCTCCTGCCGCCACGCGCCCGGCGGAAGCCCCACGGGCTCCCGCGCCCCTTGCGCCCGCTGGGGCAACGCCGCTCTCGCGGGTCACCGAGCCTGCGCCCCAGGTGCGCCTCACCAACGTGCGCAGGCCGGTGGGGCCTGAGACCGAGGCCGTTGATGACGACGAGGAGCGGCTCTTCGCCGAGGAAGGCTCCGCGGAGGGGTGCGCCTCCGGAGAGTGCCTCCCGGACGCTCCCCAGCAGGAGTCCGCAGCTGCCGTGCCACCTCAGCCCACGGCGGCCGCGCCCTCTCAGCCCACGGCTGCCATGCCCCCTCTGGCCAGCACCGGCCGGGACACACCCTCCCTCTCCGCGGGTGAGCGATGGCGCGCTGCGGTAGAGGCCGTCAAGGCCGCCAGCCCCCGCCATGGGGCCGCGCTCGCCCATGGGCGCCTGCTGTGGCTGCGCCCGGGGGAGGTGGGTGTGGCCTACATCGCAGCGGCCGCGTTCCACCGAGGCCAGGTCATGGGCGGCACCGGCCGGGCCCTCGTGGAGAAGGCGCTCTCGGAGCACTTCGGCCGTCCCACGAAGCTCCTGGTCGAGGAGGCTACCGGGGAGGTTGCCGCCACCCTGAGCATCGCCGAGCAGGAGGCCCAGGCCCGCACCGCCCACCAGCACACCACCGAGGGCAAGGTCCGTTCACACCCTGCCATCCGCGCCGTGCTCAAGCACCTGGGGGGTGAGATCGAGCACATCCAGGTGCTCGAACCTGAGCGCCCAGCGGCCAGCCCAACGGTCGAATCTCCTGAGGAGAGCGCCTGACAAAGGACGCGTGCGACGGTAGGTTGCGCCTCACATCCTTCATCTCGGGTGCCTGGCAGGCGCCCGCCCTCCAGATCGAAGAGGAAGCACCATGCCTGGCATCGACCTGAACTACTTCATCCGCCAAGCGAACAAGCTCACGGAGAAGATCGAGCAGCGCAAGCAGGAGCTGGCCAACGAGACCGTCGAGGCCAAGTCCGGCGAGGGCCGGGTGACGGTGATCGCCAACGGCGTCCAGGAGATCCGCAGCATCAAGATCGACAAGTCCGCGATCGACCCGAGCGACCCCGGGATGCTCGAGGACCTCATCACCGCCGCGGTGAACGCTGCCCTGGCGAGCAGCCGTCAGCACATGCAGAAGGAGCTCGCGAAAATCTCCGGCGGCGTCAAGATCCCGGGCGTTACCTAAGACCGGATGACCCCCGATCCTCTCAACCGGCTGGTCGCCCAGCTCGCGAAGCTCCCGGGCATCGGCGAGAAGACGGCGCAGCGCCTCGCGTTCCACATCCTGCGGGCCCCCGGCGACTACGCCGCGGAGCTGTCCCAGGCCATCCGCGAGGTGAAGGAGAAGGTGCACCTGTGCTCGCGGTGCTACTCGCTCACGGACTCGGAGCTGTGCGGCTTCTGCCGGGACACCCGCCGGGACGAGAAGGTGCTCTGCGTGGTGGAGACCTTCGCGGACCTGATGGCCCTGGAGCGCACGCGCGAGTTCCGCGGCCGCTACCACGTGCTGCACGGCGTCCTCTCCCCGCTGGAGGGCGTGGGCCCCGAGCAGCTGCGCATCAAGGAGCTGCTGGAGCGCCTCAACGACGGCAAGGTGGAGGAGATCATCGTCGCCACCAACCCGGACGTGGAGGGCGAGGCCACCGCGCTCTACCTCACGCGCCTGCTCAAGCCGATCGGCATCCGCGTGAGCCGCATCGCCCAGGGCCTGCCCATGGGCGGAGACCTCGAGTTCGCCGACCAGGCGACGCTCGCCAAGGCGCTCAGCGCCCGGCGCGAGCTGTGAGGCCCGCTACCGCGTGACGGTGTAGTCGAACGGCAGCACCACGTTGACCTCCTGGTCGCGGTGGACCGGGAAGCGCAGGCGCTCGGCCTGGCTCTCCAGGCACTGGCCCACCGTCTTGGAGGCCAGCGGCCCTTGTGTGGTGGCCTTCACGCGACCCGAGCCCGCGATCGAGAGCTGCACGCGCACCACGCCCGAGTTCGTGGGCAGGTCCTGCTTGTACCGCTCGAAGCAGTTCACGATGCGGGCCCGGCCGCGCGCCACCACGCGCTCGACGTCCTGGATGCCCAGCGTCACCGGGCGCGGCTTTCCCGTCTTGCCCGTCGGCTGCGCCGGCGGCTTGTCCTCGATCGGCTCTGGAGGAGTCACCGTCCCCGCAGGAGGGATCGCGGGCGCAGTCTCCGGAGGGGCGGGCTCGGGCGTCACGGGAGGAGTCGGAGTTGCTGCCGGGTTCAGCGCCGCGACGGTCGTTGGCGGAGTCCCACCGGGCGGGGCCTGCTCCTCCGAGGGCGGCGGCACAGGCGGAGTGGGCGTGGCCACTTCGGCGGGCGGTCTTGAGAGCCCTCGCCACGCCACGAAGCCCCCTCCCGCCAGCAGCAGCACCAACCCACCCACCAGGCCAATCCACAACCCCGAGCGGCGCGGCCTGCTCGCCGCGGAGGCCTGCGCCCCGCCGGGCGGTGGGACGATCCCGGTGTTGCTGCCGAGCTGCGGGGACGGCTGGACCGAGGGGAAGATGCCACTGGAGGCGTACACCACGGCCCTCGGCGGGGTGGAGCCCGACTGGGCGCTCTGGGCCGTCAGTGAGGCCAGCGTGGGGACACGGGTCTTCGCCGTGAAGCGCTCCTCGCCGAACTGCGCTCGCAGGTACTCGGAGAGCTCCTTGTGAGTGGCCAGCACCAGCTTGCCCTTCACGTTGTGCTCGATGGCATCGGCGAAGTCGGCCGCGGTGGCGTAGCGATCCTCGGGGCGCAGAGCCAGGGCCTTGAGCACCACCGCCTCCAGCTCCGGGGGGATGTCCCGGCGCAGCGAGGTGGGCGGCATGAAGTCGCTCTGCAGCAGCGCGTTGAGCACGGCCAGGTCGTTCTCTCGGGCGAAGGGCCGCACGTTGGTGAGCGACTCGTAGAGGCTCACCCCGAGCGAGAACACGTCCGCGCGCCGATCCACCTCTTTGCCCTGAGCCTGCTCCGGGGCCATGTAGATGTACTTGCCCTTCACCACGCCGGTGCGCGTCTGCACCACGCGGGAGGCGGCCTTGGCGATGCCGAAGTCCAGCACCTTCACCTGGCCCTGGTACGTCACATACAGGTTCGACGGAGAGATGTCCCGGTGGACGATGTGGAGGGGCTGGCCCTCCTCGTTGGTAAAGTCGTGGGCGTAGTGGAGGCCTCGCGCCGCATCCACGAGCACCCGCAAGGTGATGGGGATGGGCGTGTACTGCCGCTTCTTGCCCGCATGGCGCAGCGTGGTGGAGAAGTCCTCGCCCGCCAGGTACTCCATGCAGATGTAGTAGCAGCCCTCGATGAACCCCAGCTCGTGGATCTGGATGATGTTCGGGTGCGAGAGCCGCGCCGCCAGCCGCGCCTCGTCCCGGAACATCTCCACGAAGTCGGGGATGCTGGACAGGTTCGACAGCATGCGCTTGATGACGACGTTGCGCTCGAAGCCGTCCGCCCCCAGCAGCTTGGCGAGGAAGATCTCCGCCATGCCGCCCTCGGCGAGCTTGCGCACCAGCACGTACTGCCCATAAGGGTGCAGGAGCGTCGGGCTCGAGGCCTGGCTCCCGGGCTCGGGCTGCGTGCTGCTCATTCCGTGGAACCTCGCTTCAGGGTGCGCACCACGTACACATCCGGTGCGCCGGCATTCTGCATTCTAAACAGCAGAACGGGGGGAACGCCCACTGGCTCCACCCAGGTATCGAAGCGGTGCTTGCCATCCAACGCCACGGATCGGCCATTGATGGACAACTTCGTTCCTACGGGAGCGACCCCTACGGCACGCACTCGCTTGCCTGACCGCTGACCGTTCTTGGGGGCGCTCACGACGAGGACAGGCACCGAGTTGTCGTACACCAGCTCCAGCTTGTTCATGCGCCCGCCCCGGAGCGCCTGCCCAGAGCGGGACAGCGGGGTGACGGACCAGAGGAAGTTGCCCTCCCGCAGCAGGCCCGCCTCCAGCGGGGCTCGCGTGTCGGCCACGGTCCGCTCCGCCACGGGCTTGCTCAGCTCGCCGTTGCGGTACACGGCAATGCGGTACTTGGCCGCCTGGGGCTCAGGCGAGTAGGTGAAGATCACCACCGGGAGCTTGTCCTGGTAGAAGATCGTCGTCTTCTCCGGGCCCTCCGGCACCTCGTTGGTGACGCGCGCCAGATCCTTCGGGGCTCGCTCTGGCGCGAAGCTCGCGCTGCCCTTCGTCACCTCTGTACCGTCCGGCCGTCGCACCCGCCAGAACAGCTTGCCGCGCTCGGGAGCGGGTACGTTGGCGAAGGGCTGGTGGACGATGCCGCGCAGCAAGGGCCGGGTGAAGGCCGCGTCCGAGGCCACCTCCAGCACCGCGTCCCCCTCTCCCTCCCAGGTGAGCTGCACCTCGGGCAGTCCCCGGTGGAACACCTGCACGTTCTCCACCGTCGGCAGCGACAGCGGCGCCTGCGCCAGCGGCCCCACCTTCGCCTCGGCCTGGCCCGCGACGGTGGCCTGCTCGCCCGCGCGCAGCGGCTTGCGGGAATCGCCGCGCACCAGCACCACGTCTCCCGCCCGCGCGGCCACGTCGAAGCCGTCCGCGGTGCGCCGGACTTTCAGATCCGCCGCCCCGGCGCTCTCCAGCGTGAGCCCGGGCATCACCACCCGGCTGTCCCGCTCGGGCGCGAGCTTCAGCGTCACCGAGCCCTGGCGCAGATCCAGCCGCGCCTCGTCCTGGGAGCCGGCCTGGCCCGCGCCCTCCATCACCAGCTCGCTCCCCGAGGCGAGCGCGATCGTAGAGGCAGAGCCCTCCAGAGAGAGGTAGGCGGTGCCGCCGCGAGCACGCACGCCATCCCCCGCCGCCAGCTTCTGGGTTCCCTTCTTCGCCGTGCGCCACTGCGAGCTGCCCTTCGAGCGCACCTCCACGCGCCCCGAGTCTGCCCGCACGGTGACTTGGATGGTGGCCAGCTCGAGCACCCTCTGCGGGCCTGTCACCAGCTCGGCGCGGCCCGCGGAGACGTCCACGGACTGGCCCGCGGTGGCCGCCAGCTCCTTGCCATCCTTCGTCACGAACTGGATGGCGCCCATCTTCACTTCGACGCGGCCCTCTTCGGGACCGACGCTCACGCTCACCTCGCTGGCCTGCTCGCCGCCCACGCGCGTGAGGCCGTACGGGGTGAGGATGCGCAGCTCCACCGCGGGCCCCTGACGGCCCTTGGGCGTCGCGGGGACCCGGCTGAGGATGATGCCTCGTGCCACCCGAAGCACGATTCCGGCCGTGTCCTCATCCAGGACGAAGCGTGCGTTGGGGCCCACCTCCACCATGCGGCCGTCCGAGAAGCGCACCGTGGCGGAGCCCTCCAGCCCCGTCTCCAGCGCATCCCCCTTCATCAGCGGCCCTTCCGCCGCGGGGCTCATCTTCCCGCCGCGCTCCAGCTGGACCTCTCCCTTGAGCGCCTCCAGGCGCGCCAGCGAGCCCCCGCTCACCTCCTGCGAAGGCAGAGTGGGCTGGGTGGTGGGCTGGTTGGTGGGCCCGGGAGGAGGCGTGGGCGGTGGCGGATCATCACCGCACGCCGACACGAGTCCCCACACCAGGAGCAAAGCGCAGGCGATGCGGACCGCTCTCACCGCATCCTCGGGAAGAGATCGACGTTGAAGATGGCCTGCTCACCATCGCGCACGGTGACGGACTTGGTCTGCGTCAGGTGTCCCTTCGCGGAGATGATGATGCGGTAGGTGCCGGGTTTGATCTTCAGCGAGAAGGCGCCCTGGGCATCCGTGCGCGTGCGCACCTTGGCCGTGGGGATGGCGAGCGTCGCGCCGAGGGCCCGGCCTTGCTGGGTGCTGCGGACCGTTCCCGAGATGGTGGCGTAGCCGAGGCGTCTGGCCGGCGCGAGCGGGACGGACATCTCCGACTCCTTGCCCGCAACCACCACCGCGGCTTCCTCGACCGCCTGGAAGTCCGGCGCGGAGACCTTCACCAGCACCGGGCCCGGCGCGAGGTTGCCGATGCTGGCCTGGCCTGCTGCATTCGTCTTCAGCTCCTTGTTACCGACCACCACGGGTACGTTCGGCAGGGGCTGGTTGTCGCGCTTGTCGACGACGACGATCTTCAGGCCGCCAACAGCTGGAGGCAGCTTGCGCGCCTGAACCTCCAGCGTGGCACGCTCCCCTGATGCAACTGTGACGCGGCCCTCGGCTGGCTCGTAACCTTCCGCGGAGACCTGGGCCACCACCTCCCCGGGCCCGAGCTCCGCCTCCACCACCTGCCCCTTCGCGTCGGCAGTGCGAGGCTCTGAGGCGCCGCCCTTCGCCACGAGCGTTACCTTTGCACCGGCCAGCGGTGTCTTCGTGTCCGCATCCAACACCTGGAGCGCCAGGGAGCCCGGGCGCTCCTGGAGCTGCGACGGCGCGGAGCTCGAGGCGTCGAGCCATGAGAGCTGCAGCGCCGCACCGACTCGCTGAATCGTCTGGGCGGAGCGGGCTCCGCGGTCGGCCTCCAGCTGATCATGAACGTACTGGTAGTCGAGCACGAGTGCGCCCACCCATTGGCCCAACTGCCTCACCGGGACGAGCACGGCGGCGCCCGCCGCGAAGCCACTGGAGGACGCGCCCTCTCCTGCTGGGGCCTGGGCGGCGAGCGCCAGGGGGAACTCCCCACGTACCTCGCCTTGCACCCGCTGGAAGATGGGGAAGCGCAGCCGGCCGCCCAGGAGCGCGGAATGACGTCCCCCTCGCTGAAACACGGGCGAGGGCGTTGCCGAGGCCCCGAAGACGGGGAGATGCGCGAAGCCATACCCGGCACGCAGCTCGCCCAGGACGGGACCGAGGTGGCGGCGAGCGACCACTCCCAGCGAGACGCGCAGCAGGCTCCCCTCGGTGACGCGATCCGACTCGCGGTTCAGGGTGAAGGCCTCCCGCTGGAGGCTGGCCTGGGCGCCCAGCCACTCCACACCCAGTCCATAGAAGGCGGCCCACACCGCCAGATCATTGGGCGTCACGCCCGAGTAGGCGAGCCCCGGCCCGGCATCCACCTGGTCGCCGCTGCGCAGCGAGAGGCCGTAGCGCAGCCGCAACGACGCCCGCTCCAGCACGATCCCCGGCGCGGGAGGAGGCTCCACCTGCGCCAAGGCGACGCGCGGCCCCACCCCCAAGGTGAGCGCAAGGATGACGAGAAAGGTAGGCGTACGGCGCAGACGGGCCAAGGCCCACGGAGTATAGGGAAAGCCCCAAGGTCCCCAAAACTCTAGCGAAAGAAACCCCTTGGGTTCGGGAAGGCCCCCCAGGTCGCAGCGGTCATCCTACACCCCAGGTCCTCCTGCCCCGCACGGCAGGTTCCTAGAGTTTGGCCATGGGCGGTCTCACGCGTGAGCACGGCAGAGGACACGGTCCCGTTCAGAGACCGCGCCGGAGCCTGAGCACAGTGGCGGCACTGACGTTGAGCGTGATGACCGTGTGCGGCTGCGCCTCTGGACCGGTCCTCAGGGAGCCTTGTGGTTTCTTGGCGGGCTGTGGCGACATCAATGAGAGCTGGCGGCAGCGGCGCTCCCTGCAGCAGCGGCGGGAGACGGGAACGCGGTCCGAGGCGGCCCAAGGAGGTGCTCAGGAGGAGGCGCGCACGCGGGCGGTGAGCCGCTACATGGACTTCATCCGCGACCAGCAGGAGCGCTTGGAGCGCGGAGGGCTGACGGAGGAGGAGAAGCGGCGCGAGCTGTGGGTGCTGCTGGAGTTGCGGCAGTGGGCGCTGAGCCAGAGCGAAGCCGAGCTGCAACAGCATGTGCCCGTCGAGGTGCATGCAGAGCTGACGGCACCTGCTCACCGAGCACCCGCTGCGCACCCAATCGCTGGAAGCGCTCGCCAAGGCAGTGCTGGACTGGGCCTACGACCATGCCCGGGACGAGGAGCTCTTGCGCCGCAGCCCCACGGAGGTGGCGCTCTACCTGCTGGCACGGCGCAGCGCACTGGCCACGGCCATCGAGCTGGGCCGCATCGCCCCTCCTCACCTGGACTACACGCCACCGGAGGACAAGAGCCCTCCGCCCGAGGAGCTGGTGGTGGAGCTGCTCTATGGCGCACTGCCTGGAGTGGGTGAGCTGACGGACGGCGCATGCGTCCTCACCGGCTACAGCATCACGGGCCGCAAGCTGGAGGTGAACGATCGGCTGCTGTGCGCGGTGGGAGTGCTGCTGCCGCTGGTGCCCGGACGGGCGTTGTCCGGGGGCGGTGAGCTGCTGGAGCGCACGGCGCTCGTCACCGGCCGGAGCCTGGAGGAGATGCGGGTGCTGCAGCGCGTGGCCGCGCACCTGAGCCCTGAGGAGACAGCTCAGGTGGAGGGGCTCCTTCGCCGAGCTGCCAAGGGGGAGCAGCTGGCGGAGGAGGACGTAGCATTCCTGCGGCGGGTGGCGGCCGGGCTGGAGAAACCTCTGCTGAAGGCGGCGGACACTTTACGACGCGGGGGCAAGGTGCCGCTGGTAGGCGCGCGGCTGGGAGAGGCGGGAATCCGGCTGGAACCCGGCTCGGCCGAGCACATGGCGGCCGCCTGGGTGGACTACCAGTTCCGTCACCCGGGCAAGTACCCTCGCTTCCGCTTCGCCATCGACGCGGACTGGAGGAAGAAGTACGAGCTGATCGTCAGGAACAAGGAGGCGGGCGGCGAGTTCGAACAACAGGTGCTCAAGGCGCGGGCCCTGCAAAAGAACAGGGCGCTGATGCTCCCGCCACCGGGCAGTCCTGCGGCGGGATTCATTCCGGACGCGGTGTTGAGGAGCCACACGCCGGAGGAGTTGGTGTGGGGCCAGCCCTACTTCTTCATCGAAGCCAAGGCGCGCAAAGAGCTCGCTCTGGGTGGCAACCTCAAGGCCATGCTGGACTATGTAGACAAGCACGGCGGCCATGTAGAGCTATGGATCCGCTCGTCCAAGCACCCTGACGGCGCGACGCGGCTCACGCAGCCGCTCGAGGCGGAATTAAGGAAACTCGCCGATGAACGCAAGGCGACGATCAGAGTCTTCCCTTAGGTATCTCCGATGCCGATCCAGTACTTGACGACAGAGATCTGCCTGCCCCCTGGCCCTCTTGCCAGCGCGGTGGTCCAGACCTTCTTCCGCAGGGTGTTTGAAGAATACCGGTGGTTCCGTCCGATGAGATTCGGCAGAGCCTCGCTGGATAAACGCCTCGATCCCGAGAGCATCGACTACGACGCGCTCATCGAGCACTATGAGCAGTTCCACAAGATCACCGTTGCTGCCCGCACGGATCGGGATTTCTTCCTGCTCTACTGCGCGAAGTCCGCAGAATACCCCTATATTGGAGGCATCACCTGGGAGACGTCGGCCAGGGAAGCCTCCAAGCCGGCCTGGCGTCAGACTCATCAACGGCAGGTAGCGGACGTCATGCGCCTGGTGAACTCACCGCTGGCCATTACAGCGCTGAATGCTGATCTGAAGCCGAAGACCCAGCGGCTCGTCCCCAGCCCCGATGGCTTAGGCTCCATCCAGGAGTCCACCGTCCGCGGCTATGGAGAAGGGCTGGCGGGCCTGTTCTGGCGCAACTTCTTCGGCCCGCTCTTCGTCCAGACGCTCGGCGAGCGGCTGAACTCCCTCTCCGGTGAGTTCAAGCAGGACCTGGGCGACGGCATCGTCCTCGTCCAGCCCTACGAGCTGCCCACCCAGGCCGCAACCCCCGAAGGCACCGCGCGCGAGCACCAGCTCATCGCCCACCTGGGCCCCGAGTGCTTCTATGACCCCGAGCGCCACCTCAAGCCCACCCGCGTCCCCAACCTCCCTGCGCCGATGTTCCACTGACCTGACGCAATGGGTTGTCAGTGTCAGGCCCATCCCATAAAGACGGCCCATGCACTTCCTCCTCTTGATCACCCTCCTGGCCGCGCCCAAGGACACGCGCCTGGCGAAGGGTGAGAAGCTCCTGGCGGCCCAAGACTGCGAGGGCCTCCACCAGCTCTTCGCCCCCACCAACAGCACGCACGCCGAGCGCAACCTCGACGCCGCGCGCCTGCTCGCCCGGGGCTCTGCCACCTGCCGCCCCCAGGACTCCGTCCTCGCCTTCGCCCTCACCCAGCGAGCCCTGGCCCTCGCACCGGACGACGCCAGCGTGCGCACCGCCCACGCTGAGAGCCTCATCGCCGTGGACGAGCGTACCGCCGCCGCGAAGCTGCTCGACCAGACCCTCCAGGCCCACCCACGCACCTCCACCCGCGCCCGCTTCCTCCGCGCCCAGCTCGCCGACCAGGAGTCCGAGAGCGCCCTCGTCGTCAAGCTGGCCCAACCCCTCACCGAAGATCCCGAGTACGGCCCGCCCGCCCGCGAGCTGCTCGCCCGCCACCAGGCCACCCTCCAGACCCACACCCTGGCCCGCGAGTCCCTGGCCCGCGAGGAACAGGACGTTGCCGAGCGCGCCGCCCGCGCTCAGGAGGTAGCCGCCCGTCGCACCCCGGACGCCGACCCAACAGGTCCCCGCTCCGGCAGTGAGGCCTGGAGCGCCCGCGGCACCCTCCAGAGCGGCAGCCAGCGCACCTTTCGCACCCGCAACCTCCAGGCCGGCCTCACCTACATCTTCCACGCGACGGGCACCTGCACCGCCCCCGCCAAGCCCCAGCGCAAGAGCCGCCTCGCACCCACCGTGGACCTGTTCGGCCAGGACTTCCGCGTCCGCATCGGGACCCTGGAGCCCATGCCCCTCAAGGTAGGGGTCGAGCCCGCCCAGAACGCCCTCTCCTTCCGGGCCCCGGAGAACAACCCCCAGATCTTCCTCGAAGATCGAACGACGATCCGTCCGGGCGCTCCCCGTTGTACGATCAGCGATGTAGCGGTTCGGGTCCCCTGAGGCCAACCATGGATCTCCGAGGAAGAGCGGTCACGTAGCTTGCTGGACCCCATTGTGTCTGCTAAGCATCCCGCGGTCGGGAGCGACGCATCTAACCTCCGGGATTCACTCCGGAAACCCTGGGCGCTGCCGAAGCACAGGTAGAAGCGAACGCTGAGGAGCGTAGAGGAGCGGATACGCCCATGGGCACGCAACTGGTGATGTACGAAGAGGAGTTCACCAAGATCAACGCCGTTTGCGACCGGCTCACCAAGGACGCGAACGCGAAGGTGGTGTTCCTCGTCGACAAGAACGGGCAGCTCATCTCCTCCGCGGGGCAGACCCAGAACATCGACACCACCTCACTGGCCTCGCTGACGGCCGGCAACGTGGCGGCGATGGGCGGGCTGGCCAAGCTGATTGGGGAGAATGAGTTCCCCAATCAATTCCACGAGGGGGCGAAGGACTCTCTCTACATGACCATCGTCGGGAGCCGGGTCGTGCTCGTGGTCATCTTCGACAACCGCACGAGCCTCGGTCTGGTGCGCCTGCGCATCAAGAAGGCCAGCGACGAGCTGGGGAAGATCTTCGAGAGCCTGGTGAAGAAGACCGACACTCCCGGGCTCGGCTCGCCGTTCGCCGAGATCTCCGACGACGATATCGACAACCTCTTCAGCGAATAACCCGGGAAGCCATGTCCTTCATCAACTACTCCTCCCGCGAGATCAACTGCAAGATCGTCTATTACGGGCCGGGCCTCTGCGGGAAGACGACCAACCTGCAGTACATCTACAACAAGACCGCGGCCGACACGAAGGGCAAGCTGATCTCGCTCTCCACCGAGACAGATCGCACGCTCTTCTTCGACTTCCTGCCGCTGTCGCTCGGCGAGATCCGCGGCTTCAAGACGCGCTTCCACCTCTACACGGTGCCCGGCCAGGTGTTCTACGACGCCAGCCGCAAGCTGATCCTCAAGGGTGTGGACGGCGTGGTCTTCGTGGCCGACAGCCAGATCGAGCGCATGGAAGCGAACATGGAGTCGCTGGAGAACCTGCGCATCAACCTGGCCGAGCAGGGCTACGATCTGAACAAGATCCCGTACGTGATGCAGTACAACAAGCGGGACCTGCCCAACGCGGTGACGGTGGAGGAGATCCGCAAGGCGCTCAACCCCCGCAACATCCCCGAGTACCAGGCGGTGGCTCCCACGGGTGTCGGCGTCTTCGACACGCTCAAGGCCGTGGCCAAGCTGGTGCTCACCGAGCTGAGGAAGGGCGGCTAGGCAGCGGGCAGGCAGCCAGCCCTCCCCCCCTGCAACGCCAGGGGTGAAGGATGGTATGACCTGTGCTGTCGGGCCGGCTCCACTCGAGGTCGCTCGTGCGCTCCGCTTCCTCCATCCTCCGCTTCCTCGCGCTGCTGGCCGCAGGCCTCTGCGTGCCCGCCTTCGCCCAGGAAGCGCCCGCGACGCCCGCTGCGGCAGCGCCCGCCTCGCCCGAGTCCACGCCCGCAGCGCCCGCGCCCACCCCCGCTGCACCTCCGGCGGCGCCCGCGTCCCGAGAGATCCCCGCCACCCCGCCCGGGCCCGCGCCGCAGACGGCCGATGAGGCCTTCACCACCCGCGTGAAGACGCTGGAGGAGGAGGTCGTCGATCTCAAGGAGAAGATCTACCGCTCCAAGGCGCGGCTGCTGCTGCTGCAGGAGACGGTGCTCGGCGGAGACCTGTCCACCGGCGCCCGTGCCGTGCTCTTCCACAAGAACGAGATGGGCAACTCGTTCGTCCTGGAGTCCGTGGCCTACGCGCTGGACGGCGCCCCCATCTTCACCAAGGTGAACCAGGACGGGGACCTGGACAAGCGCGAAGAGTTCGAGATCTTCAACGGCCGCATCGTCCCGGGGCAGCACCAGATCGCCGTGCGCTTCGTGTACCGCGGCAACGGCTACGGGGTGTTCAGCTACCTCGAGGGCTACAAGTTCCGGGTGCAGTCCAGCTACACCTTCAACGCGGAGGCCACCAAGGTCACCACCGTGCGCGTGGTGGGCTTCGAGAAGGGCGGCATCACCACGGACCTGAAGGATCGCCCCTCGGTGCGCTACGACATCGAGGTGTCGCGCGACTCCGGTCCCGCCAAGGTTGAGAGCGGCAAGGTCCCCGCCGCCTCCACCTCCGAGACGAAGTAGAGGGACCGCCGGTGAACGTGTCTCGGAACCGCGCTCTGGCCCTCCTGGCGGCATTCGCGTGGGGGCTCGCCGCGGGGCCTGCCTCCGCGGCCCCCGAGCCCGTGAAGGCCAACGGCGAGGTGGTCCGCCAGCTGGAGCAAGTGGACAAGCAGCTGCAGAACGCGGACGAGAACATCCGCTTCGTGGAGACGCAGTTCACCCAGCGCCCCGAGCCCAGTGACGAGGAGGCCCGGGTGCGGCGCTTCTCGGACGGAGAGATCCAGTACCTGCTGGGCGACTGGACCGCCGCCTCCGTCCTCTTCTATGACTTAGTGAGCGATCCGCGCTTCGCCAAGAGCCCGCGCTACCCGGACGCACTCTTCTACCTGTCCGACTCGCTGCTGCAGCAGCAGAACTACATCGGCGCGCGGCTGTACCTGCGCGAGCTGCTCGCCCTGCCGCCGACGGAGCGCTACAAGGACACGCTGTCGCGCTACCTGAGCGTCGCCAGCCGGCTCAACCAGTTCGAGGGCATCGACGAGTACATCTCGCAGGCCAAGAAGCTGTCCGGCGGCCAGCTCCCGCCGGAGCTGGCGTACGTCTACGCCAAGTGGATCTTCAAGCGCACGGACCTGAAGAGCGAGGATCGCATCGCCCGCGCCCGCGAGGCCTTCGAGCCGCTGACGACCTCCAACATCCGCATCGTCCGGCTGCAGAGCTCCTACCATCTGGGCGTGCTGTCCGTGCAGTCCGGAGATCTGGAGGGCGCCATCACGCGCTTCCGCGAGCTGGCCGCCCTGCCCGCCAGCGACGCGGAGGAGCTCCGCATCCAGGAGCTGTCCAACCTCTCCCTGGGCCGGCTGCTCTACGAGACGGGCAAGCTGGACGAGGCGCTGGATCGGTACCTGGACATCCCCCGCAACAGCGATTCGTTCGTGGACTCGCTCTACGAGACGGCCTGGGCGCAGGTGAAGAAGGGCGACTTCCAGCGGGCCAAGAACGCCATCGACATCCTCCTGCTGGTGGATCCGGAGTCTCCGCTGGCGCCGGACGCGCGGCTGCTCCAGGGGCACCTGCTGCTCAAGCTGCAGCAGTACGACGAGGCCACGCAGACGTACGAGGGCGTCATCTCCACGTACGGGCCGGTGCGGGACAGGCTGGACGAGCTGCTCTCGCGCACGCAGGACCCGGTGGCCTACTTCGACAACCTGCTGTCGCGCACCGAGCGCACGCTGGACCTGAGCACCATCCTCCCGCCCGTGGCGCTGCGCTACGCGAAGACGCAGGAGGAGGTGTCCGGCGCGGTGGCGCTGATCACCGATCTGGAGAGCGGCCGCAAGGGCGTCACCGAGGCGCGCGGGCTGGCCACGCGCATCCTCCAGGCGCTGGACGAGCGCGGGCTGGAGACGTTCCCGGAGCTGCAGGAGGGCTACACCCGCGCGGACGCGGTGGAGAGCGGGCTCACCCGTGTGGAGCAGGTGCTGGTGCAGGTGGAGTCCTCCGCGGTGCTGGAGCACCTCAGCCCCGAGGAGCGCCAGCAGCTGGAGGCCATTCGCAAGGAGCGCGAGGCGCTGGGCCAGCGCTTTGCCCTGCTGCCCACCACACAGCGCGAGCTGGAGGAGCGGCGCCAGCGCATGCAGGCCACCGTGGACGAGCTGGACCGGGAGGCCTTCCGCCTGGGCTACGAGCTGCAGAGCCTGCGCGCCATCGCCACCGCCGTGCGCAAGTGGGTGGAGGACACGCGCGCCGAGCGCAAGACGCCGCCCGAGGAGGAGGTGCAGTTCCTCACCGCGCTCCAGACGGAGCAGGACGCGCTGGAGAACCTGCAGAAGGATCTGGAGCGCACCCGCGCCCAGCTGGCGGACGAGCGCAACGCCGTGGCCACCGCCGTGGCGGGCGAAGAGCTGATCCGCCAGCAGTTCTACGAGGTGCTGCAGAAGGAGCACACGCTGGTCTCTTCGTTCGCCGGGCGGCTGCCCGAGGAAGTGGGCCAGCTGATGGCACGCGTCCAGGAGGTGCGGGAGCGCACGGACGGGCTGCGCAACCGGGTGACGACCGCCAAGGGCGTGCTGCGCGGCCAGCTCGAGCGCCGCGGCCGCGTCATCCGCGACAAGGTGCGGGCCGAGCAGCGCCTGCTCAACCAGTACGACACAGAGGTGGCCTCCGTGTCCGGCAACGCGCGCAACCTGGTGGGCCGCATCGCCTACGACAGCTTCCGCCGCGTGCGCCAGCAGTTCTACGACCTGGTCCTCAAGGGCGACGTGGGCATCGTGGATGTGGCCTTCACCCGCAAGCAGGACAAGACGGGGGAGATCCAGAAGCTGTCCGCGCAGAAGGATCAGGAGCTGCGCGCACTGGACCGAGACTTCAAGGAAGTCCTCAAGGACGTCGAGTAAGCGATGCGACGCCTCCTGCTCACGCTGCTGACGCTGACCTCCCTGACCGCCGCCGCCCGGCAGCCGGCCGCGGAGAATGGGAAGGCACCGCCCCCGCCCGCGGCGAGCGGAGGCAGCGCGCCCGCGGAGGGGGGAGGCACCCCGGCACCGCCCGCCCCGTCCGCGCCCGCACAGCCCCCGCCAGAGCGCTACCTGGAGGGCCTGGGCCGCACTCCCGAGGAGGAGACGCTGCTGCGGCAGATCAGCGCCGACCTCAAGACGTACGAGGACGAGGCACGAGACTTCCGGCGCGAAGTGCAGCTGCTGGTGGAGCGCAAGTACGAGGAGAAGCGCAACAGCCTGGCCGCCTCGTACGAGAAGGTCATCGGCGAGCTGGAGATCAAGGAGCGCAAGGAGCGCCTGGACGCGATCGCCCGCTTCGAGGAGTTCCTGCGCCGCTACCCGCGAGAGCCGCGCTACGCGCCGGATGTGATGTTCCGCCTGGCGGAGCTCTACTACGAGCGCTCCAGCGACGAGCACCTCACCGCCATGCGCGAGCATGAGGAGAAGCTCAAGGCGCTGGCCGAGAACGCCGAGCCTCCTCCCGAGCCGCAGGTGGACTTCAGCCAGTCCATCGCCCTCTACCGGAGGCTCATCCTCGACTTCCCGGCCTACCGGCTCAACGACGCCGCCTGGTACCTGCTGGCCTACTGCATGGAGAAGCAGGGCGAGTTCGACGAGAGCCGGGCCACGTACCAGGAGCTCATCGCCCGCTACCCGAAGAGCCGCTTCGCCACCGAGGCGTGGGTGCGCATCGGCGAGTACTGGTTCGACAACTACAGCGATCCCAGGGCGCTGGAGCAGGCCGCGGACGCCTACGAGCACGCCACCGAGGACAAGTCCCACCCGCTCTACGACAAGGCGCTCTACAAGCTGGGGTGGACGTACTACCGCATGGACCGGTTCGGCGATGCCGTCGAGCGGTTCCTCACGCTCGCGGACTTCTACGAGGCCCAGAAGGAGGCCCAGGGCGAGGAGGGCGGCGGCGGAGACCTGCGTGAGGAGGCCCTCCAGTACGTGGCCGTGTCCCTGGCGGACGAGACCTGGGGCGGGCTGGCCAAGGCACAGACGCTCTTTGCCCAGCGCGGCCCCCGCCCCTACGAGGCCGACATCTACCGGCGCCTGGGCAACATCTACTTCGACCAGACCAACCACCCCAACGCCATCGAGGCGTACCGGCTGGTGCTGCAGAAGGATCCGCTGGCCACGGACGCGCCGCAGATCCAGCAGCGGATCGTCCAGGCGTACGAGCGGGACCGGAAGCTGTCCGAGTCCTTCGCCGAGGCGGAGAAGCTGGCCAATGACTACGCACCGGGCGGTGCCTGGTACAAAGAGAACCAGGACAATCCGGACGCGCTGGCCGCCGCGGACGATCTGACCGAGAAGAGCCTCTACCGCAGCGCCATCTACTACCACCAGCAGGCGCAGGTGTTCCGCAAGGAGGGCAAGGCCGAGCAGGCCTATCTGGGCTACCAGGTCGCCGCGCGGGCCTATGGCGCCTACCTGGAGCGCTTCCCGCGCACCAAGAGCAGCTACGAGATGCGGTACTACTACGCCGAGTGCCTCTACAACTCGCTCCAGTTCTCCCTGGCGGCGAAGAACTACGAGGAGGTGCGCGACTCGCGGCTGGACGACAAGTTCCTCAAGGATGCGGCCTTCACCGCGGTGCTCGCCCGCCAGAAGCAGCTGGAGGCGGAGCTCAAGGCCGGCACGGTGAAGGAGTACAAGGCCCTGCGCTCCGCCGAGCGTCCCGAGGGCGAGGTGGTCCAGCCCATCCCCCTGGCCGAGTCCGAGACGCAGCTGATCGCCGCCTCGGACGTCTACGTGAAGCTGCTGCCCAAGGACGAGAAGAGCCCCGGCATGGCCTACAAGGCCGCGGAGCTGTACTACGCCCACAACGACTTCCCAGAGGCCCGCAAGCGCTTCGAGCAGATCGTCAAGAGCTACCCCAAGAACGAGGTGGCCAAGTTCTCCACCAACTTCATCGTGGAGAGCTTCCTCATCGACAAGGACTGGCGCAGCGTCGAGGAGGTCTCCGGCCGACTGGCGGCCAACAACGAGGTCATCGATCCCTCGAGCGAGCTCTACAAGGATCTCGTGAAGTTCAAGCTCGCCGGCCGGTTCAAGCTGGCCGACCAGCTCATGGCCGAGAACAAGTTCGAGGAGGCCGCCAAGAAGTACATCCTGCTCGTGGACGAGGCGCCCCGCCACGAGTTCGCCGACAAGGCCCTCAACAACGCCGCCGTCTGCTACGAGAACACCCGGCGGTTCGACTCGGCGCTCAAGCTCTACGAGCGCATCTACCGCGAGTACCCCTCCTCCACCCTGGCGGACGCGGCGCTCTTCCGCGTGGCGGTGAACGCGGAGAACTCGTACGACTTCGACAAGGCGGTGGTCAGCTATCAGAAGCTGGTGAAGGACTACCCCGCCTCCAAGGACCGGGAGGCCGCGCTCTACAACGCCGCGCGCCTGCTCGAGGGCCAGCAGCGCTACAACGAGGCGGCCGCGGCCTTCCTGCGCTACGCCGATCTCTTCCCCAACTCCGAGGACGCGCCGAAGAACCAGTACCGCGCCGCCCTCATCTACGAGAAGCAGGAGGACTGGCGGGGACAGATCCGCGCGCTCAACGAGTTCGTGGACAAGTTCTCCAAGAAGCCCGCGCAGGCGGAGCTCGTCGTGGATGCCAGGCGCCGCATCGCGGACGCGCACAAGAAGCTGGGCAACGCGAAGGAGGCCGAGCGCGCCTGGACCAGCGCCGCGGATGAGTTCGATCGCCGCAAGCTCAAGCCGGACGCCTCGCCGCTGGCCGCGGACGCCGCCGCCTACAGCCGCTTCCAGCTGGCCGAGCTGGAGCTCGAGAAGTTCGACAGGCTGAAGATCGGCGGCAAGGGCAAGGCCCTGGAGAACAGCTTCGCGGCCAAGCGCAACGGGGTGAAGACCGTCAACGAGGCCTATGCCAAGGTCTACACGTACAAGCGCCTGGAGTGGACGCTGGCGGCCCTCTACCGCCGTGGCTACGCCCTGGAGCGCTTCGCCAATACCATCATCGAGACGCCCATCCCCCCGGACGTGAAGCGCCTGGGAGAGGAGGCCGTGGTGGCCTACCAGGATCTGCTCGCGCAGAACACGGCCTCGCTGGAGGACGCGGCGGTGGAGAGCTACTCGGCCACGCTCCAGGAGGCGCGCAAGAACCGCATCTCCAACGAGTGGACGCGGCGCACGCTCGAGGCGCTCAACCGCTTCCGTCCCAAGGAGTACCCGGTGCTCAAGGAGCCGAAGCAGGCCATCGCCTCGGACTCGGCCTACCCCGAGGGCCTGGTGGGCACCCTGCTCGGCCCCGAGCGTCCGGCGGATCCGGCGCCCCAGAAGCTGAGCGGCGGAGGTGAGAAGTGAGCACGCACCGCCTGAGCACCGCCTGCCTCGCCCTGCTGCTGAGCGCTGCGTGCTCCTCCACGCCCAAGCCTCGCCCGACGCCGCCCAAGGAGACTCCGAACACGATGGCCCTCTCCGGGCCCTCCGCAGCGAGCACTTCCGCAGCGAGCACTTCCGCAGCGAGCACCTCCGCAGCGAGCACCTCCGCGGCGAGCACTCCCGCCCCTGGCGCGGCCCAGCCCTCCGGCTCCGAGCCCTCCGGCGGCGCTCAGGTGGTGAAGACGGTGCCCGCGCCCGCGGCCACGCCCTCGGTGGAGCCCAGCAAGCCCCTGCGGCCTCCCGCCACCGGCGCGAGCGCGGACTTCGAGCGCGCGGTGGAGACCGCCCGGCGCGGCGAGCTGGAGATCGCGGCGAAGAGCCTCGAGGCCCTGCTGGAGGAGAACTCCAAGCTGGACTACGCGTGGACGAACCTGGGCGTGCTCCGCGAGCGCCAGGGCAAGCTGGACGAGGCCGAGAAGGCCTACCGCAAGGCCCTGCAGCTCAAGCCGGATCAGGAGTCCGCCTGGGACTTCCTCGTCCGGCTCTACTCCCGCACCAGCCGGGCCTCCCGCATCGAGGCCGAGCTGCGCCAGAAGCTGGAGGCCACCCCGGACGCCCCTGGCATGCGCACCGCGCTCGCCTTCTCGCTCCTGCAGCAGAAGAAGCTGGAGAGCGCCGCCAACGAGGCCAAGCGCGCCCTGAAAGTCGACGAGCGCTACGTGAAGGCCATGCAAGTGCTCGCGCAGGTGTACTACCGCGAGAAGAAGTACGAGCTGGCCCGCCTGGTGCTGGAGAATGCCCGCGCCGTGGACGCCCAGGACGCGGCCACCCACAACACGCTGGGGCTGGTGCAGCTGGCCCTCAAGGCCCGCCCCCAGGCGCTGGAGAGCTTCAAGCTGGCGGCCGAGCTCCGCCCGGACTTCGCCGAGGCTCGCAACAACTACGGCGCCCTGCTCAACGAGGCCCAGGACTACCCCGCAGCCGTCACCGAGCTGGAGGCCGCAGTGAAGGCCGCGCCGGACTTCGCCTCCGCCCGCCTCAACCTGGGCAACGCCTACCGCGGGCTCGGCGACTTCGCCCGCGCCAAGGCCGAGTACGAGCGGGTGCTCGAGCTCCAGCCCTCGCTGGTGGATCCCTTCTTCAACCTCGCCATCCTCTACCTGGATCTGGAGCCCCAGGGCCTGGACACCCTGGAGCGCTACAAGACGGCCATCGCCCACTTCGAGAAGTACAAGGGCAAGGGCGGCAAGGACGAGCGCATCGACCAGTACCTCAAGGATGCCCAGAAGGGCATCGAGAAGGAGGAGCGGCGCCGCGAGCGCGAGAAGCGCGATCAGCTCCGCAAGGCCCAGAAGGCC
The DNA here is from genome assembly GCF_035629615.1 of Hyalangium sp. GTDB lineage: Bacteria > Myxococcota > Myxococcia > Myxococcales > Myxococcaceae > Hyalangium. The sequence continues at coordinate 14,255 of NZ_DASPHO010000691.1, read as the reverse complement.
GAGGAGGAGGCCAAGCTGGCCGCGGAAGAGGCCAAGAAACCCACACCTGCGCCTACTCCTGCCGCACCCCCTGCCACACCGGCCCCCAGCTCGGGTAAGCTGTCCAGCGACGACAAGTAGAGGCCTCCCATGCGAACCCTTCTCGCCCTCCTGATGATCGCCGCCGCCGCCCCCGCGCTCGGGCAGGACTCGGGCACGCCCAAGAAGAAGAAGGTCATCCGCCTGGACGCCCTCACCGTCGAGGGCAAGATCCAGAAACCCCAGGCCTTCTACATCCTCCAGCGCTCGAACCTGAACTTCGAAGAGCTCAACAAGCCCGAGAGCTTCGTGCCCAAGGTCGTCCAGAGCGTGGACAAGCAACCTTTTTAAGGGCTTCGCTGTCCTACAAGAACATGGCTTCTCCCCAGCCCCAGCAGAACAAGTTGTTGCGCGTCGGCATCGCCCAGGGCGGCCGCATCCTCGATGAGCGTCACGTCCTGCGCGATGACATCACCATCGGGCACGATGCGAAGAACACCATCGTCCTGCCGCCCATGGACTCGCTGCCGGCGAAGTTCGCCATCTTCGAGAACCGCAACAACCAGTACCAGCTCGTGTTCGACGATACGATGCAGGGCCGGGTGAACCTGGGCAGCTCGGACGTGGACTTCGACCGGCTGCGCAAGCAGGGGCTGGCCCAGGAGCGCGGCAGCAACTACGTCCTGCCCCTGCAGGAGAGCGCCCGCGGCAAGGTGGACCTGGGTGACGACCTCACCCTCTTCTTCCAGTTCATCGCCCCCCCGCCCGCGGCCGACAGGCCCACGCTGCCCGCGGACGTGCAGGGCGGCTTCTGGAAGGCGATGGACCGAGTCTTCTTCGGCATCCTCGCCACCTCCCTCTTCCTGCACATGGTGTGCGGCGCCTACATCGTCGCCCAGGATCCGCCCGTCGAGCCCGAGCTGGCGCTGGACGAGCTGGAGGATCGCTTCGTCAAGGCCAACATCATCCCCCAGAAGCCGCCCGAGCCGGAGAAGGTGGCCGAGGCGCCTGCAGCCGCCGCCGAGGACAAGGCCGAGCAGAAGGACGACAAGAAGGCCTCCAGCGACAAGCCGGCCGAGTCCAAGCCCCAGGACGCGGCGCAGCGGCGCGCGGAGATCGCCAAGAAGGTGTCGGGCAAGGGCCTGCTGAAGATCCTCGGCTCTTCAGGGGGCGGGAGCGGCGGCGCGTTCGCGGACGTGCTCGGCGGCAGCACCGGCGGCGGAGAGATCGCCGAGGCGCTGGCCGGCGCGGGCGGCGTGGGCGTGGCCACCAGCGAGGCCCTGGGCGCCAACGGCCAAAAGGGTGGCGGCACCGGCAGCGTCGCCGGCATTGGCGATCTGGGCACCAGCGGCGGCGGCAAGGTGGACCTGGGCTCCAAGAAGGAAGTCGTCGTCACCGGCCGCGTGAAGGATGCCACCCCGGAGGTAGAGAGCTCCGACGTGGATCGCGATGCCCTGGCCCGGTACGTCAAGGCGCGCCTGAAGGCGATCCAGAACTGCTACGAGAAGGAGCTCAAGCGCAACCCCAGCCTCAAGGGCAAGGTGGTGGTCCGCTTCAGCATCATGCCCACCGGCCGCACCGGCAGCATCGACATCGAGGAGAACACCCTGGGCAACGAGGCGGTGGGCAGCTGCATCCGCACCGTCATCCGCAGCTGGGTCTTCCCCTTCAAGCCCGATGACGAAGTGCCCGTCGCCTACCCCTTCGTCTTCTCTCCTGCGGGGTGAGTCGTATGCGCTTCCTCCCACTGCTGCCTGTGCTGCTCGCCGCGGGGCTCGCCTCCGCGCAGGACGCCAGGCCCGCGGGCAAGCCCTCCGGCTCCACCTCCGCGGCCCTCCCCGCGCTGGAGAAGGCCAGCGAGGTGAAGGATCCGGACAAGCTCGAGCGCAGCGCCAAGGCCCTGGCTACCATGCGCGAGGCGCTGCGCGGGGTGCTGGAGAAGCTCGAGGAGGCCCGCCGCACCAAGGACGTGGTGAAGCTCAACTGCGTCAACGAGAAGCTCACGCAGATCAAGGGCCTGCTGCGCATCTCCGAGGCGGCGGACGTCGCGCTCCAGGAGGCCGTCACCCGCCAGGACGGCACCGCCGGCGAGCACGAGTACACCAAGGTGATGATCGCCAACCAGAAGGTGGCCCAGCTGCGCGCGGAGACCGAGGAGTGCATCGGCCAGCTGGCCTTCCGCACCGACGAGAACCTCTCCGTCGAGGTGGAGGAGCCCCGCGATCTGCCCGGCGGTGATCCAACGAGGCCTCCCCCGCCTCCGGACGTCATCATCCGCCCGCCTCCGGCCAGCCCGACCCTCTAGGTTGGCAGCGCCCTGAGGACCCTCGCAGACGCCCGGAATCCGACAAATTTCTGCGGGCGTAAAGTGGCTGCGTGCTATGACGCCCCCCAGGGCCCCAGCCAGCAGTAGGGAAAGGTAGCCGGCATGCCGGCGTGATCGTCCGAGTCATGACGCAGTCTGGCAACATCCGCTCGGCCCTGAGTGTATTGGTGCTGGTGGTGCTAGGCCCTGCCGTGGCCTGGGCACAGCAGCCTCCTATTGCTGCGGGCGGCAACGGCTTCAAAGTCGGAGATGGGCGGCTGCACCCCTTCTTCGACATGGAGCTGCGGCTGGACACCGCGGTGGGCTACTTCCCGAACAATGCCACGCCTGATCCCGAGGACGTGGTGGAGACGCTGTCGCCGGAGCTGGTGCTGCGGCTGCGGCCAGGGCTGAAGCTGGATGTGCCCTCGCCCAAGGTGGCGCTGAGCGCCTCAGGGCGGCTGGAGTACGTGCGCTACACGGGGCTGCTGACGGGGCAGTCCACCTACGCCTCGCACTTCGAGGGCGCGGCGGACTTCACGGCCCACTTCAACCGCGACGGGCCGGTGAGCTTCGTGCTGGCGGACCAGTTCCTCCGGACGGATCAGACGCGAAACGCGGCGCTGGGGGCGGGGGTGCTGTCGCTCTTCAACGAGCTGCGGGCCAGCATCCCCATCAAGCCTGGCGGCGGCGCCATCGAGATCGTCCCCGAGGTCGCCTGGGGGTTGGAGTTCTTCCAGCCGATCGGCCTGGCCACCCCCGTGGGGTGCGAGGATGGCGTGTGCGATCCCATCACCGTGGACGCGTTCGACTACACCAACGTGCGCGCCGGGGTGGAGGCGCGCTGGCGCTTCCTGCCGAAGACGGCGGTGGTGCTGGACACGGACCTGGATCTGCGCAGCTACCTGCGCGCCACCACCACGAGCCCCGACGCCCTGCTGCTGCGCGCCATGGCAGGGCTGGCGGGCCTGGTGACAGCGAAGATCGCCGTCACCGCGAAGGCGGGCTGGGGCTACAACTTCGGCGCCTCGGGCGGGAGCACCTTCATCGCCCAGCTGGAGGGCACCTACCTCTACAGCCCGACGATGACGTTCAAGGGGGGCTACCTGCGGACGCTCAACCCGGTGGCCTCGTATGGGCTGTTCCGGGATGACCGGGGCTACGCGGAGGCCAGGGCCCTGTTCGGCGGGAAGCTGGTGCTGCACGGGTACGCCAGCGTGGACTTCGTGGGCTTCTATGATGCGCTGCGCCCCCGCAGCGACACGCTGCTCAGCCTGGACGTGGGGCCGGAGTACCAGTTCAAGCCGTGGCTCGTGGGCGCGGCGGGCTACCTGCTGAGCACACGCTCGTCCTCGGTGACCGGCACGGGCCTGAACTTCACGCGCCACGAAGGGTACGTCCGGCTGACGTTGGTGTATTGAACCCGGGTGATGCGTCCCCTGCCCTCCCTGCTCCTGGCCCTGCTCCTGACAGGGGCTGCCGCGTGTCGCTCGGCCACGCCGGATCTGCCGCTGCCCTCGGCCGAGGAGGTCCGCCCGACGCCGCCCGGCCCCGCCAGCACACTCGGACCGGGGGACCTGGTGGAGGTGCGCGTCTTCCAGGAGCCGGATCACTCGGGCATCTGGCGCGTGTCCCCCGAGGGCACCATTGACTACCCGCTGTGCGGCAAGGTGGATCTGGCGGGCCGCACCTCGAGCACGGCCGCCGATTCGCTGCGCGAGTGCCTGGCGCACTACCTGCGCCGGCCCCAGGTGTCGGTGCTCATCCGCGAGTACAACTCGAAGAAGATCTTCGTCTTTGGCGAGGTGCAGAAGCCCGGCACGTTCCCCTACGAGGGGGAGATGACCATCATCCAGGCCATCACCCTGGCCGGCGGCTTCACGAAGCTGGCCGCGCAGAACAACACGAACGTGACGCGGATCGTCGACGGGCAGGAGCGGAAGATCCGCGTGCCGGTGGAGGACATCGGCGTGGGCCGGGAGAAGAACTTCCAGCTCCAGCCGGGCGACATCGTCTTCGTGCCGGAGAGCTTCTTCTAGCGCTAGCGGGAATTTCGTCCTGCGTGGCTGAATAACTTCACGCGCGCGACGTACAGAGCGTGCGGTGCCTGACACTGACGGCAGGCCGCCGCACCTCTTATACCCCTCAGTCCCAGGAGTCTCTTCGTGAAGCAGATCCTCCGTGCTGCATTGGTGTCGTCCCTGTTTGCCTCCTCCGCGGCCCTGGCCCAGGACGTGGAGATGAACATGAACATCCAGGTTGACGAGGACGGCAACCCCACCTCCGCCAACATCCAGATGAGGGCCGAGGACGAGAACGGCGAGGTGCAGGGCGCGAACGTGCGCGTGCGCGGCAGCTCGACGTCGACGACCACGCGGGTGAAGGTGAGAGGCGGGGTGCAGACCGAGGAGCACTACACGGAGACGACAGGATCGGAGCCCACCCACATGCGCCGCCGGCCGCCCCCGCCCTCCTCGGAGCCGGCCTTCCGCGACTGCGGCACCGGGCGTGATCCGGGCTGCACCGCGATGAGGGATGGCAACTACGCGATGGACGCGGACACCTGGCGCGGCTTCTACCAGGCGCTCAAGTCGCAGCACAACGAGATCACCCGCGAGGAGATGGCGGAGAAGATGCTCAAGCGCAACTACCTCACGGCGGCGCAGCTGGGCCTGCTGCTGGACCTGTTCCAGAACGAGATCACCCGCCTGGACGTGGCGAAGTTCTCCGCGCCCCACGTGGTGAACCCCCAGCACGCGCTGGGCTTCTCCTCGAAGTGGCAGAACTCCATCTCGGCGGGCGAGTACACCGAGCTCATCTCCGAGCAGTAGCCGCGGGCTGAGCCCCTCCTCAGGGCCTGGGATCCCAGCCCAGCTCCCCCATGGCCTGGCGGCACTCCCTCTGGAGCGCTGCCGCCAGCCCCGGGGCGCTGGCCAGCACGTCCCCGTGCATCACGTCAAAGGCTGAGCCGTCGAGCTGCGCCATCACCCCGCCAGCCTCCGTCACCAGCAGCGAGCCCGCGCCGATGTCCCACGGCTTGAGGTTGAACTCGAAGAAGCCGTCGAAGCGCCCCGCCGCCACGTACGCCAGATCCAGCGCGGCGCTGCCCGTGCGCCGGATGCCCCGCGCACGGCGGATGAAGTGGTTGAGCAGCCCCACAGGCCCGTCCGGGCGCTCGCGCACGTCGTAGGGAAAACCCGTGCACAGCAGCGCCCGCTCCAGCTCCGTGGTGGCGCTGGCCTTCAGCGGCTTGCCGTTCAGCGTGGCCCCCTCGCCGCGCGCCGCGGAGAAGAGCTCGTCGAGCATCGGGTTGTAGATGGCGCCAGCCACCACCCCACCCGGCCCGTCCACTGCCACGCTCACGCAGAAGTGCGGCACCTGGTGGGCGTAGTTCGTCGTGCCATCCAGCGGATCGATCAGCCAGCGCAGCCCCGTGCCCTGCGAGGCCCCGCTCTCCTCGGCCAGGATGGCGTGGCCCGGGTGGCGCTCGCGCAGGAACTGGAGGAGCACCTCCTCGGCGGCCGTGTCCGCGTCAGTGACGAGATCGATGCCGCTGTGCTTGAACTCGATGGTCCGCTCGCCCTGGAAGCGCTCGGCGAGCACGCGGCCCGCGAGCCGGGCCCCCTCTTCCGCGGTACGACGCAATGCCGCCGGCTTCTCCTGCTCCATGGCTGTGCCTCCTGGGCTCACTTCGCGCGCTCGGCGAGGAGCTGCTCGATCTCCGTCTGGTACTGCTGGAGGAACGCCTCCGAGAAGCCCTCGTGGACGAAGCGCACCACGCCCTTGCGGTCCACGATGAACGTGGTGGGCATCATCTTCACCCCCAGCGTCTTCTCCGCCAACTGGGCGTTCTCGTCCACGAGGATGGGGAGGTTGACTTGTGTCTCCTTGAGGAAGGCGGGGATGGTGCGCGAGTCCTCATCCACGTTCAGCGCGTACGCCTTGAACCCCCGGCTGCCGTACTCCTTGACGAGCTGCTCGTACAGCGGCAGCGCGTCCCGGCACGGCTCGCACCAAGTAGCCCACACGTCCAGGAGCACCACGCTGCCGCGATCGCTGGCCACGGAGTACGCAGCGCCGTCCGGGTAGCGCTTCACCTGGAAGCTCAGCGGCTCACGCAGGGCCCCTCGAGCCTCGCCGATGTCGGCCGCGGGGGCCATGGAAGCGGCCCGGTTGCCCGCCACGAGCGGCGGAAGCGTGGAGTTCTGCGTGCAGCCGGCCAGCGCCAGCAAGCCTGCCACCCCTAGGAATGTACGCATGGACTACCCCTCCCCTGCCCGAGTCTGGAGCGCCGCGAGCAGCTTGTCGATGAAGCCTCCGAAGGCGCCGTTGCTCATGACCAGGAGCACATCGCCCCGCTGGGCCTCGCTCGCCACGCGCGCCACCAGGGCCGGCACCTCCGTGGAGGCGTCCGCCTGGATGCCCTGGGCCTTCAGCGCCTCGCACAGCCGGGGCACGTCCAGCTCCTCGCTCACGGGCACCTTGTCATGGCGCTCGGGGACCTTGAGGCTCGCGCGGGTCGCACCCGTGAAGGACTGGGCGTAGTCCTCCTGGTGGATGTTGCGGCGGCTGGTGTTGGAGCGCGGCTCGAAGATGGCCCACAGCCGCCGCTCCGGGTAGCGGTGGCGGATGGCGGCGATCGTCTCCCGCACCGCCGTGGGGTGGTGCGCGAAGTCGTCCACCACGAGGATGCCTCCCAGCTCGCCCCGCACCTCCTGGCGCCGCTTCACCCCGCGGAAGCTGGCCAGGCCCAGGGCGATCTCCTCGAAGGACAGGCCCAGCCCCCGCGCGGCGGCGATGACGCTCAGCGCGTTCTCCACGTTGTGCGCGCCGGACAGCTCCATCCTCGCCGTGCCCAGCACCGCGCCGCGCTCCACCACCTCGAAGCGTGCACCCTCGGGGCCGAACGTCACATGGCGAGGCGTGTAGTCCGCCGCGGCGCCCTCCTTGCCCACGTACGTCACCACCCTGGCGCGCGTGCCGCCGGCGATGCGCAGCGCATTGGGGTACGCCGCGCAGACGACGAGCTGGCCGTCCGGGGGGAGGAGCTTCACGAACTTCTCGAACGTCGCCTCGTAGTGCGCCATGTCCCGGAAGATGTCGGCGTGGTCGAACTCCACGCTGGTGAGGATGGCGGTGCGCGGCTGGTAGTGGAGGAACTTGGAGCCCTTGTCCCAGTAGGAGGTGTCGTACTCGTCCCCCTCCACGACGAAGTGCGGCCCCTTCCCGACGCGGTAGTTGCCCGCGTAGTTCTGGGTGACGCCGCCCACCAGGAAGGAGGGATCCTTGCCGGCCTCCACCAGCACGTGGGCCATGATCGACGAAGTCGTCGTCTTGCCGTGGGTGCCCGCCACCACCACCGAGTGGGCACGCTTGAGGAAGAGCGAGCCGAGCGCCGCGGGGAAGCTCATCTGCGGGAGGCGGCGGGCGCGCACCTCGGTGGCCTCGGGGTTCACCCGGCGGATGACGTTGCCGATGATGACGAGCTCCGGCTTCGCCGCGTCCAGGTTCTCGGGGCGGTACGGAGTGAGGACGGGGATGTTCCAGGCCTTGAGCATGTCGCTCATGGGGGGGTAGACGTTCTCGTCGCTGCCCGTCACCTCGTAGCCGGCGGCCTTGAGCATTCCGCCGAACGAGCCCATGCCGGTGCCCGCCACGCCCACCAGGTGGATGCGGCGCGCGGCGGCGGGCTCGATGGACTCCAGGACGTTTCCGTTGTCGTCAGCCATGGTTCCCTTGCGTCAGTTCGTCGGGTCGGCGATCCCGAGCGCCTCCACCACGAAGTCGTGGAAGAAGGGGCGGAAGTCGCGGATGCGCAGCTCCTTGCGGCCGTGGGCCACGCGGTTGGTGACGAGCGCCACCACGAGCATGCGGCGCAGATCCACCCAGAGGCTGGTGCCGGTGAAGCCCAGGTGGCCCACCGCGCCCGGCGGCGTGTTGCCAATGAAGTGGCCCGCGCTGGAGCCCTCCACCGAGGGCGAGTCGAAGCCCATGGAGCGCGTGCTGCCCTCCACGAGCGGATCCCTGGCGAGCAGCCGGTGCCACAGCGGCCCCGGGGCCAGCGCCGGGCGGCCCGCGCACCCCTCGAGCACGGCCTGCCCGAAGCGGGCCACGTCCACCGCGGTGCCGAAGAGCCCCGCATGCCCGCTCACGCCGTCCATGACCCAGGCGTTGTCGTCATCCACCTCGCCGGGAGGGCTGGCGCGCGTAGGCAGCTCGCCCCACAGCTGCTCCTGGCCCGGCGCGGGCTCCCGGGGGCGAGTGGGGCCCGTGGGAGCCACCTTGCCGTCCGTGGGCAGCTCCGAGAGCCGGTGGAAGCGAGCGCTGAGGCCCAGCGGCTCGGCGATGTGCTGGTTGAAGAGGAAGTCCAGGGGCTTGCCAGCGGCGCGGGAGAGGATCTCTCCCAGGAGGATGAAGCCCACGTCGCTGTAGGCGGTGCAGGTGCGCGGCGGCGCGGCGAGCGGAGTCTCCGCGGCGGCCTGGACCACCTGCTCGCGGACGCGGGCGCGGGTGGCGGGCGGGCAGGCCGGATCGAGCAGCTCGGGCGTGGAGGTGAGCGCCTGGGCGAAGAACGGGACGAAGGGCGGCAGGCCGGAGCGGTGGTAGAGCAGGTCTGCCACGGCGACGCCGGCCTCGCCCACGGGGGAGCCGGGGAAGAAGCGCGCCACCTGCGTCTCCGGGCCGACCTTGCCCTCGGTCCACAGGCGCAGGAAGAGCGAGGTGGTGCAGAGCACCTTGGTGACGGAGGCGAGATCAAAGCGCGTGTCGCCCGTGGCGGCGCCGGCCACGCCCCCGAAGACCTGGATGCCCCGGTGAAGCACCACCGCCTGAGCGGCAGGGAAGAGGCCCCCGGCCACGGCGCCCTCGAGGACGGCCTGGACGTTGCCGATGGGGTGGTTCATTCACGCACCGCCCCTTCGAGGAAGGTGAGGCGGGCGTCGGCGGCGTCCAAGCGCACGAGGGTGCCGAGCGGGACGGCGTGGTTCAGGGTGCCGTGGCCGATGGGGAAGCCCGCGGCGCAGGGCAGGCCCGTCTCTTCCGCCAGCGAGCGCAGCACGTCCGCGCTGGTGTAGGAGGCGTTTCGCTCCTCGCAGTCGGTGAAGTCGCCGAGGACGAGGCCGCTCACGCGCTCGAAGACGCCGGCGAGGCGCAGGTGGGTCCACATGCGATCGAGGCGGTAGGGGCGCTCGCCGATGTCCTCGAGGAGGAGCACGGCGCCATCCAGCGAGGGCATGAAGGGCGTGCCGAGCATGGAGGCGACGAGGGAGAGGTTGCCGCCGAGGAGCGGGCCCTCGGCAGTGCCGGGGACGTAGGTGGCCAAGCCGGTGAGCGGGGGCGGGGGCTCGGGAGACTCGAGGAGGCGGAAGAGGCGCTCCTGGACGTCGCGGGGCTGCTTGCCGAGCTGGGTGAGGACGGGGCCGTGGATGGAGACGCGGCCACGGGACTGCAGGGCAAGGTGGAGCGCGGTGATGTCCGAGAAGCCGACCACGAGGGTGGGGGCCGCATCGGCGAGCGGCAGATCCGGCAGGAGGCGCATCACCCCATAGCCGCCGCGGGCGCAGAAGAGGGCGCGGGCGCTCGAGTCCAGGAGGGCGCGGGAGAGCTCGTCGCCGCGGCGCCGGTCGTCCCCCGCGAGGTAGCGGTGGGCGTCGAAGATCCCGGGGCCGAAGAGGGGCGAGTACCGCTCCTGGATGAGGGCGAGCCCCGCCTCGAATCCGGGCCGATCGAAGGGCCCGGCGGGGGCGACGACGTGGACGGTGTCCCGAGGACGGAGGAGGAGCGGCTTCTGCCAGCGCACGGGCGTCTTCATAGCACGGTGCGAACGTCCAAAACCCTCCTCCCCTGCTCTGGGGGTCCCTAGCCCGAGCGCTCGAGCACCGCCGCGAAGAAGGCATCGGTCCCATGGCGATGGGGTGCGCTGAGGAGGAACCCCTCTTGGATGCACTCGGGAGGGAGCCACCCGTCGCCGGGAGGGAGGAGCCGGAAGTCCGGCCGCTGGCGCAGGAAGCCCGCGACGAGCTCTTGGTTCTCGGCGCGGTTCACGGTGCAAGTGCCGTAGACGACCCGGCCCCCGGGCCGCACCAGCCCGGCCGCCTGGTCCAGGAGCTGGCGCTGGAGGGGGACGAACTCCGAGAGGATGGTGGGGGCCTTCAGGAAGCGCTGGTCGGGCCCGCGGCGCAGGGAGCCCAGCTCGGAGCACGGGACATCCACGAGGACCCGGTCCACCGACAGGCCGGTGGGGGGAGCGCGGAGCACGTGGAAGTTCACGAGCGCCGCGCGGGTACAGCGGCGCATGAGCCGGTCGAGCCGCTCGGCGTCCGGGTCATAGGCGAGGAGCCGGCCCCGGTTCGCCAGGGAGGCGCCCAGTTGGAGCGTCTTGCCTCCGGCGCCGGCGCACAGGTCGAGCACGGTCTCCCCGGGCCGGGCCTCCACGAGCGCGCCCAGGAGCTGGCTGCCCTCGTCTTGGACTTCGCAGAGGCCCTGCTGGAGGGGCGGGAGACCGTAGAGGTTGGGCCGGGAGCCTTCGACATGGAGGGCCAGGGGGCTCCAGGAGCCGGGGCGGGTCTCCACGCCCTCGGCGAGCAGCCGCTGGGCGAGCGCCTCACGAGAGGTGAGCAGGGTGTTCACCCGGAGCGTGATGGGGCCCGGGACATTGAGGTGGGCACAGAAGTCCTCGGCCTCGGGGCCCCACTCCTGGGCGAAGTGGTGGGCGAGCCAGTCCGGGAGGGAGGCTCGGAGGGCGAGCGAGGGGGGCTCTCCCGCGGCCAGCTCGGAGGGGGTTCCCACTCCGGCGAGCGTGGCGGCCTCCGCGGGGGGCACCCCGGCGAGCCCCTGCAGGAGGGCATAGAGGAGCAGGGAGGCGGGAGCGTCGGTCCGACCCAGGAGGTAGCCGAGGCGGCGGCGCCACAGGCCGACGTTGAAGACGGTCTCCTTGAGGGCCTGGCGCTGCTCGAGGGAGAGGTGGCGATGATCCCGGAGGGTGCGGTCCAGGACGCGCTCCGCGGGCGTGCCGGCGAGGACGAGGGAGAGGGCCTCGGCGGCGACGGGTGCGAGTCCAGCCAGGGCGGACCAGGGCTGGGCTCGCAGGCGAGCGAGCGGATCCAATCGGACTGTTGACAGGTGGCCCTCCGTTCTCTAGAAACACCCCGTCGCAGCGACTCCGGTCGCGGCGGCAAGCATATTCCCCGATAGCTCAGCCGGTAGAGCGGGTGACTGTTAATCACTAGGTCCGTGGTTCGAGTCCACGTCGGGGAGCAATATACGCGGGGTCGTGGAAACGCGGCTCGGCACGTTTTGACAACGGCCTCGGAGAGTGATCTCCGAGGCCGTTGGATTTTTCCCCACGTTTCTGCGACCTTCGACGCTCGGCGAGAATGGCGCGCGCGTAGACAGCGTTCGAGCAGAGCGCGCCACGGACGTGAAGGAGCACGCAACGAGGGCCTTCTGGACGCGCCTTGCTCTCTCTCCTCTGGCCAGCGGGGGGAGAGAAATCGAAAACGTTTAACAGCGAAGCCCGTTTTCGGTGGACAGGTCGGTTTCTGCTTAAATTAACTGGCCAGCGCCCTCGAAGGGGCTGGTCGCTGGCGCTCCTGACCTGCCTGCAAGCCACGCTTGGCATCCTCACGCTACCAGCCTCGGCGCATGGACTCGGCGAGTTCGATCGGGTCAAGCACGGCGGTCGAACTTTCCCAGTCGACGTCTTCGACGCGGCCGTACTTCGCATCGAAGGGGTTCTTCGTGAGCGCCGTCGTTCGATCAATGAGCTTCTCGGCCTCGGCGCGCTCACCCTGGGCAACACGCACCCAGACGTCTTCCAGCGTGTCGGGGATCTGCCCGAAGAGAGTGTGGATCGCCTCAAGGCGCTGTGAGAGGAGCTGGTGAACCCGGTCCTCGACCGACCCACGGTACCGTAGGTTGGCGATCCAGACCTCCGAGCGCCGCTGGCCGATGCGCTGAATGCGGCCCTTGCGCTGCTCGAGGCGCGTGGGATTCCACGGTAAGTCGATGTGAATGAGCGTGCCGAGGCGCTGAAGGTTGAGCCCCTCCGATGCGGCGTCGGTCCCGAGAAGCAGTCGAAGTGTACCGTCGCGAACGCGCTGCTTGAGTACCTCGCGGTCGCACCGCTTGAAGGCACCGCGACTCCAGATGCCAGAGCGCATGCCGCCCGCGTAGAGGCCAATGTCCTCCGATGCGAAGGCTTGGTGACGCGATACCTGCTCGCCGACCCATAAGGCCGTGTCGAAGTACTGCGAGAACAAAATGCAGCCGCGTTCACGCCACGGCTCATCGATGCCGGGCCTGGTCCCCAGGAGGTAGCCGAGCACTGCGGCGAGTTTCGGATCTGGGTCGCGGCACTCCTCGAGCAGCTTCAGGCACCTCGTGAGGGCCTTCAGTTCGGCCTCCGAGAAGTTGCGGAACTCAGACACCTCACGCTGCGGCGACTCGTCGGCCTCTTCGTCGGTGTCGTCTTCGTCTGCCGTCGCGGTGTCATCGATCCCGAGCAGCTTCCTGATCGTGTTCTTCCCTGCTTCGAGAGAGCTGCCCAGACGACGCAGAAGCAGCGTTCGGAAGAAGCCGGCGCCTCCGGGGATGCGCTTGCCCAGGGCTTCCGTGAACGCCTCGGCTTCGGCGTACGCGTCATCGAGGTATGCCGTCAGCCCCAGCGCGTCGCGGTCCGACTCACCGAAGAGACGTACCTTCACCGGGGTAAGCCACGGCTCCCGTGTCACCGGATTCGTCGTCTCCTCAAGGTGCTGACGCGTGCGCCGAACGATGCAGCGGAGGAGCGGGTTGTGCGCGCCCGCGTATAAGGGAAAGAACGTGGGCTCGATCTGCGTTCGTCGAAGGGCCGCTGGCAGTCGATCGTAGTCCTCCGGGAGCAGCGTCCACTTGTCGTCGGGCATTTGAAGTCGGTCTCGGATCCTTGCCGCGATCTCGTCTTCGCTTCGCGAGGGAAGCGGATCCCGTGCGTAGTTCCACGCCGCATGAGGCTCCTCGGGTAGGCCGTGCACGCCCGTCGCTACCTTGAGACACTCGAACGGGATCCACCAGGGACTTGTTCGATAGGGCTGGCCAAGGACGGACGGACTGCCCTCCGAGAGGATTGCGAGCAGGTCCCACGCCTCCACTGGGTGGAGTTGCACGGGTGTCGCCGTCGCAAGCAGCATGCTTTTTGTTTTCCCCGCGAGCCGAAACAGAAAGCTCATGAGCTTGTTGGGGTCGGCGCGCTCATTCACGCGATCCGCACCGTCGTCGATTTTCGGCAGTGTCCGCCGACGCGCTCGATGCGCCTCGTCGACAATCACGCAGGTGTAGCGCCGACTGAGCAGCGCCTCGACAACACGAGGATGCCCCCTCGTGATCAGCCCTTGAGAGACGAGACCGATTCGTCGGGGACACGAACGGAGAGCCTCAACGCCATTCGCGGGATGCTCGATGTCGTTCTCATCGATCCACGAGCTACCCGACCAACGCGCCGACGGCAGATGGAGCAATTCCATCAGCTCGCCCTGCCACTGCCTGAGCAGCGGCTTCGGCGCGAGGACGAGGATCGGCCCGTCGTCCTCGAGCCCCATGAGCAGGGCCGCCATGGCAAGCTGGACCGTCTTCCCGAGCCCCACCTGATCCGCGAGCACAAGCCGCGCACCACCAAGGCGATGTCGCTCAAGCGCCAACCGAGCGAAGTACTTCTGGTGCGGCCACAGCCCCTGCTCTCGTCTATAGATTGGGCTCTCAACTGCGACTGCTGCGGGCTCAGGCGCCTTCCTCCATTCGCCGATGCCCACAAGCCTTCGCCCTGCGAGGCGCTTCAAATCGCTCTCGATAAACGGGCAGCACGCAAGGTCAACGGCCGCGGGGTTGTGCCAGAGAGCATCAAACTCCTCGCGAACCCACTCAACCGCATTGACGCTGTCGTCCTCCCAGAGGAGTT
>NZ_DASPHO010000690.1:0-12253 GCF_035629615.1 Hyalangium sp. | reverse complement strand
TCCAGCCCCGCACGACTCGCGCGCTCCACACACGCCTGCACGTCGTCGCGCAGATCGTTGCTACGGAATTCAGAGTAGTCCTCGCGGCTCCGCACCGCGGTCTCCTCCGGGAGCAGGAACGTCGAGTCCCCCAGCGCGGAGGCCGTCCACGATGAGTGCGTCAGGTCGCGTGGATTGACGCACTGATTGACCTCCGTCAGCGCTCGCTGCACCGCGAGCCGGGCCTCGAAGTGGCAGCCACAGCCCACCCAGAGCCGTCCGGAGTCCGAGGCCCACGCCACGGCGACGAAGGACGGGAGCTCCAGGTCGTGCGTGATGTCCAGCACCCAGAGGCGCAGGCCCAGCGCGTTGTAATACTCCTGGAGCGCGAGGAAGTAGGGCTCGCCGAAGCTCTGGAGCTCGACGCGTGGACGGCGGAGGCGGTTGTACCACCAGAGGGCCACGGCATCGCGCTCCACCAGCTCCAGGAAGCCTTGGAGGATGGCCTCCTCCAGGCCGTTGCCAGCCGCGTTTCCGTTCGAGTTGAAGTAGCAGAACTGCTCCTCCAACGGCGGTGGTGCATTGAGATAGCAGAACGATGTCGGAACATAGCGGCGGCGGCCATGCGTCAAGGACCAGACCGGCGTCCAGTCGATGGGTGCATCGCCGTCGTAACGAAGCGGGACCGCGCGCCTGGGCTCTTCACGAGGGTTGATCGTCTGCCGTCGCTGGTACTGCGCCTCGCTGAACCCCTGGAGCTCGTGGGGATGGACGGCCGCGCTCCCGAGCTCCGAGAGCCGGGCTCGCACCCGGTTCTCGTCTCCACGGAAGACAGCGCTGTAACGCTCGATGGCCTCGGCCAACGCCCCAGCGCGGGCCTGCTCCGCGGTGCGGCCCTTCCCGCTGGCGATGTGGTGGAAGTCGCCGAAGGAGGGCCGCTGGCCAGGAGGGCGGACCCGAAAGAGCGCGCTGTAGACCTGACGCAGCGGATCGGTGCCCCCTACGGATCGGAGATCGCCCAGGACGCCGGTGATCGGGCTGACGTGGTGCTGGTAGAGCGCCAAGGTCTCTTCAGGCGTCATGCAGCGGTGCCCGCCATCGGCGGTGAAGCGCTTGGGCCGGCTCTCGAGGACGATGGGCTGCTCCGCGCGAGCCCTCACCAGCTCTGGATTCCCGCAGGAGGAGCACTGCGGGCGCCGGACCACGGCATGTTGCTGGAGCCGGAGCGCGCCTGCATCGAAGCTCAGCAGGTGCTCGTCCAGTGCCCCCTTGCCACCTTCAGCGATCCAGCGTGCCAGCGCCAGGGCGGCAAGCTCGAGGCCGGCCCGCGCGCTGGCACGCAGCTGGACACGCGGGGGAGCAAGGTGCGTCTCGCTCCCGCGCCGCTGCCGGAGATAGCCCTCTACGGGGCGGTTGTCGCTCAACCGCGCGGCGAGACAGGTCCAGCAGGGCGCCGCGGCGGCACCCAACATCGGACCCATCCAGCACTCGACCCCTGCCGTCTTGACGGGCATCCACCGTGTCCCGGGCCGAGCCTCACGGCTCCAGGCCTCCACTTCGGCGGCGAGGTAGTCCGAGCACAGCAGGAGGCAGACGTCCGCCTGCGGCTGCACCGTGACTCCCGCGGCCTCCAGCGCTTCGATGAGCGGCCTCACCTCCTCATTTCCGGTGGCGCGGACCATGACGGGCGTCGCCGAGAGCCGTTGGGCTGCTTGCGCCACATCGAGGCCCAGGGACTCCCAGAACCCCGCGGCCTCTGGCTCCAGGGGCGCCGTGCTCTCGGTGAGGTACCCCCGCTCCTGGAGGCGCGTCAGGACATAGTAGACCTCCGGGGGGGTGGCCCGGCCTGCGAGCAATTCGATCAACTCTCCCAGGGTGCGCTTCCCGTCCACGAGCGGCACCACGAGCGCGTGAAGGCGTCCCTGGAGCAAGATGCGATCACGCTCGCTGATGAGGAACACGCGCTCGTCATCGAGCGGCTCGGCGCGCAGGTGATGCTTCAAGCGGAAGACTTCATGCATGGCTGTTTCCGGGCCGCGCACGCTACTTCGCCGCGTACAGCCTGGGAACGAGGACCTCCGGCCATTGCGGAGCCCCCTGGGACCGGATACGAGAATCTGGCTGCTTCGTTCCTCCTCGGCTCGAGATCCCATGCCCAGCAAGCGCAAAGCCCGCTCTCCTGACACGATCCAGGGCAAGAGCCCGGTGTCTGCCGGCAGCTCCACGCAGGCGATCACCCTCATCCTTCGCCCGCCGGCTTCGCTCCAGAAGAAGCTCAACACGCTGGCCAAGGGCTCGCTCACGCCACTCCGTTATTCTGAGTACCTCAAGCGGTACGGAACTCCCGACAAAGTGCTCGAGCAACTGGAGGCATGGGCCTCCAGCGCGCAGCTCCAGTTCGTGGATGCCGACTGGAAGGAGCAGGCGAAGCTGTCTGGGGCCGTGCGCCTCACGGGGGCGCCGTCGCAGGTCCATGCCGCGTTCAGCCTGGAGAAGAACAGCGGCACCGGAGCGCGCTCGCTCAGAACCCCCAAGGCCCTGGACGGGCTCCTCCTGTGGGTCTTCGGTGTGGAACCTCGTCCCGTCACCCCGCCTGAGCAGCTCAAGTCCAAGCCCTCTCCTCCTCCGGCCTTGAGACGCACCCACATCCACCTTCCTCCCACTCGGGGCGTCACGAAGAAAGCCCGCGCCCTTCCGGACAAGGCCCTGACGCCTCTGCAGATCGCGGAGGCATACAACTATCCCGCCAACCAAGGCGCGGGGCAGTGCGTGGGCCTCGTTCAGCTGACCGGCACCTACTCTCTAGAGGATGTCCAGGCGTACCTGAGCCAGCTCCAGGTCACACCCACGCCAACGATCGTGGACGTCAACCTCGGCCCCACGCGCCCGCCTTCCTCAGCGGACCTGGAGGTCACGATGGACCTGGAGCTCGTGGCATCCCTCTGCCCTGAGTCCACGATCGTCGTCTACAACGCCTGCTCGAGCAACTACTCCATCCGGGACTTCTTCGATGTCTTCAATGCGGCCGTCTTTGACACGGAGAACTGCCCCTCCGTGCTGTCGACGAGCTGGGCCTTCCCCGAGTCTGTGGAGGGAATCAACAGTGGCGTGAGCACGGAGTACACGATCACGAAGGAGGAGGAGGCTGCGTTCAACCTCCTCTTCGCGAAGGCCGCGCTGCTCGGAATCACCCTCTGCGCGGCGTCGGGAGACACTGGCTCGCTGGTTCCGTTTCGCTGCGATGACACGCCGTCAGAGGGCACCTTTGTGCCCATCACCTATTTCCCGGCGGCCTCTCCTTTCGTGCTTGGGTGCGGCGGCACGCAGCTGGCTGCGGGTCAGAACCTTCCCACGAATGAGAGGGTGTGGAATCAACTCGGCGAGGTGCTCCTCCTCGGCTCGGGCCCCTTCTCCTTCCCCACTGTGGGGGGCAGCAGTGGCGGTGGCGTCAGCTTCTTGAACGGCCCTGTCTCCTACCAGGAGGGCTACGCTGTACCCAAAAACACTGTGGCCACGTGGACCCATGGAGTCTACGAAGTCATCCAGCGGCAGCAGGGGCGGGGCGTGCCCGACGTCGCGGCCTACGCCAGCCCGATCCCCGGCTATGCGATTGTCCTCGGTGGAGGCCCTGCCACAGGTGGAGGAACGAGCGCCGCCGCCCCCATGTGGGCCGCCCTCCTTACCCGGGTCAACGCAGAGCTCGGCAGGCGGGTGGGGTTCCTCCATCCGAGCCTCTACCGGTACCAGCTCGAGCGAAAGAAGCTGTGCACGACGATCAAGCATGGGACCAATGGCGCCTACCATGCGAGCGAAGCGCTCTGGAACGCTTGCACGGGCCTCGGTACTCCGAATGGCAAGGAGCTCGTCAGAGCGCTCAAGAGCGGCTGACCCTCTCGCGCGGTCCAATGTCTCCGATCAGCGGCTGATTGTAATAGAGGCGAGCCCGCCGAGGCCATGACGAAACCATGACGGAAGAATGGTCCGCTCACGGAGATCGCGGCTCCGGGATTTCCTACCTTGAGTGGAGGGAGGAACCACCCCATGTTCCAGTCCGATACCGAGACGCAGGCAAGCCGAACCCTCTCGCGCGCAGCCAGGTCCGGTGGGACGTGGCTGGTGCACATGGGGATCTTCGCCAGCCTGGTGGTGCTGTCAGCACGGATGCCGAAGGAGAGCGCTCCAGAGAAGCCCGCGGAGAAGGACGAGCCTGCGAGGGATAATGCCGCCCTGGACCTGCCGCCGGTGGACTATGATCCCAGGTGCCCCGGGCCCTTCGACGAGGACCTGCGTCCCTACAGCGCGGGCATGGTGCCACCGGTGTTCATCTCCGGAGAGAAACTCCAGCACACGCCAGAGGCGCTCGCGGCCCGAGTCCAAGGCCTCATCATCGCCAGGTGCACGCTCACCTGTGAGGGTGAGGTCAGGAACTGCCGCATCCTCAAGAGCCTGCCGCATATGGATCAGGCCGCGCTCAAGATGCTCAAGTCCCGCAGGTACCACCCGGTGCGGTATCAGGGCAGGCCGATCACCGTCTCCTACAACTTCAACATCCGAGTCCCGCCTCCCTGAGCAGAACCTCAGCGTGTCAGGAAGATCGTGCGCTGCCGCATTGTGGACAAGGAGCGGCTCGGTGCTCACGAAGTTCTATACACCGGGAGGGTGATGCCTTATTTTTGGAGTCGACGCTTCACGGCGTCGACCATGATCTCCGCTCGTTAGCCAGCCTACGCTTTGTGTGACCGCCCTCTTCGCTCCGGCTGCCTGGCCGTGGCGTTGTAGCGTGCCGTCCGAGCGCGTAGGCCTGAACCAAGCCCCATCTCAGTTGCCCTGTGATTCCCGCCCGTTACCGGGCGTGCGCCCTGGAGATCTCCGTATGCGAAAACTCAAGTACCACGTTGCGACCACCGTTGACGGCTTCATCGCCCGTGAGGACGGCTCCTTCGACTGCTTCATGCAAGAGCGGCTCGTGAAGGAGAGTGAACACATCACTGACTATCTCGCGTCGTTCGCTACTTACGACACGGTCCTGATGGGCCGCCGAACCTATGAGGTCGGCCTGAAGCAGGGGGTGACGGATCCCTACCAGACGATGGAGACCTATGTCTTCTCGCGGTTGCTGAAGGAGCTCCCGAACCCGCGGGTGAAGCTGATCGCGGATGAGGCTGCGGGCGTGGTCAGACAGCTGAAGGAGCGGCCGGGCAAGGACATCTACCTCTGCGGCGGCGGGGACCTCGCAGCGGCGCTGTTCGCCGAGGGGCTCATCGACGAGGTGCTCATCAAACTGAACCCTCTGCTCCTGGGCTCTGGAATCCCAGTCTCACCCCGGCTTCGGAGCGCGACGGACCTCGAGCTCCTCTCCACCAAGGTCTACAAGAACGGAGTCCTGCTGCTGCGCTACTCCGTCCTCCCAGGGAGCGGGATGGAGAAGAAGTCACTGTGAGCTGAGGACACCTGCGATGTGGTTGCCCGGCGTTGCTGAGACCCGGCTCGAGCCCAAAATCTTGCGTCCGAGCCGGGACCGCGTGTGATCAGGCCACTCCGATGGCCTCCCCGCCTACTCTTACAACCCGAGACATCCCTCAGGCGAACTCGGCGTCCCGGCTTCTGGAGCTCCTTCAGTATCTCGCAACGGGCGAGTCTCAGCACATCACCACCGAGTTCTCGCACCAGCGCGATCGGCTCTTCTATTTGAGCGCGGGGCGGGCTCTGGGACTCATCGAGCAGGACTCCCGCCTCTCGAAAGTGGGACGTTGGCTCTCGGGGCTCCGCGGCGATGAGGCCGTCCGCGGTTTTGGGCAGGCCCTCGCCGACAGCAAGCTCGGAAAGGCGTGGCTGCGCTGGCAGGGTGCTCGCAAGGTCCTGGAGCTGGACCCCTCGAGAACCGAGGACTTCCTCGCAGCGTGCTCCGCGCTCTCCCGAGCCACGCGCAAGCGACGCGCGTCCACCTTGAACCGGTGGTTGGCGTTCGTGAGGGGCGACGCGGAGCAGGCCGCCACAGGAAGCACTGGCACGAAGGTGCTGCGCCGCTTGCGGTCCAGCCGACAGAGAGCCCGCGACCGGCGACCAGTCCAGCTCAACCTTGACGGCGTCACGGAGTGGACGCGCTGGCCCTCCCCCACCCGGTTCCCCCACAACGAGGGTACCTCGCGCGTCGGCAATATCCTCCAGGCGGACCTCGGGGCGGGCAGCGGTGTCCTCCTCGTCGTCGGGTATGCGTCGCTGGCGCAGGTGATCCACTTCCTGGCACAGTGCAAGAACGACGGTCCTGAGCCCATCCGCCTCCTGTTCGGCACCGAGCCGTTCCTCTCCGACGCAGCCAGAGCTCGGATCCCCGCACCCGATCTTGGCGAGGAGATGCGTGACTTCTGGATGACGCGCGGCGTGTCCGTTCTCCTCTCGGGAGCCGTCCTGCACACCCGCGAACTCGTGGAACGCGGCCGAGTCCAGGTCCGGATCGCTCCCCCCAATCGACCCATCCACGCCAAGATCTACCTGTCCAGCCAAGCGGTCACCGTCGGCTCCAGCAACTTCACACCTCAGGGACTCGGTAGGCAATCCGAGGCCAACGTCCGCTTCGAGCTGACCGAAGAGGAGCGCTACTCCGAGGCTCGCAATCTGGCCGAAGGCCTCTGGCGGCGAGGCCGTGAGTACGGCAACGATCTCATCGGGTTGCTCGAGACACTCCTGCGCGACGTCACCTGGATCGAGGCGCTGGCGCGCGCCTGCGCGGCCATCCTGGAGGGACACTGGGCGCGCGAGTACATCCCCCCTGACTTGCTCGAGGGGCTCGAGCGGCCGCTCTGGCCTCACCAGCTCCAAGGTATCTCTCAGGCGATGTGGATCCTCGAGAACGTCGGGAGCGTCCTCGTCGCAGACGCGACTGGCTCGGGGAAGACCCGCATGGGTTCCTGGCTCATCCGCGCCGCATTCGATCGCCAGTACCGCAGCGGCGTGAGCCGAGGTCCGGCGCCTGTCATCCTTGCGCCTCCGCCCATCGTTGGAATCTGGGAAGAGGGCCTGTCCGAGACGCGGATCCCCATTCAGGTCCACTCGCATGGACCGCTCAGCGTCAAGACGGCGGCACGCCACGAGACCCTGGTGCGCGGCATCCTGGACACCGAGCTGCTCTCCGTGGACGAGGCGCACAACTACCTGAACCGCTCCAGCCGAACCTCGCGCCTGGTTGCGCACTACGCGGAGAACGCGATCCTCTTCACTGCGACTCCCATCAACCGGCGAGCGGCGGATCTGCTCGCCCTGGTGGAACTCCTGGGAGCGGACAACTTCTCGGAGGAGTCTCTCAAGAGCCTGTCGGCGCTCCGCCGCAGTGCCCACCTCCGCTCCGCAGACAATGAGCGGCTCGACGAGGTCCGCCAGGAGATCCGGCGCTTCACCGTGCGCCGCACGCGAGCCCAGCTCAACGACATCGTCGATGCTGCAAGGGACAAATACCGGCTGTCGGGTCACGATCGGGTAGCCCGCTACCCGAAGCATGAAGCGCACTACTACGACTGTTTCTGCAGGCGTGGGGACCTCGAGCTTGCGAGGGAGATCGCCAGCCTCGCTGAGAAGCTCAAAGGCGTCTCTCGCCTGCCCAAGCGCCTCGCTGTGCCCAAGGGGCTAGAGCTCTCGGAGGAGGGCTACATCCGCTCCATCGTCGCCAATGGGAAAGCGCTCGCGCGGTACCACGTCATGGAGTCGCTGCGCTCCTCACGGCTCGCGTTGCTGGAGCACGTCCATGGGACGCAGGAAGCGCTCCGGGTACTCGGTGAAGGCCTGCACATCTCCGCCAAGAAACCCACGGGGAACATGGCGAGCACGACCCGGAAATGCGCTGGGCAGGTGCCTCAATGGGAGCTGGACGCGCTGAAACCACCCACCGTGGAGCCATGGCTCTGGGATCCAGAGGCCCACCGTCTGGCGTGCGAAGAGGACGCCGAGACCTACGATCAGATCGCGTCTCGGGTTGCTCGCATGAGTGACGACCGGGAGCGAGCGAAGCTGAACCACATCGAGCAACTCCTGAAGGAAGAGAAGATCCTCATCGCGTTCGACTCCTATGTCATTACGCTCGAGCTGTTCGAGCACAAGCTCAAGGCCCGCAAGCTCCCCGTCGAACTTCTGCTCGGCAGGGGTGGGGCTGGAGCGAAGCGCCGGGCCGTCCGGCGACTGGGGCTGAAATCGAAGACGCGCCGCCTGGTTGCCCTGTGCTCGGACGCATTCAGTGAGGGGATGAACCTCCAGCGTGCATCGTGCGTGATTCACCTCGACACGCCCACTGTCATCCGCATCGCGGAGCAACGTGCCGGCCGGATCGATCGCATGGACAGTCCCCACGAGCGGGTGCGCATCTGGTGGCCGAAGGACCCAGAGCCCTTTGCGCCGCAGCGCCGCGACATCCTCCGCGACCGCAATGAGCTGGTCCATGACCTGATCGGCTCAAACCTGCAGTTGCCGCCAGATCCCGCGTTGGTGGATGTGACGGAACTCGCCGCGAAAGCCAGCGTCGATGCTCCTGAGCACAATGAGCACCCAGCAGACCTGTATGACGCGTTCCGCCCGGTGCGCGCGCTGGTAGGCGACGCTGGGCTGGTGCCGTCCGCAGACTACGAGTCCGTCCGCGGGAGCCAGGCGGAGGTCATCGCCTGCGTCAGCATGGTGCAGAGCGCGGTACCTTGGGCCTTCATCGCCGTAGGCGGGCTCCATCGCCAGGCGCCACGATGGGTGTTCTTCGAGACGCTCGAAGGGGAACCGAAGACGGATCTCGCTCAGGTGGCAGACGCGCTGCAGAAGCGCCTCGGCCCGGATTGTCCCCGAGCCGACCCGACTCCTCGGTCCCAGACACTGGTGTCCTCGTTCACGGAGCGGCTGCGCGACTGCGAGGCCGGGCTTCTCCCCGCGCGTCGGCGCAGGGCGCTCGAACTCCTCAAAGAGTCGCTCGAGGCCTGGATGAGGGAGGCGAAGCGAGTCGGCTCACGTGACCTCTTGGAGGACTACGAAGCCATCCGCAACGCGCTGTTCCCATCAAAAGAGAAGCAGAAAGAGCCCTTCCCGGATCCGCGGTCGATCAGCGATGCCTGGCTCAGGCTGATACGTCCCAGGGTCAGGGCAGCACTCGAGCGCCGCTCCCGTCGCAAGCGGCTGTGGCAGCTGACTGAACTTTCCCCTTATCTCACCGACGATCCGATCGACCCTGAGCAGCTCCGGCGAGCCTTCGCCGAGATTCCCCTCCTCGCTCCGGTCGAAGAGCGAGTGGTGGCGATGATCGTCGGAGTGCCCTCGGAGGCCTCGTAGGCGCACGGTCCTGCAGCTTCGGCAACGGCTTAGCGAATCTTCTTCCGGGGGCCGTCGCGCCGGGCACATTCGACCGGTCGATCCCATTCCAGTTGATGTCGTCCAAAAGCCCAACTTCGAGCCTGCGGGAGGGTGATCTACTTGCCGTCGGTGTTGCGCAGCGGCTTTCCGTCCAGCCCCGCCATGAGCGGGGTGTCGCGCAGGAGCGGGAGCGCCTGGGTGTAGCCGAGACACTCCGTCTTCTGATGGCGTCTTCCCTCCATTGCCGCCCCCCGAACTCTTCTTCGAGCGACAGTTCACGAGAGGAGCGCGAGCCCCAATGCAGCGCAGGCAAAGGAGGCCGTGACCAAGCCGGCGCAGCACCAAATGCTGAAGGCGACAGCGCCTCTATTGGAAGCGGCGGGAATCGAACCCACGCCGGGCGGTGCGAAACCTCTAGCAGAATCGTGCCCTTACCTCGCAACCGCCCGGAATGCTTCGGAGTCGTTATCCCGCCGCGTCCCGTTTCGTCCCGTCCCATTCCGTTCCGCACGCTCCTGCGACATACGTGCAACATGGCGGAGGCGGACCTCGTGCAGAAATATCCCTGCGCGCCGCGCTTCACGATCTTCACGAAGCGACCCACCCGCCCACGCTGTCAGGACGTTGCGGAGTAAGGTGGACCCCGACTCGATGGAGCCACCTCCCGGCACGGTTCAGGGGGTAGGCGAGCAGAGCGCGCGAAGGAGCACCTCGACCGAGTGATGGCGCGCCCGAGGGTACCAAATGGGAACGATACGCAGGCCAGAGAGGGCTCGCCGCCGCAACCGGAAGTCTTCCTGGGAGTCGGGGGCCTCGACAATGGCGTAGTGCTCGGGAGCTACCGGCTGCGATGACAACTGCCCGAGGATCTTAATCGTCCGATCTACGGTGAGGCTGCACCCGAGGAACAGCAAGGTCGCTGATGAGAAGATGGCCTTGAGCGCATAGGGCAAAGGCCTCAGGGGGTCCTGTATGTCTCCATAGTGCTGGTCGTACTCGGCCTGGGTGAGAACCCGCTCCGTCTCGTCGTAAGCATCACCGTGCAGTTTGAGCAGGTATCGAGCCTGCGTGAAGAGCGCATTCCGGATGGCCCCGAACCTTGCCCCCCAGACGGAGTCCAACGGCTTGGAGGCGTCCTTGAAGACTCGTTCGATGACGCGGTCGAAGTTGGTGGTGATGATGGAGCCCGCAGCTATCTCTGGCAGGAGTTTGACCGCTCCACTCGGCAGGAGTTCCTTGCCGAAGACGGTAGCGATCCGCCGCCGGAAGGCAAAGGAGTGGAGTTCATCTTCCAGCCGTTGTGCGGCTTCTCCATACTTCCCAGCGCTGAGGTCCGCCTGGATCTCAGCCTCGATTCCGGCGTGTTTGGCCTCCTCCAGCAGAAAGGCCGTCCACCCTGGGAATCCGCAGGGGATCGATAGCCCGGCACCTACAAAGGGGATGACACGGCCAGAGTGTACTTGCGCCTTGAGCCTCGCGAACTCGGACGCATTGTCCTGGATGCTCAGGATCTCGTTCAGTGTCGTAGATGGCGACGCGGTCGGCTCTGTTGTGGAAGAGGGGGGCATCCCTTGGCTCCCAGGAGATGGGAGGCGGAGCGCCAGAAGGTCTGGCAGCGCCTCGCAGCGTAGGATCTGCTCAATGTCACTGGGGACATGCAAGGTGAACCACGCAGGCGGTCCAGCGGAGAAACTCCCGCCTGAGTCAAGGTTGGCAATGCGGAGCACCGAAATAGTGAAGAAGAATCGGTCCTCGCCCAGGCGCAGGAAACTCTTCAGTTGTTCCCACCCATACGAACGGAAGGCCGGCCGCGCACGCTCCAAGTGCTGAAAGAACCGCAACACATCTTCAAGGAGTTTGGAGGCATCTGCCCCGAGAGAGGTGTTGAGGAGGCCATCAAGAGTCAGGCCATATTCCTCGTGTGGAGCCTGCCCGCTTTGCGTGATCAGGCGAGGAACTCCCCTGCCCAGCAGGACATTGACCTGCTCAGGTGGAAACTGCCGTAGTGCGCTTCGCACGAGTCGCCCTGGGACGAGGTTGGCAGTCTCAAGTTGGGCTCGGGCGATGATCTCTAGGACACGGCGTTGTGCGGCGGAAACCGGAGCAAGCATCGAGCGTCGTTCAGGTAGGACTCAGGGTTCTCCACAGGAGATTAAACCTGATGGTCGAGCCATGTGCTAATGCCAACTTGTCAACGACCGTGATGCGGACCCTGGGAAGTCCTCGGGCCTGAGCGGCTGGGAAGGGTGATACAGGAGTCGCGCCCGCAGCTCCTCTGCGCGCTGCGCTACTAGAGCTGTCCGACGTGCAGGGCCCCACCGGGCCGAGGTGGAGCTACCCGCGCGCGCCACGAGGCCGAGCTACAGTGCCGCGCTCACCGCCACCGCTTCACAGCAAGCCCGTTGGTCTCCTTCGAGCCCACGGCGGCGCCGGGCTTCGAGCCCTCGCGCTTGTCCATGCCCACGTAATTCACGCCGCCCAGCTCGACACAGATCGGCACCGTGCGCCCTCCTGGGAGTTGGGCACGACGATAGCGGCCATAGATGCGATCCCCCGTCGTCCACAGGTGCCCCTCCAGCCGTGTCCCCTTCGGGGCCTTCCCTTCTGCTTCTGCAAGCTCACCCGTCACGGGACCGTCGTTGAACACCGCCCAAGCGTCTTCCCGCTTGGTCAAGGGTTCGGGGATTCGTTTGGTCACGTCAACGATGATGGCGGGCTGATCTCCCACGAACCAACCTAGCTCTTTCTCCATCGCCTCAACGGCTTCCTGGGGGCACGCCTCCGGGTCCGGCCGCGTCTGCACTCCGGTGCAGCTCGCTTCAACCCATGCGACGGTGAACACGAGGAGCGCGCACCGCTCCACCTTCGAGGGGACGCGCCGGGGGCTGGCCTTCGGCGGGTTGGGTACGCCGTTGGTGAGCGTGGGGGAGTTGTCGGGTTGTTTCACGGAAGGGCTCGC
>NZ_DASPHO010000689.1:0-10491 GCF_035629615.1 Hyalangium sp. | reverse complement strand
GAAGTAGTGATCCCTCAGCCGCTTGAACATGTCCGGGAAGATGCTCGGGTAGTCCATCGCCACGTCCGGGTTGTCCAGCCGGTGCGCGCCGATGTTCGTGATCAGCCCCCGCCGGTACTCGCCCGGATCCTCCCCCTTCGGCATGACGATCGACTCCAGCTCCGTCATGCGCTGCTCGTCCGGGCGCTCCATCTCCCCCGTCACCCGGTTGCGCATCTTCTCCCCGCGCACCCAGTGGCTCACGTTCTGGATGTAGCGCTCCACCAGCTCGCGGTACTGGCCCTCGGACACCAGCCCCATCGAGTCCCGCACCTCCGAGTCCACCAGATCCAGGTACTGGCCCTCCACCGAGCGCACGAACTCCTCGTGATCGTGGTAGCCGTCCACCACCTCCTGCTGCAGGAACTCGAAGACGCTCTTGTCCTGGCAGATCGCCAGGAGCTCCTCGAACACCGCCAGCGGGTTCAAGCACTTGTAGTCAGAGTTCTGCGCCGCGTTGAAGAGCGCCGTCTTGATCTCTCTCGCGCTGGCCCCCGAGCGCCCCTCGTAGTTCGGGTACGCGTCCGACTCCTCGTACAGCTCCGTGCGCAGCTTCTTCAGCTCCTTCGTGTTCGCCAGGCTCAGCCGCGCCGGCGCCCGCCCCTCCTCATAGAGGTGCATCTTCTCCATCGGGGTGACGTGATCGACCAGCTCCTTCACGTCCTGGGCATAGCGCTCGGGGATCGGCTTCTTCAGCCGCGTGAGCGCGGCCCACATGGCCGCCACCTCGGTGGTGTGCGGCGCCACGTGCTTGCCCACCGATGTCCGCGTGATCTCCGCGTCGTACACCTCCTGCTCCAGCTTGTAGCGGCGCAGGTACGGCACCCGCACCAGCTCGATGCGGCCCTTGAAGGACGCGAAGTCCGGCAGCTCCTTGAAGGCCCCCAGGTGCTTCTCATTGGCCGAGGCGATCAGCACCTCGTCCAGCAGCAGCACGAAGGGCTCGAGCGGCACCTGCGCCGTCTCGCTGAAGCCCAGCAGGTACTTGAAGGCCTCCAGCGGGCGCTTGAGCAGATCCGCGTACTCGATCAGCCCGCGGTTGGCGTGCACCAGCGGGCCGTGCGGCTCGAAGAGCACCACCCCGTGCAGCGCCGCGGGCAGGTTGAGCTGCGTGCGATCCGCGGTGATCTGCTGGGCCATGGCGTCCACGCTCATCTGCGGCTCCACCGTCACCGTGCCCACCTGGTAGCGCCGGGAGATGTAGAAGCGCTCGATCTGCACGTGGCGCAGGACCTTGAGGTAGTCCCCCGCGTACGAGGCGAGCAGCGCCGTGTAGATGCGCCGGCACTTGTGGCACATCTCCCCGTCCCGCAAGTAGTCCGAGAGGATGAAGTCGCCCGTCTCGCCGTCCCCGCTGCCCAGGCCCTTCTTCTTCAGCGCCGACTCCAGCAGCTTGCGGCGCTCGGGCGGCGGAATGACGAAGAGCGGGTGATCGTTCAGCTCGCACGGCATCCGGACGTCGATGGACTCCGCCTCGAGGTGAGCGAACGTCGTCACCTCGCCCGTCGTGGGGGGCACACGCTCGCCAAAGCCAATGGAGCCCTTGATGAGCTTCTCCGAGGGGAAGACCCAGCCCAGCCGGTACAGCGCTCCCTGAGGCTGCTGCGAGTAGTCCTCCATGCCCGCCTTGAGCGCGTTGACGAGGGTGGACTTCGCGCTGCCGTTGGGGCCGTGCAGAAGGATCAGCTTGTTGATGCGTCCGGCGCGCACGAAGTTGCCCAGCAGCCGGTAGATGGCGTTCTGCACCTCCTCCTGGCCGGCCACCCGCCCATCCCGATCACTCGAGGGCACGTCGAAGACCTTGAAGCGCCGGATGGTTCCCGTAGGGTGCGGCACCTGCTCCGTGCCGTAGTGGTCCATCACGTCGTGGAGGTACTGGGCCGCGTTGCGCGACTGGTGCCTCGGATCGGTGAAGAAGAGGGTGACGTACTCCTCGAAGGACAGGATGGACCTGTTCTTGACGAAGTCCGCGGACACCTGACCCCCGATGTCCTGCAGGTAGCGCCTGGCTTCCACGTCGTCTCTCCTCTGTGCTTGAGTCCTGGCCTATCTAGCCACGCCACCGAGCCACCGCCATCGCTCGGTAGAACACAGGAACTTTCCCTTCGGTGCGACGGATGTCCAGGGCCCTGCTTGCACTTCTGTTGGTGGCTACGCTCTCCGGGTGCCCGCCTGCCTCCTCGGCCCCCTGCGTCACGGACGCGGAGTGCCCCGACGGCCGCTGCCGCTTTGGTGGGTGTGGGCCGATGTGTCTGGATGACACCGACTGCCCTGCCGACGAGGCCTGCTCGGCGGGCACCTGCGGCACCCGGCCTGAGTGCACCGCCACCTCCGACTGTGCGCAGGGCTTCACGTGCTCGCCCGACGGGCGGTGCCTGTGCGGCTCGGACGCGGCCTGTGCCACCAACCAGTTGTGCCGCCAGGGCCGCTGTGAGGATCGCGGCCGGTGCACCGGGGATGCGGACTGTCCGGCCGGGCTGCGCTGCGAGGTGACCCAGGGCGCCTGTCTGCCTGCCTGTACCACCGCCGCGAGCTGTGCCCCGGGGGTGGATCCCCAGGTGGCCAACCTGCTGTTCGTCTGCCAGAGCGGGGCCTGCCTGCGCCGGTGTGTCAACGACGTCTCGTGTGGAGGGCAGGGGCTCCTCTGCGAGGCGGGCCTGTGCGCTCGCGCCGACTGCGCCACGCTCGCGGACTGCCCGGCAGGCCAGTACTGCACGAGCGCCACCACGGGCCGCTGCCTGGAGTACCGCACGTGCCAGTCCCGCGCCGAGTGCCCGGAGAACACGGACTGCCGGGCCTTCGGTACGAGCAGCTGTCCGCCCGGCTTCGACTGTGCGCTGAAGATCTGCCAGGAGCTGCCGCGCTGCCTCATCGACGAGGACTGTGCCGCACCGGCCTTCTGCCAGCAGGGGTACTGCCAGCCCTCGACGGCCTGTTCCACGGGAGGTTCATGCCCCGCCGGACAGCTCTGCGTGGCGCAGAGGTGCGTTCCCGGCGGCTGCCGCGGCCATGCCGACTGCCCCTCTGGCCAGGCGTGCACGGAGGGTGCATGCCGGTCCGCCCCCGCGGCCTCGGAGCTCTCCACGCTCTCCCTCAGCCCTCGCGCGGCGGTGCTGGTCGCTGGCGGCTCGGTGAGGCTCTCCCTCGTCGCCTTCACCTTCACCGGGGAGAGCTTCCCGTTCATCCCCGGGAGCTACTCGGTGGTGGACGTCAACGGGGCTCCGAGCGACGCGGCGACCGTGAGCTCCTCGGGCGAGGTGACGGCGGTGAGGGCCGGCACGGTGCGCGTCCGCGCGGGTGTCTCCAACCCGGGTGTGACGCCCGTCGAGGCCACCCTGACGATCCTCCCCGCGCTCGCCGAGGGCCGCCGGGTCACCGTGGTGGATCTGGCCACGGGCCGCCCGCTGAGCGGGGTGGAGGTGCTCGGCTGTGACGCTCCTCCTGCCACCGCGCCCTGCCCTGCCCCCGTGACGGTGACGACCGACGCGAGCGGCACGGCCCCCTTCCACTCCTTCACGGGTGCCACCGCGAGCTTCTCCGCCGCCTCGCTCGAGCTCCGGTCGGATGGCTACCCCCGCTATGACCGCGTCTCCGTGGCGGCGACCGGCGTGCGGGACATGCTGCTGCCCCTCGGCGAGAACCCGCTGCACGGGGCTGCGGGCTTCAACGCCGGCATCCAGTTCTCCGAGGTCCACTCGACCGGTCCGCTGTGGCTCGGCTTCTCCCTGCTGTCCGCCGGGGACGTGCCGGACCTGGACCTCGCCACGCTGCTGGGGGAGACGTTCTTCGTCACCGTGCCCGGCCTGCCTCAGGCGGTGCCACTGCCGGGCAGCACCGTGGCCTACGCCGCCTCCGGCTTCGGAGCGCCTGTGGAGCTCAAGAGGCGCTCCCTGGGGCTTGGGCAGCCGGGGCGCCGCGCCGCGGTGGCCTTCGCCGGACGAATGGAGCTGGCCCTGGCCGCGAACCTCGGCTCCACGGAGCTGCTGGCCTACACCGGGGCCATGGACTACGCGCTCCAGGCCTTCACCCCTGTTCCCCTGCGGCCGCGCGTCCCGGACACCTCGGATCTGGACGGGGACGGCCGCTGCTCGGACGCCTCGCGCTGCCCTCAAGGCCCCGAGGAGGTGCCGGACTACTTCGGCCTGCCCGGCTTCTCCCACCGCCCTCGCCGAGAGCAGCTCCGCCGCACGGAGGTGGTGCTTCCCCGGCTGCCCGCGGGGCTCGACACCGCCGTGGCCGGCGCAGTGGAGCTCTCCGCTGAGGCCGGCCTCACTCCCCTGGGACTCTCCTCGCGCACCGGCGGCGCTCCTGCGCCCGACGGGACGCGGCCGCTGGCCCCCCTTCTGCTGCGCAGCGGAGCGCCCTACGGCGGCGTGGAGCTCGGAACCCCTGGCCTCTGGGTGTTCGCCACCCGCATCGCCGAGGCCCGAGGCGACACCACAGGTCGGCTCATCCGCGGCTCCTCTCTGCCCACCCAAGTCGTCGTCCCCCCCTTCCTCCCCATGCCGGCTGCCTCCTACGCCGTCGCCCAGCGCACCTTCACTCCCTCTGCTGCGCGGTGGACGGCGCTGGCCCAGGCCGGTGCCGAGCTGGCCCGAATCACCCTCACGGGCGCTCGGAGCCGGCACGTGGTGCTCCTGCCGCTCGTGCAGGGCCAGCCTCCCCTCCGCCTGCCGGACGCTCCGCTTGGAGTTGAGGAAGACCCGGCAAGCCAGGAATCAGCGACAGCCGAGATAGTGGCCATGGATCTTTCGGCTCCTACTACCTCCGAAGACCTCTTGGACGTGGGGGGCGCCAACCTGCTCGGGCTGACGCTCTACCTGGATGCTTACTCGCGGGCGCGTTCCTGGTGAAATAGCGTCTACTGGCCCCGTTCTCCTCCCCTGGGAGTCCACACGCGATGCAAAAGAAGGAGCCCATCATCGGCATCGACCTCGGCACGACGAACTCGTGCGCGGCCTATGTCGAAGAAAGCGGGAACGTGAAGCTCATCCCCTACAAGGGGGGCGACTACACCATCCCCTCCATCTTCGCGATTGATGACAAGGGCAACGAGCTCATCGGCTACGAGGCCAAGCGCCAGTGGCAGCTCAACCCGCGCAACACCGTGTACGGCGCCAAGCGCCTGGTGGGCCGCGGCTTCAAGAGTGACATCGTCGACTCGATGAAGAAGGTCGTGGCGTACCAGATGCGCCCCGGCAAGAAGAACGACGTCGTCCTGGACGTGGGGAAGAAGGAGTTCTCGCTCCAGGAGATCAGCGCCAAGCTCCTCAATAAGATCCGGGACGTCGCCTCCAACTACCTGAAGATCCCCATCAAGCGCGCGGTGGTGACGGTGCCGGCGTACTTCAACGATCGGCAGCGCCAGTCGGTGAAGGATGCGGGCAAGCTGATCGATCTCGATGTGGTGCGCATCATCAACGAGCCCACCGCCGCCGCCCTGGCCTACGGGGTGGGCAAGAACCTCAACGAGAAGGTCGTCATCTACGATCTCGGCGGCGGCACGTTCGACGTGTCGATCATCGAGATCCGTGAGCGCGTCTTCGAGGTGAAGTCCACCGGCGGCGACATCTTCCTGGGCGGCATCGACTTCGACAACGCCATCATCCACCACGTCCTCAAGGACTTCGCGGCGAAGACGGGCATCGACCTGGCCACGGATCCGGTGGCCATGCAGCGCATCAAGGACCTGGCCGAGCGCACGAAGATCGATCTCTCCGCGCGCGAGGAGGTGCCCTTCAACATCCCCTTCATCACGATGACGGCGCAGGGCCAGCCGCTGAACATCGAGATGAAGTTCACGCGGAAGATGCTGGAGATGCTGACCAGCCACCTGATCGACAAGTCGCTGCAGATCGTGGCGCGGGTGCTGGTAGACGCGGGGCTGTCGACGAAGGAGGTCGACGAGGTGATGCTGGTGGGTGGGCAGACGCGCATGCCCATCGTGCAGGACCGGCTGACGAAGTTCTTCGGCAGGCCCCCGAGCAAGGGCGTGCACCCGGACGAGGCGGTGGCGATCGGGGCGGCGCTCTACGCGCACTCGCTGCAGGACGACACGAACCTGCGCATCCAGCTGCTGGACGTGATCCCCATGGCGATCGGGCTGGAGAAGGCGGGCGGCGCGTTCCACACGGTGTTCCCGCGCAACGCGCCCATCCCCAACGCCAAGCAGCTGGTGGCGACGACGAGCATCGACAACCAGACCGAGCTCGCCATGCGCATCTACCAGGGCGACCACGAGATGGTGGTGAACAACGAGCTGCTGGGAGAGTTCACGTTCTCGGGGATCCGGACGGACAAGGCCGGGAAGGTGCAGGTGGAGATCACCTTCGATGTGAGCATCGAAGGGATCCTCACGATGCGAGCGCGGGATCCGGCCACGGGCCGCGAGATGCGAACCACGGTCCGCGTCACGCAGAGCTGACGGTTTCCCGGCCTCTGGCCCCCGGCCGTGCCCTCAGACGCTCTGGCCCTGGCGCTTGGCGAGCACTAGGTTCGCGAACGTCCGCACGGAGAAGAGGCTCAGGATCTGCGCGGGCCGCAGCCCAGGCTGGATGTGCTGCGCCGCTTCTGGCATCAGCTCCCGGAGCCTCGCCAGCCCCGCCTCGGAGATGACACCCCCAGGCGAGAACTCCTCGTCCGACATGCTGCCGCGCGCGGCGCGCTCCATCTCTCCGCGCGTGATCTGGATGTCGAAGGCTCGCTCCAGCTTGAAGACAATGTCCAGGAAGTCGAGCGACTCGGCCCCCAGGTCCCCCATCAGGAGGGTCTCGAGCTTTACCTCGGAGAGCTCCCGGGCCAGCGCCTCGGCCACCACCTCCCGGACCTGCTGCTCGATCTTCTGGACCTCGTCCCCTGGGGCTGCGACTGCGGCGGTCATGTCTGGGCCTCCCGCGGCTCGGCGCCATCCTCGAACCACGTCACGACCTGCGCAAGGGGCTTGCGAGGCTGCTTCACCGGATGCTCGTCCGGGTAGCCCAGCGCGATGGCTCCCACCATCCTCCACGGCTCGCGGATGTCCAGCAGCCTCTGGATCTCGTCTCGCCCGATCATCGGCCCGGACATCCAGCAGGCCCCCAGCCCCTCGGACAGGGCCTGGAGCAGCAGGGCCATGCAGGCGGCGCTCGTCGAGCAGAGCTCCGCCTGCATCGACGCGGCGGTGTGGAACTCCGTCGGGTCCCCTCCCCCGGAGGCCACGAGGTTGGCGATCAGGTCCGGATAGACGCGGTACTGCGGCACCACGATGGCCGCAGCGGTGGAGAGGGGCTCGTGGAAGAAGTCCCCGTACTGGCCGAAGTCCTCCGCGTGGTGCCCCTGGCGGATGATGGCCTTCATCTCCTCGGACCGGGTGCGGACGGCCTCGGTGATGCGCTGCCGGAGGGAGGCCTGGGTGACGACCGCGAACCGCCAGGGCTGGCGGTTGGTGGGAGACGGGGCCGTCACCGCCGCCTGCATCAGCCGCTCCAGCACCTCGCGAGGCACAGGCTGGGCCGTGAAGGCTCGCACGCTCCTGCGATGAGCGAGGAGATCCAGAAAGGACTCGCCATTCATTCGAGCTTGAACCCTCCATCCACGTTCCACACCTGGCCGGTGACGTAGCTGGCATCCGAGGAGGTCAGGAAGGCCACCACCTTCGCCACCTCCTCGGGACGCCCTGGACGCCGCATTAGGATGCGCCGCTTCACCTCTTCGGCCGCCAGCGAGAGGAGGTCCCGCGTCATCTCCGTCTCGATGACACCGGGGGCCACCGCGTTCACCCGGATGTTCCTCGGCGCCAGCTCCACGGCCAGGGCCCGGATGAAGGACTCCACCGCGCCCTTCGTGGCGGCGTAGAGGCTCTGGCCACGCCCGGGCCGCTGTCCCGCCACGGACGAGAGCGCCACGATGGAGCCCCGCCGCCGTCCGATCATCCGCTTCGTCGCCTCGCGGCAGCAGTTCACCACTCCGTCCAGATTGACGGCGCGCACGGCCTCGAGATCCTCGGGGGTGCTTGCGCCCAGGAGCGTGTCCCGGGTGATGCCGGCGCAACAGACGAGCACGTCCATGGCACCAAGCTTACGCTCCGCCTCCTCGAAGATGCGGGCGACCTGGGCGGCATCCGTGACGTCCGCCCGCAGCAGGAGCGCCCGCTGGCCGAGCGCCTCCACCTCGCTCGCCACCTCGGCTGCGCGCTGTTCCTGATCGCGGAAGTTGATGCCCACCCAGTAGCCACGCCGGGCCAGCTCCAGCACGACGGCTCGGCCGATGCCTCGCGAGCCGCCCGTCACCAGCGCCACGCCTGCCTCGCTCATGCTTCACCTTGCGGCGCGATCACCCCCTGATACTAGCGGGGTTCGAGGTTGGCAGATCACTGCTTGTGAATGATGCCCTTGCGGCAGGTTCCGCCCGGCCCGCCCAAGCAGTAGTAGCCATCCGGGCACTGCCCCTGGGGGCCGCACAGAGGGGACAGCACTTCGATGGGCGCCTTGCGGCAAGCTCCGCCCGGCCCGCCCAAGCAGTAGTACCCCGCCGGGCACTGGCCCTGGGAGTTGCACAGAGGGGCCATCACTTCGATGATACCCCGGCGACAGATTCCGCCCGGCCCGCCCACGCAGTAGTACCCCACAGGGCATCGGCCCTCGGTGTCACACTGCGGGAGCATCTGGTCTACCTCTCCTGGCTCCGACGCCACGCTCTCAGGGGCCGACGACAGCTCGGACTCATCCGCCTCGATCGTGCCGCCACAGGCACTCACTGCGACTGCAACCGCGAGGAACGCTCCACTCAGCCAATGCTTCATCATGTTCGGCTCCTTGGGGGGGTGAGACGCGCGTCATCCTAGCGCTAGCGCCGACAAGACAGCCGTCATTTCAGATTAACCCGTAACTGAAGACCTCCTGGTGCGGCCAAGATCATGGACCCGGACAGCCCCTGCCAGCCCAGGGGCCCCCGTGGAGAGGGCCAGCACTGACTGCGCCTCCGTGGGCGTTGGCTCTCGAACTGGGACGAGCGGTCCCTCCGCAGGCTCACGCAGCCCGGCAATGGGAGGCAGCACGCCTCTCCGCAGGCAGCTCGCCAGCGCGATGGCTTGGACCAGCGCTGTCGCTGCTCCCAGTTGCCCGAAGGCTGACTGTACCGCCGTGAGCCGTGCACCACCTCCGAGCAGTGGCGCCAGAATGCTCCTCTCTGCCGCATCCACAGCGGGGAGGGCTCGGGCGGAGCCGTCGACGACGGTGTCCCCCTGGGTGAGGCGCGATGCAACGGCGGCGAGTGTCTCCGAGCTGGGATCCGAGGCCTGGCCGTCTGCCCCATCTGCGGCGGCAATGGACGCCAGCGCTCCCGCTGCGCCAGGACGCTGGAGCACGAGCGCCGCAGCGGCCTCCCCAGGCACGAAGCCGCGCGCATGGACATCATAGGGAGCGGCCAGGTTCGCGAGGTCCCCGGTTGTCGCCGCCCCTCGCGCGGCCAGGTCCACCAACGTCTCAGGCTCGAGGAGCGAGTCATAGGCGAACACCAGCGCCACATCGATGCTCCCCGCCTCGAGCGACCGGATGGCTGCCGAGAGCGCCTGGGCTCCGGCTGTGGCGCCGCCATACGTGGCTCCATCCCCTCGTGCAGAGAGGTCCGCCGCCAGGAGCGCGTGCGCATTGTTGGAGAGGTGCTTGAGCATCCAGTACGGGTGGATGCGCTTGAGGCCGCGCTCCCACGTCCCGCCTTGCTCCGGCTGCTGCGCCGAGAGCCCCTCCATCATGTCGTCCCAGTGGGCGCGCAGCCCGCCATAGCCACAGAAGACTCCCAGCCGCTCCCCCGAGACCTCACAGCCATGAGCACGGGCCTGCTGGAGTGCCGCGTGCGCGGCCTCCAGTCCGAAGAGCCCCATCCTCCGAAGGAAGCGCGCGTGCTTCGAGCGCTGCGGCACCGAGAGGATCGGTGCCCCCAGCCTGCAGGCGTACGTGCGGGTCTCGAAGCGGAGCGTGTCTGTCGCGGCGCGTTCTCCGGCCAGGAGCCGGCTCACGGCGGTGTCCACCGAGTCTCCCAGCGGCGTGCGCCAGGCCCAGCCGAGGACGTCCGCGCTCATGTCCCTCGCCCGAGGATGATGGTTGCGTTCTGCCCTCCGAACCCGAAGGAGTTCGAGAGCACGGCGTCCACCCTTGCCTCCCGCGGGCTCTCGCCGATCACGTCGCTGTCACACTCCGGATCGCGCTCCCGGTGGTGCGCCGTCCCTGGCAGGCAGTCACGCTGGAACGGCAGCAAGCAGGCCGCGATCTCTACCGCTCCCGAGGCCGCCATCAGATGTCCCACCGCCCCCTTGATGGAGCTGACCGGCACGTCGCCCAGGACCTCACGGATGGCTCGGGCCTCCGCGGGATCATTGAGCGGCGTGCCCGTGCCGTGGGCGTTCACGTAGCCGATATCCCGCGCGGAGAGCCCAGCGCGCCTCAGCGCCTGCTGCATGGCCTTCCGTGCCATCGA
>NZ_DASPHO010000688.1:0-10611 GCF_035629615.1 Hyalangium sp. | reverse complement strand
TGCTTTAGGAGCGAGTGGTGGATCGAAGGCGGGATGACGGTCACGGCAATCTTCAGTGCTCTTTCTGTGGGAAGTCGCAGAAGGAAGTAAAGAAGCTCATCGCGGGGCCGACGGTCTACATCTGCGACGAGTGCATCGGCCTGTGCAACGACATCATCGCGGAGGAGATCGACCGCGAGGAGACCAAGGACACCAAGCTCCGGATTCCTCGGCCCAGCGAGATCAAGGCCATCCTGGACGAGTACGTCATCGGACAGGATAGGGCCAAGAAGACGCTCTCGGTGGCGGTGCACAACCACTACAAGCGCATCGAGACCAAGGTCCAGATGGACGATGTGGAGCTCCAGAAGAGCAACATCCTGCTCCTGGGCCCCACCGGCAGCGGCAAGACGCTGCTGGCGCAGACGCTGGCGCGCATCCTCAACGTCCCCTTCACCATCGCGGACGCCACCTGCCTCACCGAGGCCGGCTACGTGGGCGAGGACGTCGAGAACATCATCGTCAACCTGCTCCAGGCGGCGGACCACGATATTGAACGGGCCCAGCGCGGCATCGTCTACATCGACGAGATCGACAAGATCGCCCGCAAGTCGGAGAACCCCTCCATCACCCGGGATGTGTCCGGCGAGGGCGTGCAGCAGGCCCTGCTGAAGATCATCGAGGGCACCATCGCCAACGTGCCCCCGAAGGGCGGCCGCAAGCACCCCCAGCAGGAGTTCCTGCAGGTGGACACGACGAACATCCTGTTCATCTGCGGCGGCGCCTTCGGCGGGCTGGAGCAGATCATCGAGCGGCGACTGGGCGGGCGCAGCCTGGGCTTCGGCGCGGACATCCAGTCCAAGAAGCAGCGCAACCTCACCGAGCTGCTCAAGCACGTGGAGCCGGAGGATCTGCTGAAGTTCGGGATGATCCCCGAGTTCATCGGCCGCCTGCCCATCATCACCGCGCTGGAGGAGCTGGACGAGCCCGCGCTGGTAAACATCCTCAGCATGCCGAAGAACGCGCTCACCAAGCAGTACCGCAAGCTCTTCGAGCTGGACGGGGTGACGCTCAAGTTCACGGACGGGGCGCTCAAGGCGATTGCCTCCGAGGCCATCCGCCGCAAGGCGGGCGCGCGTGGCCTGCGCTCCATCCTCGAGGGCGCCATGCTGGAAGTGATGTACGAGCTGCCCTCCCGCAAGACGGCACGCGAGGTGCTCATCTCCGAGGAGGTCATCTTCAAGAAGAGCGAGCCCGTGGTGCTCTACGCCCACGACAAGGACTCAGAGCCCAAGAAGGAGTCCGCTTAGACCCTGGTTCTCGACCGGAGGGCATGACGGGGCGCGTCACGATCTTGGTAGCGGGTCAGGCGCGCCCTTTGTGTGCCTGGGGACTTCCCGGGCGCTCGGCCGCTCCCAAGGGGCCCGCACTTTTTGTGGGCCGGGCGAGGCCCTTCCTGTATCTGGAAGCGGTCATGAAGAGACTGCTGCTCCCCGCCTGGGTGTTGCTCGCCGCATGTGCAGGCCCGAAGGAGGCGACGAGAGAAGAGCTCCCGTCCGCCGCCGCCTCTACGCCCGCGCTGGCCGCGGCAGTCTCGTTCCAGGAGGGAACGCACCGCATGAAGTACCCGGCGACACGCTCGGAGCCTCTCGTGGACACCCTGCACGGGGTCCAGGTGGCCGATCCGTACCGCTGGCTCGAGGATGAGAAGGCCTCCGAGGTCCAGGGGTGGATGAAGGCCCAGGACCGCTTCACGCGGGACTGGCTGGCGAAGGTGCCCGGCCGGGACGCTCTCGCCCAGCGCTTCCGCGAGCTGTTCTACCAGGAGTCCATCTCCCCGCCGCTCCGCCGTGCCAACCGGTACTTCTACTTCCGCACGCACAAGGACAAGGAGAAGGCGATCCTCTACTGGCGTGAGGGCGAGAGCGGGCCCGAGAAGGTCCTGATCGACCCGAACGGCTGGAGCCAGGACGGCTCGGTGTCGCTCGGCTTCGCGGTGCCCTCGTGGGATGGCCGCAAGCTGGCCTTCGCCCAGAAGCCCAACGCCGCGGACGAGTCCATCCTCCATGTCATGGACGTGGACACCGGCGAGTGGTCCCAGGTGGACGTCATCCCGGGCACCAAGTACGCCGAGCCCAAGTGGACGCCGGACGGCAAGGGCTTCTACTACGAGTGGCTGCCGGTGGATGACTCCATCCCCGTGGATCAGCGGCCCGGCTACACGGAGGTCCGCTTCCACACGCTGGGCACGGAGCCGAAGAAGGACACGCTGGTGCACCCGCGCACGGGGGATCCGTCGACGTTCGTCTCCGTGGATCTGAGCCGGGACGGGAAGTACCTCTTCGTCTTCATCGTCCGCGGCTGGAGCGAGAACGACATCTACTGGAAGCGCGTGGGCGAGAAGGACTTCCGCCTGCTGGTGAAGGGCGTCGGCGCGAAGTACTCGGTGCTGGCCTGGCAGGACCAGTTCTACCTCTCCACCGACGAGGGTGCGCCCCGGAAGCGCGTCTTCCGCGTCTCCCCGGCGAAGCCTGAGCGGGCGGCCTGGCAGGAGATCCTCCCCGAGGATCCCGTGGCCTCGCTGGAGAGCCTGACGCTGGTCGGCGGGCACCTGGCCATGGAGTACCTGCGGGATGCGGCCAGCGAGCTGCGGCTCACGACGCTCGAGGGCAAGCCGGTGCGCACCGTGGCGCTGCCAGGGGTGGGCGCCTCCAGCAACCTGGTGGGGCTGGAGGACCAGGACGAGGCCTTCTTCCTCTTCAGCTCCTTCACCACCCCCCGGCAGGTCTACAAGACGTCCATCTCCTCGGGGAAGGTGGAGCTGTGGGCCCGGGTGGAGGTGCCCGTCGACACGGCCCTCTACACGGTGCGGCAGATCTTCTACCCATCCAAGGACGGCACGAAGATCCCCCTGTTCCTCGTCCACCGGAAGGACCTGAAGCGGGACGGGCAGCGGCCCACGCTGCTGTACGGGTACGGCGGCTTCAACGTGAGCATGCAGCCGAGCTTTCGCTCCAGCATCTTCCCGTGGCTGGACGCAGGCGGGGTCTATGCCGTAGCCAACCTCCGCGGCGGAGGGGAGTACGGCAAGGCCTGGCACGAGGCTGGACGCTTGGATCGGAAGCAGAACGTCTTCGACGACTTCCACGCTGCGGCAGAGTACCTGGTGCGTGAGCAGTACACCCGGCCGGACAAGCTGGCCATCTACGGCGGCAGCAACGGCGGCCTGCTGGTGGGTGCGGCGATGGCGCAGCGGCCGGAGCTGTACGGCGCGGTGGTGTGCGCGGTGCCTCTTCTGGACATGGTGCGCTACCACCAGTTCGGCAGCGGCCGGACGTGGGTCCCCGAGTACGGCACAGCGGACAAGCCCTCGGAGTTCCAGGTACTTTACGCCTACTCACCCTACCACCGGCTCAAGCCGGGGGGGCGCTACCCTCCGCTGCTGATGATGTCGGCGGATCATGATGACCGGGTGGATCCGATGCATGCTCGCAAGTTCGTGGCGGCGGTACAGAACCTGGAAGGGCCCGGCGCGCCGGCGCTCTTGCGCATCGAGGCCAACGCGGGCCATGGGGGGGCAGACCAGGTGGCCAAGGCGATCGAGTCCAGCGCGGACATGTTCGCTTTCCTCTTCCAGACGCTGGGCATAGGCATGGTGGGGCCAGCCGGTAGGGCGACGGCCGAGGCCCGCTGAAGCAGCAGGCGGACACACGATGACGGACGGGTGTTCCCTTGAAGGCAGGTGAGCGTTCCCCAACCTTTAGCCGGGGAACGGCAGGTGTATTCACCGTGTTATAGAACCGTCTTTGTATCTCGCACGTCTGCCGGGCTGGCAGGCGGGCAGGCAACTTCACTAGGGACTTGCGACTTCGGTCGGCAAGCAGGCAGGTGGCGAGCAAATGTTCTTCGGACGTGACGACAAGAAGGATGAAAAGAAGCGGGGCATCACCGTTCCGCTCCTGCCCCTTCGGGACATCATCGTGTTCCCGCACATGGTGGTGCCGCTGTTCGTCGGCCGGGAGAAGTCGATCGCGGCCCTCAAGGACGCGATGGCGCACAAGGGTCCCGATGACAAGGCCGTGATTCTCCTGGCCGCGCAGAAGAAGGCCAAGACGAACGACCCGACTCCCGACGACATCTTCCACTTCGGCACCGTGGGCCACGTCATCCAGCTGCTGCCGCTGCCGGATGGCACAGTCAAGGTCCTGGTGGAGGGCGTGCGCCGGGCGAAGGTGAAGAAGTTCCTCCCCAACGACGCCTTCTTCATGGTCGAGGTGGAGGAGCTGGAGGAGGTGTCCGAGAAGTCCGTGGAGCTCGAGGCGCTGGTGCGCAGCGTGCACTCGGTCTTCGAGGCCTTCGTCAAGCTCAACAAGCGGATTCCTCCCGAGATGCTGATGCAGGTGGCCAGCATTGATGACCCGGCTCGGCTGGCGGACACCATCGTCGCCCACCTGTCGCTGAAGCTGAACGACAAGCAGGCGCTGCTCGAGACGGAGAGCCCGGCCAAGCGGCTGGAGAAGCTCTACGAGCTGATGCAGGGTGAGATCGAGATCCTCCAGGTGGAGAAGAAGATCCGCACGCGCGTCAAGAAGCAGATGGAGAAGACCCAGAAGGAGTACTACCTGAATGAGCAGATGCAGGCCATTCAGAAGGAGCTGGGCGAGCGCGACGAGTTCAAGAACGAGATCCAGGAGATCGAGGAGAAGCTCAAGAACAAGCGGATGAGCAAGGAGGCCACGCTCAAGGTCAAGAAGGAGCTGAAGAAGCTCCGGATGATGAGCCCGATGAGCGCGGAGGCCACCGTCGTCCGCAACTACATCGACTGGATCATCAGCCTGCCCTGGTACGAGGAGACGCAGGATCGTCTCGATGTCACCGAGGCCGAGCGGGTGCTCAACGAGGACCACTACGGGCTGAGGAAGCCCAAGGAGCGCATCCTCGAGTACCTGGCCGTGCAGCAGCTGGTGAAGAAGCTCAAGGGCCCCGTGCTCTGCTTCGTCGGGCCGCCGGGCGTGGGCAAGACGTCGCTGGCGCGCTCCATCGCTCGGGCCACCGGCCGCAAGTTCGTCCGCCTGTCGCTGGGCGGCGTGCGAGACGAGGCGGAGATCCGCGGCCACCGGCGCACGTACATCGGCGCGATGCCGGGCAAGCTCATCCAGAGCCTGAAGAAGGCGGGCAGCAACAACCCCGTCTTCCTGCTGGACGAGATCGACAAGATGTCCACGGACTTCCGCGGCGATCCGAGCGCGGCGCTGCTGGAGGTGCTGGACCCGGAGCAGAACCACACCTTCAATGACCACTACCTGGACCTCGACTACGACTTGTCCAAGGTAATGTTCATCTGCACCGCGAACACGATGCACAACATCCCCGGTCCGCTGCAGGACCGCATGGAGGTCATCCGGATCGCGGGCTACACCGAGCCGGAGAAGCTGAGCATCGCGCGGCGCTACCTCATCCCGAAGGAGCAGGAGGCCAACGGGCTGCTGGAGCTCAAGGTCGACTTCACCAACGATGCGCTGAGGACGATCATCCACCGGTACACGCGCGAGTCGGGCGTGCGCTCGCTGGAGCGTGAGATCGGCGGCGTGTTCCGGAAGATCGCCCGGGACGTGCTGAAGAACGGCAAGCGGGACATCGCGGTGGATCGCAAGCAGGCGATGAAGTTCCTGGGCACGCCGCGCTACCGCTACGGGGTGGCCGAGCGCGAGGACCAGGTGGGCATTGTCACCGGCCTGGCGTGGACGGAGATGGGAGGAGAGATCCTCACCACCGAGGCCACGGTGATGCCGGGCAAGGGCAAGCTGATCATCACCGGCAAGCTGGGCGAGGTGATGCAGGAGTCCGCGCAGGCGGCCATGTCCTACGTGCGCTCGCGTGCCGACCGGTTCGGTATCGACCGCAAGGTGTTCGAGAACTACGACATCCACGTCCACCTGCCCGAGGGTGCCATCCCGAAGGATGGCCCATCCGCCGGTGTCACCATGTGCACCGCGCTGGTCTCCGCGCTCACCAAGGTGCCGGTGCGCAGGGACGTGGCGATGACGGGTGAGATCACCCTGCGCGGCCGCGTGCTGCCCATCGGCGGCCTGAAGGAGAAGACCCTGGCGGCGCACCGCGCCGGCATCAAGACGGTCCTCATCCCGAAGGAGAACAAGAAGGACCTCAAGGACATCCCGAAGAAGATCCGCGCGCAGCTGCGGATCATCCCCGTGGAGTTCGTGGACGATGTGCTGCGCGTGGCGCTGGTGCTGGACAAGCCGGAGGAGTTCGGCCGCAAGCCCGCGGGCGATGGGCTGAAGGTGCCTACCGTCCCGGAGACTCAGGCAGCCCCAGTGGGCGCCCCCGCTTGATGTAGAGGGCGACGGCTTCAAGTGAGGGGCTCGGGATCGCGAGGCGGTTCCGGGCCCTTCGCCTTTGCGGGCCTCAGCGCGGGCTCGAGGCGCTCTGCCAGGGGAAGAGGTAGCGCAGCGGCCGGTGGACGCGCGCCGCCCAGGAGGCCTCGGTGTGCCGGCCGCCCTTGTCCTCGTAGTGGTACATCCCTTCGCCCTGCACGTAGCCCTGGGCTTCCAGGGCCTCCTTCATGCGCAGCGTGGGAATCCGCGGGTCTCGGTGGGTGCCGGCGTCGATGTAGAACTTCACCGCGAGAGGCTCCCGCCACCGCTCCACCTCGCTGACGAGGTCCACGCCGTTCCACCCGAACGCGCTGGAGAGGCAGGCCACCTTGGAGAAGACGTGCGGGTAGCGCGTCCCCAGGTAGAAGGAGATGAGGCCGCCGAGCGAGGAGCCCATCAGCGCCGTGTCCTCGCGGCCGGGCAGGGTGCGGTACTGG
Source organism: Hyalangium sp. (assembly GCF_035629615.1). Taxonomy (GTDB): domain Bacteria; phylum Myxococcota; class Myxococcia; order Myxococcales; family Myxococcaceae; genus Hyalangium. The sequence continues at coordinate 3,800 of NZ_DASPHO010000688.1, read as the reverse complement.
CGGTCCACCCAGGGCTTCACGGTCTCGACGAGGAAGCGCCCATATGAGTCCGCGCCGCCGCCGCGCTCGGAGGCCGGGCCGGCGGTGTACTCGTACCCGCGGCGGGTGCCCATGTTGGAGATGCCCACGACGATGATCTCGTCCATGAGCCCCTGCACGACGAGCGAGTCGCGGGTGCGATCCACGCCCCAGGACACGCCGGTGAAGGAGGTGGCGTCCTCGAAGACGTTCTGGCCGTCGTGCATGTAGAGCACGGGGTAGCGCTTGAGCGGGTTCTCCGCGTAGCTCGGCGGCAGGGAGATGATGAGCGTGCGAGAGTTGTCCAGCTGCGGTGAGTGGAAGTCATGCACCTTGTGCAGCGTGCCTCCCACGGGGCTGAAGAAGGGGTAGATGTCCACGGGGGCGCCCGCCTCGAGCCGGTAGTTGCCTCCGATGGACCAGCCCCTGTCGTTGAGCAGCGGCTTGAGCTGCAGCACGCCCGAGGAGCGCGGCCAGACGAACGTCCACACATTCCCCTCGGCCCCGATGGCCGGTACGCCCGTGCTCCAGTCAAACGGGGGTTTGTTGCCGCGCAGGGTGAGGTGGTTGCCCCAGCCCGCGTCGTAGTGGACCCGGATGGGTGTGCCTTCCACGGCGGGTCTTGAACGAGGAGCCATGGCCGACCTCTAACAGGCCCACGGGGTGGGGCGCATTCTCATCTCTGGAGAGCAGGTCGCGGCTTCGTTCCTTTTGGATCCCGGTGCGATAGAACTCGCGGCGGTGGCTTCTCGTCCTCGACTCGTGCTGGCGCTCATGGGGCTGTGGTTCGCCACGGCCTGTGGGCCGTGCGGCTTCCAGCCCGACCCCGGCATCAAGATCATCGTCCCCGCGATGCCCACCACGCTGGACTGGAGCTACTCGGACCCGGCGAGCTGGTCGAACTACCCAGTCATGCTCGCCACCCAGAAGGGGCTCACCACCCTGGGGACCGACAACTCCGTCCAGCCGGGCCTGGCCGAGCGCTGGGAGCGGGAGCGCGACGCCCAGGGACGCGAGGTCTACACCTTCCACCTGCGCCGGGACGTGCGCTGGTCGGATGGCACCACACCGCTCACCGCCCAGGACTTCGTCTTCGGGTGGCGGCGCGCGATGCTCGGCCGCGAGCGCGGGGAGATGGCCGAAATTGCAGGGGCTCGGGAGGCCGTGGAGCTTCAGGAGCGCGGTGCTCCCGCAGAGCAGGTCCGAGCCGCGCTCGAGCGCACAGGGGTGGAGGCGCTGGACCCGCACACGCTGCGCGTGACACTGGAGCGGCCTCGCAGCTACTTCCTGTCGCGCCTGGCCAACGTCTACCTCTTCTTCCCCGCACCCTCTGCGGAGCTCGCCGGCAAGTCCGACGAGGAGATCCGCGACTACTTCGATCGGCCCAGGGATGGGCGGCCCCTGTCGCTCGGGCCCTACCGCGTGGAGCGCTGGGACCGGGCAGGGGAGCGCGTGCGGCTGGTCCACAACCCGGCCTCGGCCTTCCAACCGTCGCTCGAGCCTGGCGAGCACCCCGCTCCTGTGGTCACGCTGATGAAGTCGGAGATCGGCTCAGCCCTCTATGAGCGCGGCCGGGTGGACTTCGTCTTCATCGACAGTGCCCTCGCCCTGCACGGGCAGCGCCCTCCGGATCTCCACGACGAGCCGCTGCTCTCCACCTACTTCCTCTCCTTCAACACCGAGCGCCCGCCGCTGAACCGGCCCGAGGTGCGGCGCGCCATTGCTCGCGCCCTGGATCGGGAGGCGCTGCTCGCCGGGCTTCTGCCTGCCGTACGGCCCACGAACGTGCTGCTCCCGCCGGATCTGCCTGGAGCCGCGACTCCCGAGGAGGCCGCACTCCTGCCGCGCTTCGACCGGGAGCGCGCCCAGGAGGAGCTGCGCGGCGTGCAGGGCCTGGAGCGTCCGCTGCGCCTCGTCTTCAGGGCCGGAGACTCCTTCGTCCCGGAGGTGGCCATCGCCGAGCGCATCGCCGCGCAGCTTGCCGCCGTGGGCCTCACGGTGACGCTCGATGCGCGGTCGGACTTCTCGTCCGAGGTGGCCCGGCGCACCCCAGAGGGGCCGCGCGCCTATGACATGTACCTGCGGCGGCTGGGCGCAGACTACGCCCACCCGAACACCTTCTTCACCCTCTTCGAGCGCGAGGGGAACCATCAGACGGGCTGGGAGACGCAGGCGGGGGGCGAGCCCATGGCCCGCTTCGAGCGGCTGCTGGAAGAGGCCGACGCCGAGGCCGAGGCGGCACGGGCTCGGACGCTGTACGCCCAGGCCCAGGCCGTGCTGCTGGAGGAGCAGGCCGTCATCGCACCGCTGTATCACCCGGACCGCTACTACCGCTCGCGGCCGAAGCTGCGCGGCCTGGATGTGGATCCGTTCAACTTCCTCGCCCTGAAGTCCCTCCGGCTCGCGCCCGAGGCAGGGGAGGGGGGCTCGAGGCCATGAGGCAGCTCCTGGTCCGGCTTGGCCGGCAGCTCGCACTCGTCCCCATCGTCGCGCTGGCCTCGTACTTCCTCATGGCCAGCCTCCCGCTCACCACTGAGGACGACAGCAAGCGTCAGGTGTCGCCGGAGCTGGCGGCCTCCTACCGGCGGGATCTCGGCGTGGGCGAGCCCCTGGGCTTCCTGCGCCCGTGGCAGAAGCTCTTCCGGGGCGAGCGCCTCGGCACGAGCGCTCAGGGCGTCACCGGCGACGAGCTGCTCCTCAAGCTCTCCGGCAGCGTCGGGGTCGGACTGGTGGCCCTGGTGCTCGCGCTCCTCTGGGCGCTCACCTTCGCCCTCCTCAAGAACCGCTGGAGACGAGGCCGCCTCGCGCTCCTGGGGGACGTCATTCCCGCCATGGCCTTCGGGACGCCCGTCTTCATCCCGGCGCTCCTGCTGGCCCCCTCCGTCGTGGAGCGTGGGAGCCTCCTCCCCGAGCTGTCCGCCGCGCTCGTCATCTCCATCTGGCCCGGTGTCTTCCTCGGCACGCTGCTCGGGGATGCGCTGGAGACCGAGCTGGCGCGTGACTACGTGCGCACCGCCGCCAGCAAGGGCCTGCCGCCCGGCGTCGTGCTGCGCCGCCACGTGCTGCCCAACGTGCTCCCGGCGCTGCTGGACGCCATTGGCCCCGTGGCCACCGCGCTGCTGGCGGGCTCCTTCGCCGCCGAGCGCGTCTTCGGCCTGCCGTACTTTGGCCAGCTCTACGTCCTCGCCGTCCTCCAGAAGCAGGTGGCCGTCGTCGTCGTGGCCACCACCGTCTTCGCCTCGGTGCTCGCCGTCGTGGGGCTGGCAGTCGAGGGCGTCCGGCTCATCGTCGACCCCCGCGCCCGAGAGGACCGGACATGAGGCGCATCCCCGTCCAGGCGTGGGTGGGGCTGGCCCTCCTGGGAGGGCTCGGCGTGCTGAGCCTGCTCGCCGGCCGCGTCTTCCCGGAAGTGCTCGCGAGCACCTGCCCGCTCGGAAACGATCCCACCCACCCGGATCGCAGCGTGTGCGAGCTGGCCTTCGGCGGCCTCTGGGTCTCGCTCGCGATCGGGCTGGCCGCCGGGGGGCTCTCCACCGGACTGGGCCTGCTCGTGGCCGCCGTGGCCCGCCTGACGGGCGGAGCCGTGGAGCGCTGGGTCATGCGCCTGGCCGATGCCTTCTTCGCGCTCCCGGACGTGCTGGTGGTAATGGTGCTCCAGCTCGCGGGCCAGTCGCTCGTGGATGCGGGCGCTGGCGCGGGCCTGGGCCCCTTTGGACTCATGGTGGTGTCGCTGGCGCTCGTGGGCTGGGCCGGGCCCGCGCGCATGTTCCGCAACCGCCTGG
>NZ_DASPHO010000687.1:0-11630 GCF_035629615.1 Hyalangium sp. | reverse complement strand
GGACGACGCGATCATCACCGAGTTCGAGCTGTACGGGACGCACCTGGGCAACTACCGAGGCCTGCCACCCACGGGGCGCGCCTTCACGGCCCGGATGAGCGCGGTCTTCCTCTTCGAGGGAGAGCGGCTGGTGTGCGAGCGCGTGTACTTCGACGCGGCCACCATCCTCCGGCAGCTCGGCATTGCCCACAATCCCCTGAGCCTCAAGGGGCGGCTGGCCACGGCACTGAACCATCCCCTCACAGTGGGAGGCGCCTTCCTGCGTCAGGCGCTGCGCCGAGTAGGCAGCGCTCCCCTGGGCGGCAAACGCACGTAGTTCCCACCCTTTCCATGCGCCGGGTTTCTCAGCCTCGGGCTTCCACTACACGGACCTCCGGTAAGACCTCCCGGGCATTCACCTTCGCGCCCAGGGAGTGCGAGAAGGACTAGACTTTGGGGCTATATGCGAACGCTCCCATCGCCCCGAGTCCTCTTGTCGCTATCTGTCGCCTCGCTCCTGTCATTCGCGTGCGCCAGCCCCTCGCCTGCCATACACACAGGGCAGGTGATAGAGGTCGCAGATGCCACTTCCTGCGAAGAGCCGTATGCGGACCAGTTCGCATGTGTCGAGGAGGAGTGCGGCGTTTTCAGTTGCGAAGACGTAGATCCGGACGCAGTGGCGCGCGCTCCTTTGGAGCATGGTACGGAATTCGCACGAGGCTTCCGTCCGCCGTTTCGCAGTCCTGGCTCTCATCGAAATTGGAGACGCGCCGGCCTTCGGGACGATGCTCGGCCCCGGATGACGTTCCACTTCCGCTATCGCCACGGTTTCCTGCCAGCCTTTCCTCGGCTGGAGGGTAAGTTGATCAGGCACCACCTGTTCCCTCAGGCGCGAGAGTTCAGGGAGTGGTTCAGGGCCCATGGCATCAACGTCCACGAGTGGACCATGGTCATTCCGGAACACGTGCACCTGCGCGTTCACAGTGGCAAGGGCAGAGGGGGCTTGTGGAATGAGGCGTGGAGACAGTTCCGTGTAGCCAACGAGGGCCGTCGACTGCCAAAAGAGGAGTTGATCGCCAAGGCCTTTGAGCTTGCGTACCGCTACGACATCGTCGGCCCCATCACGTCCTACAACCACCCAATCGTCCCTCCCGGCCCCCAGCTACTTGCCCCGTGATGACTGCAGAGAAGTAGAGGAGAGAACGTGAAGTTCTTCCACATCGAAGCGGACAAAGCGCCGCGCTACACAGGCAATCTGGACGCTGGACACAAGTGGGGACTGCCAGGAGTGGAGCCCTGCCCAACATGCGGCGTAAGTGGTGGAGTCGTAGGGCTCCAATACCCATGCGTAGACTTGTCCAGCCTTTCGGAGCGCAAGAAGTTCGATGATCCGTGGCCGGTGCCTTTCGAGGAATTTGCTCGTCTGCGCGAGCTGGTTCGGCCGTTAGCACCTCAGGGAGCTATGCTGGAGCCAGGCACGAGATTCGGTCCTCTGGAGGGTACAGGCTCGGGTTACTTCGGCCAGCTCTTCATGCAAAACCCCTGGTCACTCTACGTCCGCCGCGAAGCACTGGATCGACTCAGCGGGGACGGGGTTCAGGGTCTTCAGGGGTGCCCCATCAACGTGCGGTTCCGTGTGAAGCGTCCGCCAGAGTTGCTAGCTTTTCAGCTAGAGTTACATGGTCGGTATCACCCCGACTGCCTGCCGCCAGACCGTAAGCAGCCATGTCCTACTTGTGAGAATGATCCTCTTAAGCGACCGGACCCCATGATCCTTGAGGCTGCATCGCTGCCCGTGAACTTGGACGTGTTCCGTCTCCGGCAGGCGTGGACAGTGATCATTGCGAGCGAGCGCATGGTGGGTGCAGTGCAGCGCCTTGCACTCGACGGCGTGATCTTCCGGGGATTGGAAACCCGCTAACGAGCATTTGGTTCGCACGACGGCTGATTCGGATCATTGGTTGAGACCTACCATGCCGGATTGCACCAAGAAGCAGCACAGCACGGACAGCCATACTCACTCAAATCTACCCGTGCTTAACTTGCTCAGATACAAGGGAATCCAGACAGCGCAAGATCGATGATATTCGCACCAAGATCGACCAACACTGCTCTTCAGTCACGTTGCGTCGATTGTGCATGAAGTCATTCCTGATGAACTTAAAAACAGTGCGAATCTCGGAGCGTAAGACTTTCACATCCGCAGACACATACCTCCCTGCATCATCAAGACCTGCAATGAACTCATCCACCAGTCGCTGCCCATACAGGCTAGGCTTGGTTAGGTCTTTCAACCTTGACTCCAGCAGGACACACCCTTCTCTCACTGCGGCATCGAACCTTCCAATCTTGACAATCTCACCTGCATGCAAACGAAGTTCCGGATGCAAACCCTCTTTCTGAGTTGCCATTAACTTCCGAAGAGCAGACAGGCCAAGCGACGATAATCGCAACCCCTTCTTTACAAGAGCCCCTAACGCTTCGACTTCCAGTTCGCGTTTTTCCTCTGGCGAGAGTTCGATCTTCTCGTCCTTAGAGAGCCATGAATCAAAGCCTGAGACCCACTGCTCTTCCCATGCAGCCATCGAGAGGCCCGAGGTGCTAGTCACGTATCCTTGGCGGAGCAACTCCTCCACATCACTCCACCAGACAGCCACATGAAACAGCTCTTCATCGAAGGGATCCTTGACGTTCGAAGGCTCCCCAACGAGAAACAAGAAGCACATGTCGATATCATCGATCGCATAGAAAGTTTCTTCCGCCGGAAACTGTCCAAGGCTCGCAAGAGCGACTCTCCATCCATGCTCAGCAGGGTACATAGGCCAGTTGGCGTGAATCAAGATGACACCTTCAGATGTCATCCCAAGATAGCCAGGATGCTCGTCGATCTTACTCATTCAGGCCACCAGTTCTCTTGCTGCGGACGTACACCATCAAACTTAGGGTCAAGAAAGCCTGACCATACTAACGTACGTGAATCACAGGAAATGCCGTCAGCACCAAGGGTATTTGTGCGCGTGTGGATGTAGCTGATCTCTCAGTTGCCTCTCTTTTACTTACTCCCTTCGTTCGTGTTTCTCAGCCTCGGACTTCCACCTCGCGGACCTCTGGTGAGACCTCCCGGACGTCCACCTTCACGTCCAGGAAGTGCGAGAACGTGTCGAGCTGCGTCTCCGCGTGCCCATCCAGCGGCAACGTGCGGAACTTGCCCCCCTTCGCCAGCGCCATCAGCAGCAGGAGCTGATCGCACAGGTGCTCTTCCACTGGCACCTCTGCCTCCAGGTAGCGCTTCACCTCCTCCGTCACCTTCCCCGCCACCTCCTCCGCCCTCACCCCTCGCTCTCCGAAGCCCGTGAACACCTCCGTCACGTGCTCGCTCTCCACCTCCAGCGTCAGCACGTTCCCCGGCCCCGCCGTGCGCTTCAGCTCCTCCGTCCGCAGCTCGTTCGGCCGCCACTTCAGCTGCTGCTCCACCGTGGCCAGCTCCCGCTTCGCCACGTCGAACGGGAGCATCGCGATCAGCGCCGTCGCCTGCCGCCGCGTCACCCTCCCCCGCTCCAGCAGCGTCAGCGGCTTCAGCGGCGCTGGCTCCACGTCCACCCGGAACTTCCCTCCTCCCGCTGGGAAGAAGCCGTGCCGGTCCAGCACCGCCTCCACCTTCGGTCCCATGCGCCGCACCAACGGCAGGTACGCCTTCTCTAGAAAGTCGAACGGCGGCGCCAACGGGTTGTGCGTCCCTCCCTCCAGCACCAGCGTGGACGGCCCGCTCGCCACCATCAGCGCCGGCAGCACCGTCTGCAGCACCAGCGTCGCGCTCCCCGCCGTGCCCACCGAGAAGAAGTAGTTGCCCGCCGCCAGCGCCCGCGGCTTGAACGTCAGCTCGCGCGAGCCCAGCTCCGCACCCGTCACCTCCGCCGCTCCCACCTCCGCCGCCGCCTTCACCCCCGTCAGGTGCTGACGCAGCAGCCCCGGCTTCTTCCGCCCCGCCCGGATGTTCACCATCTGGAAGGGCGTCCCCGTCACCAGTGACAGCGCCAGCGACGTGCGCAGCACCTGGCCGCCACCCTCTCCCTTCGAACCGTCAATCCGCACCATGTGAATGTTCCTCTCACGCCAAAAGTAGCGGCGCCCGCTCCCCCATCCTAGCGACCGATTATCTCGGTCTCGGGGGGAGCGGGCGCCTCGAATGTCACTATCCCGGCATGGTCACCTCGTCGGCCACCTCCGGGCCTAGCCCTTCACACACACCACCTGCCGCAACGTGTGGACCACCTCCACCAGGTCCGCCTGCGCCGCCATCACCGCATCGATGGGCTTGTACGCACCCGGCGTCTCGTCGATCACGTCCACGTCCTTGCGGCACTCGATCCCCGCCGTCGCCTTCTCGTGGTCCTCGAGCGTGAAGCGCTTCTTCGCCGCCTCGCGCGACATCACCCGCCCCGCCCCGTGGCTGCACGAGTGGAAGCTCTCCGCGTTCCCCTTCCCGCGGACGATGTAGGAACGCGCCCCCATGCTGCCGGGGATGATCCCGAGGTCCCCCTCACGCGCCCGCACCGCGCCCTTGCGCGTCACGAAGCAGTTCTTCCCGTAGTGGTGCTCACGCGCCACGTAGTTGTGGTGGCAGTTCACCGCCGCGTCCTTCAGCCCGAACGCCGGCAACAGCTGCGAGGCCCCCAGCGCCTGCACCACCGAGTCCATCATCAGCTGACGGTTCGTGGCCGCGTACTCCTGCGCCCACTCCACCGCCCGCACGTAGTCCTCGAAGTGCTCCGTCCCCTCCGGCAGGTACGCCAGATCCGCGTCCGGCAGGTGGATGAAGAAGCGGCGCATGTCCTCCTTCGCCAGCTCGATGAAGTGGCTCCCGATCCGGTTCCCCACCCCACGCGAGCCGCTGTGCAGCATCACCCACACGTCCTCGGACTCGTCCAGGCACAGCTCGATGAAGTGGTTCCCCGTCCCGAGCGTCCCGAGGTGACCCAGGTCCGGCCCACGGCCCAGCCGCGGGTGCTTCTCGAGGATGGCGTCGTAGCCGGGCTTCAGGCGCGCCCACGCCTCACGGTGCATGGACGGCGCGTCCTGCCACGCCCCGCGATCGTTGCGGGCACCGTTGTCCGTCCGGCCGTGGGGCACCGTGCGCTCGATGACCGCGCGCACCGGGGCCAGGTTGTCCGGCAGCTGCTCGGCGCGCAGCGTCGTGCGCACTGCGATCATCCCGCAGCCGATGTCCACACCCACCGCCGCCGGGATGATGGCGCCCACCGTCGGCACCACGGACCCCACCGTCGCCCCGTACCCGCGGTGCACGTCCGGCATCGCGGCGATCCACTTGTGAACAAAGGGCAGGCCCGCGAGGTTCTTCAGCTGCTTCTTCGCCTCGTCCTCGAAGGGGACGCCGACCGTCCACGCCTTGATGGGGTTGCCCTTCTCGTCCGACAGAACCTCGTAGTTGTACTTGCGGTTCATGGTCTTGCCTTCCGTTCGTTCGCCCGGTCCATGTGCCAGGCACGCAGAGGGGTAGAGCAGCCGCCGTGCCAGCCCGCTCTCCGAGGGGAGTCCTCACCGTACTGGCCGATTCCCTATCCCATGGGATAAATTCATATCTGTATGGCGAAGACCCAGGCGCGCAAGACGGTGGTCATCGGGATGCTCGGGACGACGATCGACCAGGGGCAGGGCCCGAGGCGGTGGGAGAAGTGGCGCCCCACCGTAGCGCTGTGCCAGCAGGAGGACCTGCTGGTGGACCGCCTCGAGCTGCTCTACCCGCCCACGGCCACGGTGCTGGCCGCGACGGTGACGGAGGACATCCGCCAGGTGTCGCCGGAGACGGAGGTGCGCGGCGCGGTGGTGGACATCCGCAACCCGTGGGACCTGGAGCAAGTCTACGGGGCGCTGCTGGACTACGCGCGCAGCTACCCGTTCCAGCCCGAGCAGGAGGACTACCTCGTCCACATCACCACGGGGACGCACATCGCGCAGATCTGCATGTTCCTGCTGGTGGAAAGCCGGCACCTCCCCGCGCGGCTGGTGCAGACCTCGCCGCCGACGGGGCGGGACAAGGGGCTGGGCGGCGCGGGTGGACACACCCTCATCGATCTGGACCTGTCGAAGTACGACAAGCTGGCGGCGCGCTTCCAACAGGAGCAGCGCGAGGCCCTGTCCCTCCTCAAGGCGGGCATCGACACGCGCAACCCCGCGTTCAACAGGCTCATCGAGCGGATCGAGCAGGTGGCCATGAACTCCCGCGCGCCCCTGCTCATCACCGGGCCCACGGGGGCAGGCAAGTCGCAGCTCGTGCGCCGCATCTACGCGCTGAAGAAGGCCCGGCGGCAGGTGAGCGGGACCTTCGTGGATCTCAACTGCGCCACGCTGCGAGGAGATGGGGCCATGTCCGCCCTGTTCGGCCATGTGAAAGGGGCCTTCACGGGGGCGGTGAGCGACCGGCCGGGGCTGCTGCGACAGGCGAATGGGGGCGTGCTGTTCCTGGATGAGATCGGCGAGCTGGGCGCGGACGAGCAGGCCATGCTGCTGCGCGCGCTGGAGGACAAGCGCTTCCTGCCGGTGGGCTCGGACAAGGAGGTGGAGAGCGACTTCCAGCTCATCGCCGGCACCAACCGGGACTTGCAGGCGGAGGTGGAGCGCGGGCGCTTTCGGGAGGATCTGCTGGCGCGCATCAACCTGTGGACGTTCCGGCTCCCGGCCCTGCGCGAGCGTCCCGAGGACATCCCCCCCAACCTCCTCTACGAGCTGGACCAGGCCTCCCAGGCGCTCGGCCAGCGCGTGACGATGAACAAGGAGGCCCAGGAGCACTTCCTGCGCTTCGCCACCTCCCCCGAGGCTCGCTGGAGCGGCAACTTCCGAGACCTGAACGCGGCGGTGCTGCGCATGGCCACGCTGGCCTCCGGGGGACGCATCACCCGGGAGGACGTGGACGAGGAGCTCGCCCGGCTGCGCGCGCAGTGGACGAGGGGTGGCTCCCCCGCCGCGACGGGCGCGGTGGATCTCGTGGCGGAGGTGCTCGGCGCCGGGCTGGCGGCGGAGTTGGATCGGTTCGACCGGGTGCAGCTCGCGGACGTCATCGCCGTGTGCCGGCAAGCCCGCTCGCTGTCGGAGGCCGGGCGCGTGCTGTTCTCGCAGTCACGCGCGCGCAAGCAGAGCACCAACGACGCAGATCGGTTGAAGAAGTACCTCACCCGCTTCGGGCTGGATTGGGGTGACGTCTCAGGGCACAGGACGACCGAAGCCGCCTGACCCACCCCCTGCAGCCTTCAGTCAGCGTCCGCTCCACGCGCATCAACCGGCCCGCAGTAGGAATGCGAACACGGCCCCTGTCCCCTGACGTCCGTCGTAGCGCAGCTCCGCCCCCATGGCACGGGCAAGCCGGCGGCTGAGGGCAAGTCCCAGCCCTACACCGGGGCCGGACTCCGCCGCGCGCTCGGAGGACTTCGAGAAGGGCTCGAAGAGGTTCTTGGCATCCGTTGGCGAGACACCGGGCCCGTGGTCGGCCACGACGATCGCGATGCGTGAGCCTCGACGCTCGGCGCGGATGTGGATACGCGTGTCCTCCGCACCACGCGCGTACTTGCACGCGTTGTCCACCAGGTTGAAGAGCACCTGTTCCGCCGCGGAAGGCTCCACCCGTACGCGCGCGGCCTCAAGCGCCTCGTCGAGCTCCAGAACGAGCGACATCCCCGCCTCCCGCGCCCGCTCCTCCGAGCGTCCCAGGTTGTCCCGGAGGAAGGCGCCGAGCTCCGCTGGCTCCGCTGCCTTGGGTGAGCGCTTGCGCTCCAGCCGCGCATACGCGAGCACGTTCTCCACCAAGTGGGCGAGCCGGTTCGACTCGCGCTGCAGCGTCTCGTAATAGCCCCGGCGCTGCGTCTCGTCCGTCACCATGCCTTCAGCCAGCATCTCCGCGTACATCCGGAACGTGGTGAGTGGCGTGCGCAGCTCATGCGTCACAGCGGACACGAATGCGGCCCGACGCTCGCTCAGGGAGATAGCGCCGAAGAGCAACAGCCCCACGGCGACGAGCGCCAACACGAGCGCTCCCCAGGCCACGATGAGGCTCCAGGTCACAGGAGAGCCCTCTGGAGCTTCGAGCTGTACATCCCCAGGCACCAGCCGCACCGGCAGCGACGCAAGACGCCGCTCCAGGAGATCCCCTGCCCCAGCCGCCACGGGCTCGAGCGTGGCCAACGGCAGCAGATCCGTCACCTCTCCCAGCAGCAGGGTGCGAATCCGTGCCCAGTCCAGCCAGGCCCCTTGCACCTCCATGGCTCCAGATTCCCGCTCAATCCTGCGGACCAGCAGGAGCTCATCGCCCATCCACACGGGCACCATGGGCGACACCTGGACTTCCTGCGCTGTCGGCGCCGAGCCTGATGGGGCCTCGTTCGCGAAACCTGGATAGGCCGCGTTCCCAATGGCCTGCATGTGGCGGCGGCTGAACTCGATGACGCTCTGCTCGCGCATTGCGACGACGATCTCTGGCGAGGACGTTCCCGTCTCGAGCCCGAGCAGCATCCTGCGATCCAGCCGGGCGTCCAGCTCGGCGAGGCGCGCACCGTACTGCTCGAGCTGCTCGCTCCTGGCCCCTGCCGCCAAGGCTGGCGCGCGCTGCCTTGCCTCCGGAACCTGCGGTGACCTCAACGGACCCTCTCCCTGGAACGCGAAGTGCAGCCGTACCTCCTCGGGTACCCCGTACAGCAGCGGCGAGGCGATGCGCACCGTTGAGGGCTCCGGCGCGCTGCCCTCCTGAGCGAACGCGTGAAGCGGGACGTAGAACGACTCCCACGCACTCACGGCCCGCGTGCTCTCCTGGGCCAGGAGCCTCGCGAGGCGGCCATCCATGCGCCACAGCGCCAGGCGGACACGCTCCTCGACCAGCGCCTCCGCTCGGGTCCGAGCCTCCGCTCGTTCGAGCCTCAAGGTCGTGACGCTCAGCCACGCCAGCGCCCCACACGCCAGCGCAACGCAGGCGGCCAGCGCCAGCCAGGTGGGCAGCGCCCGTCTCACCCCGGACCTCCACTCGCGAAACGGTACCCCTTGCCCCTCACCGTGAGGAGGATTCGCGGCTCCTCCGCGCTGTCCCGCAGCTTGTCGCGCAGCCGCGCCACGTGCATGTCCACCGTCCTCGTGCGCGAGAGGCTCGCCGGCAGCCGCCACACCCGCTGCAGCAGCTCATCCCGCGACACCACCCGCTCCCGATTCAACGAGAGGTACCGCAGCAGCTCGATCTCCCGCTCCGACAACAGCTCCGTCGCGCCATCCTCGAACCGCAGCTCGCACTTGCGCAGGTCCGCTACGCCCCCCTCGAACTGGATCTCCTCTACATCCAGCGGCCGCTCCGCGCTCCGCCGCAGCACCGCCTCCACCCGCGCGAGCAGCTCCTTCACGCTGAAGGGCTTCACCACGTAGTCGTCCGCCCCCAGCCGCAGCCCCTGGATCCGGTCCTCCTCCTGCCCTCGCGCCGTGAGGATGATGACTGGAAGCGTGGGCCGCGCCTTCCGGGCCTCGGCCAGCACCTCCAGTCCATCTCCCCCTGGCAACACCAGATCGAGCAGCATCAGCTGGAAGCTGTCCCGCGTGGCGCTCGCAAGCGCTTCCTTGAAGGTCCCCGCCTCCAGCGGCACGTAGCCCTGGAACCGGAGCGCGTCCACCACTCCCCGGCGAATCGCCGGGTCGTCCTCCACCACGAGTACGCGACGGGCAGGCATGGCGCCTCCATCATCCCTCAGTCAGCGCCAGAAGCTGACTTCATAGGTGAGCGTCTTGCGCTCGCCCGGCTCGAGCGTGAGCGTCCAGTCGATGTCGCTGTGGCTGTTCACCGCCGCCAGCCTGTTGCTCCCCCAGTCGTCCGGCCGGAAGTCATCCACCTTCACACGGCCGCCGCCCGTGACTGCCTCGGCCTTGCCTCCCGTGGACAGCCGGATCCGCAGCGGCGTGCGCTCGCCTCGGGGATTCGAGAGCGTGATCGTCCCCTTCTTCCGAATGAGCGCGTAGCGGCCTCGGTTGCTCTCCAGCGCGTCCTGCTTGCGCTCCAGCTCCACCTCCTCGTGCAGCGCTCGCACGTCCGTGGCCACCGTGAGCGGGACCAGCGTGTCACCGCCTCGCGTCGTATAGGTGAGCAGCTCCTGGGCCTGCGGCACCTGCCCGCGCATCACCAGCACCGGGCCCGTGGTCCACGGATACTTCGTGCCGTTCTTCATCTCGAGCTGGTGCCACACCTCCGCCCGCGCGAGCCGCAGCGGCGACGCGCTCCCCATCGAGCCTCCCGAGCTCCCGTACTGGACCGTGTCCGAGTCGTTCTCGTCCCGGCGAACCTTCACGTCGAGCGTGTAGAGATCCCGCGTCGGCACCTCATCGCTCCACAGGGGCACCACCGCGCGAGCCCCCTTGGGCAGATCCATTGCTGCGAGCGGGTGGACGAAGAAGTCGGGCGACTCGGCCGACCCGCCAAAGTCCGGGATCTGAGGGGTGGTGCTCACCTCCTCGTCACTCGCATGCCCTCGCCACTCGCCTGCGCGCTGCGTGAACATGGCGTTGCTCATGTTGTTCATCCGTCCCATGAGCGAGGGCGCCGCCTGAGCCAGCGCGTTGCGCACCACGCCCTCCAGGGACAGGGGTGAGGCCACGTCTCGGAACCGGAAGTTCGGCACCCCGACGACGAGATCGAACGGCGCTCCCCGGATGTCCTCCAGCTCGTTCACGAGCTCCGCCTGGAGCGCAAGTGTCCCCTTCCCACCCTTCTTCGCCTCGAACCGGTAGGTGGGGATCCAGCGCAGGCCCGGCGAGAAGTAGAGGATCCGCACCGAGAGGGCCTTGCCCGCGGCCTCCGTGCCAAAGTCGAGGGAGAGCCGCTTGCGCCGCTCCTTCACGCGGACCTTCCTCTTGCACTCGAGCGAGAGCTCCGCGCCAGACACCCGGCGGATGTCCTTGCCCGCGATCACCACCGTCCCCCGCTCCGGCACTGAGAGGGCCACGACCTGGCCCAGCGGAGGCACCAGGAGGACACTGGCAGGCTCGAACGAGGCCGAGCGCGCGGAGATCTCCGGCGCCGAAGGGGAAGCCGCCATCACTGGGAGGGGCAGCACCGTCCCTGTCAGCGTCGCGCCCTCGAGCTCGAGGGTGACCCGCTTGCCGGGGTTCGCCTCGAGGATGGAGGCCGGATCCATGCAGGCGCCGCGCTCCTCCCGCTCCACCTCCTGCTCGTGCCACTCCGCACGCATGGAGCGCAGGGCGGGCCCGCGATCACTCCATGCCCAGAACGTGCCGAGCACCGCGCTGTCCGGCACCTCCTCCGTGAACGTGATGCCGCGTGAGTCGGCGATCGCCTTCGCCTGCTTCACCAGCAGGGCGTGCCCATCCTTGAAGACGACGACGCGCTCGGTCTCAAGCGTGAGCACTCCCGGACGCCCCTCCCCCTTCTTCTCCGCGCCTTCCGCCGCGCACGCACTCAGCAGTACGGCGAGGACCCACACGATCTTGTGACGCATGTTGCTCCTTCCCTCTCGTTGACGGGAACAGTACGAACAGGGGACGTCGCGGTGGGTAACCCGAAGGTAACGAGCCAGCCCCACCCTCCAGCGTTCTCAGTCTCTCGCCGCAGCGGCCATCACCGTCTGCGCCCTCGGCAGCTCCACGTCGAAGCGGGC
>NZ_DASPHO010000686.1:0-4197 GCF_035629615.1 Hyalangium sp. | reverse complement strand
AGGGTGCGCCGCCGTGGGGGCCCGTAGGCACTGCCCCCCGCCACTTCGAGGAGGAGATGTGCCGCTCACTGGGAAGCAGCGCCGCGCCCTGCGCGCAAAGGGCCACCACCTGGACCCCGTGGTCATCGTCGGCCAGTCCGGCGTGACCGAGGGCATCCTTGGCGCCACGACGCAGGCGCTGAACGATCACGAGCTCATCAAGGTGAAGATCCACGAGGGCCCGGAGACGCGCCAGGAGGCCGCCGCGCGGATGGCGCAGAGCACGGGCGCCGAGCTCGTCCAGCTGCTGGGGCGCACGGCGCTGCTCTTCAGGAAGCGCGAGGAGGACTCGGAGTTCGACAACCTCTGAGCCGCTCCTCCCACCCTTCGAGCGCTACCAGGTGAGGAGGTAAGAAACGAGCGCCTCTTCGAGCGAAGAGCCGACACTGCGCGCACATTCCCTCCATACAGGGGGTGTGGCTCAGGGCTCCGGGGTGAAGCCCGCGGCCTCGGCGGCGAGCTGGGCGGCGGCACCGAGGCGCTCGAGCAGGGAGGAGCCGTAGTACTGGCGCCGGGACTCACCGGCCCCCTGAGCCACGAGCTCGGGCGTCTCCATGTAGCCCAGGTAGTCACCCGAGAGGCCGAGCACGCCGGTGGCACCGGTGCGCCCCGCCAGCACCTGCCCTGCGCCGGTGGTGGGCTCTCCTGGAAGGGTGATCAGCTCCAGTGGCCCGAGCGCGAGCGCGCTCACCTCGGCCACGCGCGCGGCGGAGTGGCACAGGAAGTTGTCCCCCGCGGCACGGGTGAGGACAGGCACCAGCCGCGAGGCATCCGGCCGGGGCAGTGCCACCTCGGCGCGGGCCACTGCCAGCCGCGTGGGGCCGGGTGTGGCCATGGGCGAGGCGCGATCCACCAGCCCGGACAGCGCCTGCGCGAAGGCGGTGGCGCGCTCCACGCCCTGCCCTTCGTTGAAGGCGACGGAGGCATTGCCCACGGCGCCCTGGAGGACGAGCACGACACCGCCCTGGGCCTCACGCAGCTCGCTCAAGCGGCCGGGGTAGTCCGGGTCCACGTACTCGCGCTGCCGGGGCACCATCGTGGGATGCGCGGCGAAGAGGAGCAGCTCCGCGACGGGGCTCGAGGCGCCTCGGAGCACCACACGGGTGAGCGCACCATCTGGCGTCTCTCCCCCCGAGCGGGTGAGGACGAGGCCGGGCTCGGCGGCGCGGCCCACCTCCAGCGTCACGTCAGCGAGCGCGGCGGCGGCCTGGTGGAGCGCCTCACTGGCCGCGGAGACGGCGGTGTCCACGGCGGACTCGCGGTAGCGCCCGGTGCCTACGAGCTGGGCCACCAGCCGTCCGTCATAGCCTCCGAAGGAGGAGTGCGTATGCGAGGCGAACACGAGGACGCCATGGAGGCCCAGGTCCGAGGCCCGCTCGCGGATCTGCGCCACCATGGGCCCCGTCACCGACAGCAGCTCCAGGGAGACGAGGCCCACGCGCGTCTCTCCGGCCTGGAGGATGACGGCGCGGGCGTGGAGCGGCGGGTCTGCCTGGGAGGCGTTGGGGCGCGGGGGC
This sequence comes from Hyalangium sp., assembly GCF_035629615.1. Classification (GTDB taxonomy): domain Bacteria; phylum Myxococcota; class Myxococcia; order Myxococcales; family Myxococcaceae; genus Hyalangium. The sequence goes on along the minus strand of NZ_DASPHO010000686.1, from coordinate 2,641 downwards.
GGATAGCCGGCGACGACGACGGGGAAGGGCGGTGGGAGCACCACCTTCGCGGCGCCTGCCCGAAGCGCTCCCTCCGCTCGGGCCTGGCCGCGGAGCACGGGAGCGCTCTCCTCCCAGCGCCCGCACCAGTTCCACGAGGCGAGGGCATACGCCGCGCCCGCAGTCAGCAGCGCGAAGGGGAGCAGCGAGCGCAGGTACCGGCGTCGAATCGCCATGGGGGGCAGCCTAGCTGTTCATGCCCGTGCTCGGGGGGGCTGCTGTCGAGGAGTCAACTCGCGGGCCCTCCCCCGCCTGCCTGCTCGCGGGGAGCCCGCCCCTGCCCACACGGGCCGACCCCCGGGGTAGGTGGAATACCAGGCAGAGGAGCACGGGTTCCTGTTCCTCTGGGGACATGAAAAGGGGATAAGGCGCCACCATGTGCGGCATCTTCGGAATCACCGGTCATTCTGAGGCGTCCAACCTGACCTACCTGGGCCTGCACGCGCTGCAGCACCGTGGGCAGGAGTCCGCAGGCATCGTGTCCTCGGACGGCGAGCACCTGCGCTCCTACCGGTCCATGGGGCTGGTGGCGGACATCTTCAACGCGCCCGTGCTGGAGAAGCTGCCTGGCAGCGCCGCGATTGGCCACGTGCGCTACTCCACGGCGGGCGTGAGCCAGCTGAAGAACGCCCAGCCGCTGTCGGTGGAGTATGCCGGTGGGCAGCTGGCCGTCGCGCACAACGGCAACCTGGTGAATGCCCGGGAGCTGCGCTCCTCGCTCGAGGCGGACGGGGCCATCTTTCAGTCGGACTCGGACACCGAGGTCATCATCCACTTCATCGCCCGCTCGCGGCAGCCGACCTTCGAGAAGAAGGTAGTGGAGGCGCTGGGCAAGGTGAAGGGGGCCTACAGCCTGCTGTTCCTCACGCAGGATCAGCTGGTGGCCGTGAGGGATCCGTATGGCTTCCGGCCGCTGGTGCTGGGGCGGCTGCGCAACAGCTACGTGCTGGCCAGCGAGACGACGGCGTTGGACTTGATCGAGGCGGAGTACATCCGCGAGCTCGAGCCCGGCGAGATGGTGGTCATCGACGCGAAGGGGATGCGGACGAGCCAGCCCTTCGCGCCCACACGGCTGGGGCGCTGCATCTTCGAGCACGTGTACTTCGCCAAGCCGGACTCGGTGCTGTTCGGCACGAGCGTGTACGAGGCGCGCAAGGAGCTGGGGCGGCAGCTGGCGCGCGAGCAGCCTGCGCCGGGGGCGGATCTGGTGATCGCGGTGCCGGACTCAGGGGTGCCGGCGGCCATTGGGTTCTCGCAGATGAGCGGCATTCCGTATGACGTGGGGCTGATCCGCAGCCACTACGTGGGGCGCACGTTCATCGAGCCGCAGCAGTCCATCCGTCACTTCGGGGTGAAGCTGAAGCTGTCCGCGGTGAAGGCGGTGCTCAAGGGCAAGCGGGTGGTGGTGGTGGACGACTCCATCGTGCGAGGCACGACGAGCCGGAAGATCGTCAAGATGCTGAAGGCGGCCGGCGCGCTGGAGGTGCACCTGCGCATCTCGTCGCCGCCGACGCGCTGGCCCTGCTACTACGGCATCGACACGCCGAGCCGGCAGGAGCTGATCGCCTCCAATCACACCACGGAGGAGATTGCCCGCTACGTGACGGCGGACACGCTGGGCTACCTCTCGCTGGAGGGGCTGGGCAAGGCGGTGGGAGACCCGGAGCGCAGCACCTTCTGCACGGCGTGCTTCTCCGGGAAGTACCTGGCGGGCGAGGTGAGCGCCGAGGCGGCAGCCCAGAGCGCCAAGGCCGCGGCCATGGCCGAGGTGGTGCTCACCGAGTCCGCTGTCGCCATCGGCCCGGAGCTGCTCTCGAGCAAGCCCCTCACCGCCTGAGCCGCTCGCTCCCGAGCGAACCTTCATCCACCCGCTGAGCCCTTACGCGACGCCGGCGGCCGGATCCGGCTCCACCGCCACGGGCTTGCCGGCGATGAAGTCGACGAGGTCCACGGGAAGCGGCGCCTCGAAGGTCACGAGCTCTCGGGTGCCCGGGTGAGGGAAGGCGATGCGCGCGGCGTGGAGCGCGTGGCGAGGCAGGCGCAGGCGCACCCAGGCCTCGGGCTCCAGGCAGTGCTTGCTGAACCGGTCGAAGTAGCCAGGATCTGGGCCGTACATCTTGTCGCCCACGAGGGGGAAGCCCACCTCGTGCAGGTGGATGCGGATCTGATGCTGGCGGCCCGTCTCCGGGTAGCAGCGCAGCAGGGCGAAGGGCTCGCCGTCGCGGGTGAAGCGCTGGAGCACCTGGAAGCGGGTGCGGCTCGCCTTGCCCTCCACCAAGTCAATGCGGACGGCAATCCGGATGAGCTCCGTCCCCTCGGCGATGGGGGCATCCACCAAGAAGGTGTCCTCCGGTGGATGGCCCTCGCAGATCGCGAGGTACTCCTTGTGGACGTCCCGGCTGAGGAAGAGTCCGCCCAGGACACGGCAGGACTCGGTGGTGCGCCCACAGACGATCAGGCCGCTCGTCTCGCGATCCAGGCGGTGGGCGGGCTCGGCGAAGCGCTCGCCAAAGCGCTCGCGCAAGAGCGTGACGAGGGTGCCCGTGTGGTAGCGAGCGGTGGGATGGATGGGCAGGCCCGCGGGCTTGTCGAGCACCAGGAG
>NZ_DASPHO010000685.1:0-7446 GCF_035629615.1 Hyalangium sp. | reverse complement strand
TTCTGGAGTTGATTAATCCCACTCCGTTGTCGGATACGGTTTTAGCAGACGTTTGCTCGGCACTAGCCGCACTGGAGTCTACTGCAAGGCGAAGCCGTCCGCGCAGCAAAGCCAACTCAATATGTTGCTCTGACTCAGACCCGTAGGCTGTGTTATCCTCTCTGCGCTCGCGGTCGAAAGCGGTCATGTATTCACGCCAAGGTGCCGCAACCCCAGCTTTGTCGACGATTGCGCATAGTTGCAAGCCTGCCCGACTTGGCACAGTGGTGCGCCCATCATAGAGCAATCTGTCAGCAAATGCTCCTGCCCCGAGGAGCGCCATAGGGACATCCGCAAACTCGACGATTTTGCTGTCAAGATTATCGAATTCGTAAGTCCCAGCCGCTCTAGCAAGCTCAACGCAACGGACAACTGCGGGCCAGTCCCCAACCCGAGTTGCACAACCAATAGCCGTGCAAAGATTTGCCTTGATCGCTGTCGCGGAGAAGCCTCCCGCGACGGCCAAGGCGGTAAAATCGACATTGATTAGTTTTACCACTTCCTCATCTCGGCCAGCGCGAGCAAGCGTCGGAAGCAGGAAGAGGAAAGCACGGGCATCAGTGAACATCCCCTTGCTTGAGAGCCAATCAGCGACTCGGCCTAACAATGCAACTGCTGTCTTAGGGTTGTCGCGTAAAGGTTGTCGTAGAAATCGAGCGAAGGATTCGTGGTAGACGCGTACTCCACCTTGAGTAGCTCTCTCGATTAGTACGGGCTCAAGCCGGTCAAGCGCAGCATCAATGCGATGTCCCATTTCTGGCCAAATTTCGCGCAGTTCTACACGAGTTACCGCGAAATCCAGCAGGGCCACGATATCGGCCACCCAGGACGAACCATGGTCGAGCGCGGCGACCAAGTGCTCATAGTACGCCCCCAGAGTCCCATCGAATGGGGGAAGTAACCGTATACCTCCCGCAGGATCAACACGGGCCGTTGGCAGGCGCAGTGCCTCGCGACATAGATAGGTAGCATAGAGCGCATTGCCCGCCGACCGTTCACTCAGCGCGTTGAGAAAGTCGACGACAACATCCTCATCGTTGGCATCGATAAGTCCTGTCGCTTCGTTAGCGGTGGGGGAATTACGATCCGGTTCCTTCGGTGTCGTGAGCACCCCAAGCCGCTCGGCTAAGGTCCTTAATTCATCAGGCCCGAACGCGGGCACCATTACTATGGTGGCTCCTTTCTCCTGGAGTGGCCTTAAGTGCTCGCCAGGCTGGCTGAGTACAATGAGCACGCTTCCGATCGGCAAGTCCAAGGACGCTAGGGCTTCAGCGAGCGCCCTTGAAGGATCGATACGGCGGGTTGTGGCGCCAAGTACACGTGTAACGTGGTCAATCCCATCAACAACGAGTGCAATGCGACGATCTGGCTGGCTTTCGCGCGCGCGGTGCAGTGCCTCGGCGAGAGCACTCTCGTCAGCAGCGAATCGAGGCCGCTGCTGGGTAACAAGCGCCGGTTCAGTTTCTGCGAGTCGACCCAACAAACTACCGAAGACCCTCTCGCCCAAAACTCGGACCTGAAGTTCAAAGTCGGCTTCTCCAAGGAAGCAGTAGTGCTCAGCGACAAGCCATTTCGAAGCTGTCAGTGCATTGACCACTTGGTGGCAAGCCCAGGACTTACCCTGACCAGGAGGCCCAAGCAGCAGGAGCACGCTCCCCTCATCCGCCGCAGTTTCGGCGCGCTCTATTACTTCGGAAACTGTTGCCGGTCGGTGTACCTCGACAGCCGAGTCGACGGGATGCGCTCGTGCTACTGCTCCGAAGTCATGCCTTAGCCGCGTGCGCCGCAGCAGTTCCTCCAGCGACACAGTCACGCGCCGCAGCCGGGCAGCTGTAGCTGACCTGATCAGCGCTTCAGCTACATCGGTGGCCGTCCGCTCTCTGTTCGGATAAGCCTCGGCGCCGATGTCCCGCCGCATCCGCTCCAGCAGTAACAGTTCTGCGGGCCCTGGGTTAACTAGATCGAAGCTTGCTGCGGGCGCTTCCACTTCAATGATAAGGCGCTCGCACAGCCAGAGAAGGTCCTCGCGTATGAGCCGACCGTCTCGTAGGAAGGCGAACGCATCTTTACCGGAGGGCTCATCTGCCCTGCTGGTAGATAAGGGCCATAGCACGTCCGGGTCGAACCTCAACCGTAGTGATCGCATCCCTGGTACGTACGGGCCAGGGTCCTGTTCTGCGGGCTTCAGCACCCGAGTAAGTCGCGGATCAGTTGGTCGTGCATCGCGGAGCACCACCCGAAAAGTGTGCGTGGTAGCACCGCGACCTGGGCCTTCCCGCTCTGCAATCGCGCATGCCACGAGCTTATCGAGCCGTAGGTCGCGATCTTCGCTCGTGAAGGTCGCCAACGGTAATGCGAGAGAAGCATTGTCCTTGTGCTTAAACTGCGTGCGCTCCCTACGATGATCTAAATCGACAGTAGTGAGATCATCGAAGCGATCTTCGGAGAAGAGCTTCTCGTCAACCCAGATTTCAACGACGGTGCCGAGCAATACGTCGGTCAGCCGAGTTGCTATCAAGAGATCTTGGTAGTCATAGCCGCGATGTGCCGCGTCGAGCATGCAAAACCTCGATCTCGTAAAACCAATGCCCTACGTGCAACTGTTCAGAAGGGCGCATATGCAGGAAGGAGCATGCATTGGGCTGTACCGATTTTGAATCCGCGATGAACATTGCTAAGAGTTCTACCGCCTATCCCCACACTTCTCGTTCGGGTCCTTTGGACGAAGTGCCATCCAAGTAACCGAAGGATAGTAGGGCTTCGTTCCTGGCACTCCCACTATCCGTCTAAGGTGGGTGCTGCACCCACCCTGCCCTCACTCCACCGTTGCGCTCACCTCTTCGGTAAACACGTTCTCATCCTCCGAGCATACGACGGATAGGGGCTCAGTTGTGGATAGTAGGCCGGTACAGAGGGGCCAGGGAGAGCCTCGGACGGGTGACGCGCAAACTGTGCGCCGGGCCGGTCGGGAGGCCGTGCAGCCGCTTGGGCACACGCCTGCCTAGGTGGCCCCCGGGAGGGAGGCAACAGAGGCGTAAGCTTCTGGGGCACCGTGACGGCTTGGGGCTCAACACCACGCGCTCTGGGGTAGCCCCTGCCCTGTAGCCATCTTCACAGGCCGCATGGCCACGCCAGCCCCCAGCGCTGGCCTCCACACAGAGGGCAGGCAAACACATCCAACCGAAGTACCTGCGCAGCCCTCGGCCCAATCTAATCGGGGCTCTCCGGCTCAGTTCTCCCCGCTCCCACAGTCGGCACACTCGCCTCTTCCGGCTTCGGCTCCGCCCCCGGGAGCAGTCATGGAAAGGCTCAGGCCGCATGTGCCCCCAGTGTGACCCTCCAGCGGGGAATTGAACGGGACGAGATGGGACGAGACGGGACGGAGCGGGGGACCGATCCGGTGTGAGATCAAGGCGTTAGCCGGTAACAGCGCGACCTGCTTAGGGTTTTGCTTCCGCCTTGATGCGGGTTCGATTCCCGCCGCCTCCATGCAGAACAACCCGCCGCTCTCAAGCGATCTCCCTCTGAGAAAGAAGGCACAGCTTGCATTTCGGAACCCAATCGGGACCCGATCCGGAGCGCATAAGCGCATAAGCGCGCTGCCGAGTGTAGGAGGGCCGAGCGCCACGTCGGTGCGTCCACCCCGCAGCCCTCGAGGGTACACCGAAGGTCGAGTCTGACTCCTTTCTTGCCCCCTGGCGCAAGCCCTGGAGGTGCTGCGAGCTCCGGCCTACCGGAAGAAGCGGGTGCCCACGTCGAGCGTGATCAGCCAGTCCTTGCCTTCCCAGGGAAGGCCGGAGTGGTGCCAGCGCAGCTCCAAGGCGAGTGGCCGCCCTGAGCTCAGCTGCCGATCCAGGCCCACGCCCAGGGAGTACCTCCCGGGACGCACCGTATCCGCCGGGTGTAGCCCGAAGCCGGCCAGGAGGGAGGGCGCGAGGACACCCGAGCTCGGCATGACTCGCATCAGCACGCCGAAGGAGATCAGCGGCTTGTTGACGGGGAAGCGGTACAGGGACTGGATCAGATAGTGGAATGCCAGCTCGGGGCCCATGGCGAAGTGGCGTCCGAACTGGAAGAGCGCCTCGGCGCGGACACCCGGGTTGAGCGTGCTCAGCGGCGAGGTCAGCCCGAAGATGCTGGAGAAGAGCAGGCCCAGCTGCCAGCTCTTATCGGCCGACGGATGGCGCTCGTACACGAGCTCCCAGTGGGGGACGAGCAGACCGACCAGCGCGCCCAGCCCCGCCCCGGACACCCCGAAGAGGGCCCCCACCACGCCAGCGAGTCCCAGGCAGCTCGATTGGGAGGGGTAGTCCGTGATGCCACAGAGGAACCCTCCGGTGAACGCCCCCGTCAGGAAGCCCACCCCAGCGCCCACGAGCGCGCCGTAGCCCGGGGAGCGCCGGCGGACGGAGAGCTCCTGGACTGCTGTCAGCGGGACGAGCTCGCGCTGGGTCTGGTCCGGGCCCACGAGCGTGAGCGACCGCTCGTCCACATCCAACAACCGCCCCTCCAGGAGCAGCCCCCCGTGCGAGACCCGCAAGGGCTGTCCCGGTTCCAGGTGGAGCGCGGGAGGCTGCGGAGACGCGGGAGGCGACTCCTCGGCCGGAGGGACCTGAGCGAGCGCCGCGGTACCGCTGAGCAGACAGAGCAGGAGCAGGACGACGCGCATGGGGAGCATGCTAGCCTCTGAAGCCGCGTGAGGCCCACCTTGCGAACCCTGACGCTGATCCTCGGCGTGCTCCTGCTGGGAGCCTGTGGCGGACCGCTCCCCAATGGGAAGAAAGGGGTCCTCTCCTTCCATGCTGCTCCGGACGTCATCCGGTCCGCGGACTACTCGGTCGTCATCCCCCACCGATGGTCCCAGGGCAACGGCCCTCTGGGACTCGAGTCCGAGTATGAGTACGACTTCACGGGCACCGAGCTGGAGGCCACGACGACCGGCGGCCTCTCCGTGCTGTCCACCGGCTTTGACGAGATGAGCCAGCGGGACTTCCGCATCCGGCTGCGGTGTGGCGGCGAGCACGGCAAGAAGGAGGAGCTGCGCGTCCGCATCCACTCGGGGTGGCAGACGCACTATGAGGATGCCTTCGACATCACCTGCTGGGAACCCAACGAGGTGACGTTCGAGGAAACGGAGCCCTGGATCACCCACTCGACCTTCTACGGAAAGATGCAGATGGCCTTCATTGGCGAGCAGGGGCGAGTGGACCTGAGCCGTCAGTTCCTGGACGAGTACTACATCGAGCTCCCAGATCCCGAGGGGCGCTTCGGCTACGCGGAGCGTCGTGGACCGGACCGGCAACAGTACCTTCACCAGCTCATCTTCGAGACGCGGACGCCAGGCTCCAACGTCGAACTCCTCCTGGGCGAACACAGGATCACCTTCCCCGTCAAGGTCATTCCCGACGAGGCCTGGAACCTCAAGGTGGAGCTCGTCAGCTCCGGCGACGTGCAGTTTCCCACCCGGGGCACGGCTTACACCTTGCGAGGCTCCGCGGTCCTCCCGAATGGGGACACCGTGAGAGCTCTCGATGACTGCCGGTGGGTCCTCAAGAGCGGGACGGCTGACCTTCCCACCTACGAGAGCTGCTATGTCACCGCCACCACGCACGGCAGTTCCGCCGTGGTCTGTGCGCAGACGCGGGGCAAGGAGGCCTGTCTCACCCTGTCTCCCTGAGCCGTGGTCGCCACGTCCAGGCGCACCAGGAGTCTCCTCCGTCCTGCGCGTCGCCGGCTACGCAGCGCCCCGGGCGCGGATCGGCACGACCCGCTGCCGCATATACGCGACGAACGCCGCCATGATCAGCAGCACCAGCGTGATCGCCGCCGAGCTCATCTCGCCGCGCACCAGATGGAGGGCGGTCGCCGACACCGTCACGATCATGATCCCGCCGGCCGCCCACGTGACCAGCCACGGCAGGATCCGCGTCAGTCCCGGAAGGATAAGTCCCACGGCGGCAAGGACTTCCGCCACGCCGAGAAAGAGCTGGAACCACCGCGGCAGCGACGCGTTCATTTGTTCGGCAATCGCCGCCGGAGGCGACAGAAAGAGCCAGCCGTGGGCGAAGAACGCGACCGCGAGCAATACCTGCACGATCCAGAGCACGATGTTCATGGCTCACCTCCCATCCTGTACTAACACGTCGAACGGGGCGGGAACAGATCGACATCCGCAGTGGCTGCGTGCGGCTTTCCGGGGTTGCGGTGTGGAAGGGCGAGGTATTCGGCACAGAGCATAAGACGATAGGGGCTGTGTTGAGAGCATGTTTGCTCCGGCCCTTCAGAAGATGTAGTCCGTCGAGAGGAACGCCGACTCGCGCTGGGTGAGGATGTTGTGGACGAGCGTCTTGTTCTCCGCCGTCGTCTTCGTGGCGACGATCGTGCGGATGGAGAACACACGCAGCGCGTCCGCCACCGAGAGCGTGCCCTCCGCGGAGTCCTTGCGCCCGCTGAAGGGGAACGTGTCGGGCCCGCGCTGGCACTGAGTGTTGAGGTTGATGCGGCCGACCTGGTTGGAACACGCATCAATGAGGTGCGCGATGCGCTGGGAGTCCTTGCCGAAGAGGCTCAGCTGCTGGCCGAACGGTGAGCCCACCACGTAGCGGATGGCCTCATCGTCGTCCTCGAAGGGAATGATGGGAATCACCGGGCCGAACTGCTCCTCGTAGAAGAGGCGCATCTTCGAGCTCACCGGGGAGACGACGGCCGGGAAGAAGAAGGAGCCGTGGATCTCTCCCCCGTGCGGGTTGAGCACCTGGGCCCCGTGCTGGAGCGCGTCGTCGACGAGCCCCTTGAGGTACGCCGGCTTGCCCGGCTCCGGCAGCGGTGTGAGCGACACACCGGGCTCCCACGGCAGGCCCGGCTTGAGCTTGCCGACCGCGGCGATGAACTTCTCGAGGAAAGGCTCGAGGATCTTCTTGTGGACCAGGAGGGCCTTGAGCGCCGTGCACCGCTGGCCGTTGAAGGAGAGCGCGCCCAGGACGCACTCGCTCACGGTGTTCTCCAGGTCCGCGTCCTCCAGGATGACGGCGGGGTTCTTCGCATCCAGGCCGAGCACGGCCTTGAGCCGGTGCGGCTTGGGGTGCATCCTCTTCAGCTCGCTGGCGCCCTGGTTGGTGCCAATGAAGGCGAACACGTCCACCTTGCCGCTCTCCATGAGCGCGCCCACCGTCTCCCGGCCACGTCCATAGATGATGTTGATGACGCCAGGCGGGAAGCTGTCGCGGAAGGCCTCCAGGAGCGGGCGGATGAGCAGCACGCCGAACTTGGCCGGCTTGAAGACGACGGTGTTGCCCATGAGCAGCGCCGGGAAGAGCGTGCTGAAGGTCTCGTTGAGCGGGTAGTTGTAGGGCCCCATGCACAGGGCCACCCCGAGCGGCACGCGGCGCACCTGCGCCAGGATGCCCT
>NZ_DASPHO010000684.1:0-9088 GCF_035629615.1 Hyalangium sp. | reverse complement strand
AGCATCCAGGGCCATGGCGACCCGAAAGAAGACGGCGGCGAAGAAGGCTCTAGCCAAGAAGGCTCCTGCCAAGAAGGCTCCTGCCAAGAAGGCTCCTGCCAAGAAGGCTCCTGCCAAGAAGGCTCCTGCCAAGAAGGCGGCGGCGAGGAGCGCTGAGCGCCGGGCTCCCGCGGGGCCCTCGGCCCGTGCGCAGGGGAAGACCGTGGATACCTACGTTGCTGGCCTGAAGGATTGGCGCGGCGAGACGATCGCCGCTCTGCGCCGGCTTATCCTCGAGGCCGCGCCGGGCGCCGCCGAGTCCATCAAGTGGGGTCAGCCCGTCTATGAGCTTGGTGGCCCGTTCGCGTACATCAATGCGTTCAAGAGCCACGTCAACTTCGGCTTCTGGCGCGGCGCCGAGCTGACGGACCCCAAGGGCATTCTCAAAGGAACCGGCAATCGCATGCGCCACGTCGAACTGCGCAGCCTCGCGGACATCGACACGGCCACGCTCCAGGCCATGGTACGCACGGCGGTGGAACTGAACCGCATCAAGGGCAACCCGACGATGCGGAGCTGAAGGCTCACGAGGGGAGGGGCGGAAGGTGCGGCACAGGGATGGAGACGCGCCGCCGGACGGCGCGCGGATACGCCTGGGGACGACTCGCTTTCGTCCCGGCCAGGGCTCCTTGCCGCCCGTCTTCTCCCCGGACGGCGAGCGGATCCTCGTGGAGGACAGTGACAGCCCACCGCGGGTCCACGTCCTGGAGGCGCGGACCGGGCGGCACCTGGAGACGCTGCGCTCGCTCTCCAGCGAGCTGGGGCGCGTGCTTGCGATGTGCTGGACGGCAGAGGGCATCCGCGTGGCGTGCCAGCTCTATGGCGGCAGGCCCGCAGTCATGGAGTACCCCCGCGCCCGCATGTGCCAGCTCGAGGCGAACGATCCGGCCTGGACCGACTGCGCCGCCTTCTCCGCGGACGGCGAGCGCGTGGCCATGGTGGATGATCAAGGTGCGGTGCGGGTGTGGAACACGGGCTCCGGGCGCATGTTCGCCCGCGCGCGGCCCTTGGCGGGGACCGTGGGCGGGGCGGGTGTCCGCAAGGCCCTGGCCATGTCCGCCGACGGGCGCTCCGTGGCGTGGAGCGTCGGCGATGCCCGGATCCACCTCTATGATGTGGCGTCGCGTCAGCTGCGGCCCGCACTTACCGGACACACGGAGCCGGTGGCGGAGCTCGCCTTCTCCCCAGATGGGACGCGCCTGGCCTCGGGGGCGGTGATGGACGAGCCCCTCATCCGCATCTGGGACGTGGAGCGAGGGGAGGCGGTGATGGAGCTGCCAGCTCTTGGAGCCCCCTCCTCGCCCGATGCCTTCGGTGCTCCCTGCCCCAGCTTCGCCTTCATCGGTCCAGGCGCGCGGTTGGCGTGGCTGGACGGCGACGCGCTGCGGACACGGGACCTGGCCACGGACGCCGCCACGTCACTGCCCGTGGGAGCGGTGCACTCGTATGGGCCCCTCAGCGCGTCGAGGGATGGCACGTATGTGGTCGCACGCGAGGGGCATGCGCTTCGGGCCTGGAGCCTCGACACCGGCGAGGCGGATCCGGCGCGCGACAGCCACTTCCAGCCCGTGCGGACCGTGGCCGTCTCCCCGGACGGAGCGCTCGCGGCGACGTCCGACGACACCGGCTGCGTGCGCATCTGGGACTTGGCCTGGGGACAGGGCATCGGAGAGCTCGAGCTGAGCTCCGCCCAGGGCTGTGTGCGCTTCTCGCCGGATGGCCGGTGGCTCGCAGTGGGCACCTCGGAGGGCCAGGTCCACCTCTGGTCGCGCGGCGAGGGCCGGGTGCTCCACTCCTTCCCCGCGCATGCGTCCCGTCTCGAGGCCCTCGTCTTCTCCCCCGACGGCTGGTGGCTGGCGACGTGCTCCGATCAAGGTGGGGACATCTCCGTGTGGTCCGTCCCCGGTGGCAAGCGCCGGCGTGTGCTCGAGAGCGGCGCTGATCGCCTCACCACGCTGGACTACTCGCCCGATGGGCAGTGGTTGGTGGCGGGCGCCATGGATGGGACGATTCGCTTCTGGAGTGCGCCCGAGGGCCGCCGGGCGCACGAGGCCCAGGCGCCGGACTCTTCCGTGCACCACGTGCGCTTCTTCCCGGACGGTCAGCGCCTGCTGTCCGTGGGCCTGCTCGACTCGGACTATCCGGACGATGGACCCGGTCAGCCCATGCTGCACATCTGGCACGCCGAGACGGGCCGGCTGCTCACCTCGCGCCGCGCGCGCTCGCACCAGCTGGAGCTCTCGCCCGACGGGCGCCAGCTGCTCTATGTCCCGTGGCGAAACCCGGCCTTGTGCGTGGAGGATGCCATGACGGGGGAGGAGCCTCGGACGCTCGTGCTGGTGCCCGAGGCCGAGAGCCACGGCTTCTCCCCTGACTGCAGCATCTGGGTGACGGGGCACCGGGACAGCACGGCGCTCGTCTGGGAGTTGGCTCGGTGGGGATTCGCTCCCCGGACCAAGTGAGGTGGCTCGGGCCAGGAGGCCTCCGCGCCGTGCCTGCTCGCAGGACCAGGAGGGTCCTCCACCGGGAGAGGACCTGACGCGGCGTGTACCTGGCCTCCCGGCCGCCGGCTGGAGCAAGCGGTGGCCTCGCAGAGGGGAGGGTGACTGGGAGAGCACGGAAGCGCTACGCTTCGTCTCCAGGAGGTCTCGAGCGATGGGGCACGGACACAAGTCTCGCGGTGCGGTGGATCGCATCTCAGGCCTCACCCGGGTCGAGAGCGCGGACGTCATCTCCCGCGTCCGCGCCACCGAGCGCGTCGTCGGAGCCGCCGCCGTCGGGTCGCGCATGCCGTCAGAGCGTTCCTTTGCCTCGGCGCTCGAGCGCAACAGCCGGGGGCTGGTGAGCTCCGAGCCGCTGCCCCAGCCAGAGCCTCGCCGCCCGCTCCCGCCACCCGCACGGGGGGAGGACGATCTTCAACTCCCCGAGCGCCTCCCCGACACCTTCCTGGGGCTGCTGTGGTGGAAGGTGAAGACCCAACTCTGAGCGTCCCACCCAAGCCAGGGGGGCGACTTCGACCCAGCCGAGAGTAGGTCTTTCTGCGACCGTAGGCTGTCGGGTAGAAGATGGAAGGTTCTGCGCTGCCCCCCAGCGGCGTGAGCCCTTCTTCCACCTCGAGGCATGTATGGCATCTCGTCCCCTGTCGCTCGGCTGGTGTCTCACGCTGGCTGCGCTCGTCGCAGGTGTCACCGGTTGCAACTGCGGGGGCGACCCAATACCTCCTGCGAGTGTGGATCTGCCGGATGCGGCGCTCTCCAAAGTCGAGGTGAGCCGCAGCGCCAACGTGCTGGCCAACGGCAGGGATGCCGTCACCATGAGCGTGACGGTGGTGAAGGCGGATGGAGCAGCGCTGGCGGGCCGCACGGTGCGGCTCGAGGTGTCGGGCGAGGGCAACACGGTGTCCCCTGCCTCGGGACAGACGAACCCGGACGGAGTGATGACGGCGACGCTGGTGTCCACCGGCGCGGGCACCAAGCGGGTGAAGGCCTCGGTGGAGACAGAGGACGGTCCGGTGGTGCTGAGCAGCCAGCCCACGGTCGAGTTCGTGCTGGTGTCGGCAGCGAAGCTGGCCTTCCTCAACACGAGCCTCCAGGCCACGGCGGGCGCGGCGGTGACACCCGCGGTGGAGGTGGAGCTCCAGGACACGGAGGGCAATCGGATCTTCGGCAGCACGGCCTCCGTGACGGTGGAGCTGGCGACGGGCCCGGCCTCGGCGCAGCTGGAGGGCACGGCCACCGTGAGTGCGGTGGATGGCGTGGCGAGCTTCCCCGGACTCATCATCAAGAAGGCTGGCACCGGCTACTCGCTGCGAGCCACCTCGGGCACGCTGACGGCGGCCACCAGCCCCACGTTCGACGTGGTGCCCGCGGCGCCCGCCGCGCTGAAGCTGACGGGACCCACCAGCATGCCTGCCGGCGGCACGGCGGACTTCCAGGTGGTGATCGAAGACGCGTTCGCCAACGTGGCCAGCAACTACACGGGCACGGTGCACTTCACCTCCACGGATGCCCAGGCGGTGTTGCCAGCGGACTCCACCTTCACCGCCGCGGACGCAGGCCAGAAGTCCTTCCCTGGGGTGGCGCTGCACACGGCCGGCTCGCAGACCGTGACGGCGACGGACACCGTCACCGCCACCCTCACGGACTCGGTGACAGTGAGCGTGGTGAGCGTAGGGGCCACGCAGATGATGCTCACCGTTCCGGCCACGCCCGTCACCGCGGGCAGCCCCTTCTCCGTCCAGGTGACGATGCGGGACAGCTCCGGCAACCTCGCCACCGGCTACATCGGCACGGTGCGCTTTACCTCCACGGATCCCCAGGCCGTGCTGCCGGCGAACTACACCTTCACCGCAGCAGACGCGGGCCAGAAGACGTTCAGCGGGGTGGAGCTGCGCACGGCGGGCACTCAGTCCCTCACCGCCACGGACACGGCCGCCGCCACCCTCACGGCCTCCCAGGACCTCACGGTGAATCCGGGAGCACTCGCAAGCCTGAGCCTCTCGGCCCCGCCAGCCGCCACGGCGGGCAGTGCATTCAGCGTCTCGGTCGGCGCGCGGGATGCGTTCGGCAACCTGGTGACTGGCTATACGGGCACCGTCTCGTTCAGCTCGGACGACACGGGGGGCACCCTGCCGGCGGACTACACCTTCACCGCGGGAGACGCGGGCAACCACGTGTTCAATGTCACCCTGGTCACGGCGGGCCTCCAGCGGCTGCGGATAACGGATGGCACGCGCAACGACAGCGCCGACGTCATCGTGAATCCCAGCAACGCCACGCGCCTGGAGTTCGTGGTTCCGTCGGGCTCGATCCCCGCCGGCACGGGGTTCTCCGTCACCGTGACGGCGTATGACGTGTTCAACAACGTGGCCACCGGCTACACGGGCACGGTGCAGTTCACCTCCTCGGATGGCCAGGCGGTGCTGCCGGCCGACTACACCTTTGGACCCGCTGATGACGGGACGGCCTCGTTCCCCGTGGAGCTGCGGACCGCGGGCAGCCAGACGCTCACCCTGACGCACTCCGTCCCCGGAGGGACCCTCAGCGACTCGAAGACGGTGACTCCGGCCAGCCCGGCTCAGCTCGCGTTCTCCGTGCAGCCGACGGGCAGCAACGCGCGTACGCCCCTCGCGGCGGTGAGCGTGACGGTCCGGGACGCGTACGGCAACGACACCACCGCCTCCAGCCCCACGGTGGAGCTGAGCCTCACCGGTGGCAATGTCGCCGCCACGCTGAGCGGCACGCTGAGCAGGGATCCCATCAGCGGCGTGGCCACCTTCTCGGACCTCTCGATCGACCAGGAGGGCAATGGCTTCCAGCTGGTGGCGACCGGCGGGGCGCTGACGCAGGCGACGAGCACTGCGTTCTCCATCTCCGACACGCTCGCCCCGGCTGCGGCGGTCATCACCGCGACCGCCGTCTCCACCAGCAGCGTCCGCGTCTCGTGGACGGCGGTGGGGGATGATGGCACTCAGGGCACGGCCGCGAGCCATGACCTGCGCTACGCGGCCGCTCCCATCACCAACTCCACCGAGTTTGATGCCGCCACACCCGTCTCCATTCCTCCGCCTCAGGCGGCCGGGAGCTCGGAGTCGGCGCTCGTCTCGGGCCTGGACCTCTCCGGCGACCACTACTTCGCGCTCAAGGTCAGCGATGGGGCGGGGAACTCCAGCCTCTCGAACAGCCCCAGGGTGGTGGGTGACCTGTGCACGGGAGTGGTTTGCACGCCACCGGCCGCCGTCTGCTCGGCCGATGGAAGGTCGACCGTCGGCTACACCTCTGCGTGCGTGGTGTCCGGCGGCGTGGGCATGTGCCAGGACACGCCGGCCACCGTGCTCTGCGCCTCGTATGAGACGTGCAGCGCCGGGGCCTGCGTGCCGACGACGGCAGGCAGCCAGGTCGGCAACATCATCATCACCGAGTTCAGCGCGCTGGGCTCGGAGTTCATCGAGCTCCGGAACACCACCACCGCTGACATCGACGTGCGCGGCTACACGCTCCGGAACGTCGCAGGCCAGGAGGTGGACATTCGCGCCCCGAGCGATCCGAACGGCACGGGGAGCACGCCGGTGGTGGTCCCCGCGGACGGCTACCTGTACGGCATCCCCAACCCGTCCGGCTCGATTCCCGGGGGCGTGGGCTTCGTCTACGGCGCGCCTGGCACCCCCTTCGCGCTGGCGGACACGGGGGACGCGGTGGCGCTCTACACGGCACCGCCCACGGGCACCCTGCAGGACGCGGTGGACTTCCGCGCCTACAACACCGATCCAAACACTCCGCTGACGGCGAGCGACTACGTAGGCTTCGCGGGCAGCTCCACCCAGCTGGATCCGGGGAGCATGGGTGTGGTCGGCAACGACACGGCGACCAACTGGTGTGTGAGCTTCTATGGGGCCGGCGTGAGGGGCGTGCGCATCACGAACACCGCGGGTGGCGCCAACGGGAGCTGCAAGGTGGCCGTCATCAACGAGATCTACATCGATGCACCCAGCACGGATGATGGCCAGGCGTTCATCGAGATCGCGGGTCCGGGTGGCTCCGTCATCGGTGGCGCGAGGATCACCGACGTCGAGGGCAAGGGAGCCAACGCCGGCGCACTCAACGCCTTTGGGACGTACACCCTCCCGGCGGGGGCCCGGATTCCCGCGGATGGGATCCTCCTCGTCGCTGACCTGACGTCGAGCGGGCAGACGTTGGTTCCCAACTTCGTGGCGGGTGTGGACCTTGGGAGGAGCAATGTGGACTTCGAGAACCCCGCAAGCGGGGACGCGGCCCAGCTCATCAACGCCGCGGGGACGGAGCTGCTCGATACGCTCGGCTACGACACGGGCGGCAACCCCCTGGACATCAACGTCGCCGTGAATGGCCTGGCGATGTATGAGACTGCCACGGCGTTCTACAGATCGGCCAACGGCGACTGGTCTGCCTCGCTGTCCCGCTCACCGCTCAGCACGGACAGTGACCAGAACCGCAACGACTTCCGGACAGATCCGTCTCCGACGCCGGGCCTGCCGAACGATCTGGCGAACCTCACCGTGGCAACCCTCACGCCGAATGACGGCCCCGCCACGCATGGTGCAAACGCCGTCGCGGTGGTCGGGACGGACTTCGCGCCCACCATGAGGGTGCAGTTCGGTGGCAACCCCTCGTCGCCCTGCGTCGTGAGCAGCCCCTTCACCGCGAGCTGCACGGCCGTCTCCAACATCGGCAACGCCGTTGCGCAGGTGAACGTGTCATTCACCGCCCCGGCGGATGTGGCAGCGCCCGGCGCCGTGTTCCTGGGCAATGCGTTCACCTACACGGGCAACGAGAACGAGACGGGCAACACCCTGGAGGCGGACTACTGCAACCTCCAGTTCCCCTCCGACTTCTCGGTGCCGAGCGGCACGATGACGCCCCTCATCTACGGCCGCATCTACGAGGCGGGCGTTACCGAGACCGAGGGTGCGCCTGCGGGCATCCTGGCCGAGGTGGGTTACGGCGCCAACGGCTCGAATCCGCGGAGCAACAACAGCTGGCGGTTCTTCCCTGCGACCTACAACGTGCAGTTCGGCAATGACGACGAGTTCATGGGCTCGTTCATCGCGCCGACGACTGAGGCCGCGTACTCCTACACGTTCCGGTTCAGCCAGGACAACGGCATGAAGTGGACGTACTGCGACTTGAATGGAGCGGGCTCCAACCTGGGCCAAGACTTCGATGCTACGCAGCTCGGAGTGATGACGGTGACGGCGCCGTAGCGCGGAGTGCCAAACCCGGGAGCCTGGCCGGTGTGCCAGGGCTCCTGGGTTCGTACGCGGGAGCAGAGCGCCGAGGGCTCAGTCCAGGAAGCGGCGCTCCCAGCGCTGCCAGATGTCTTGGGGGAAGTAGTACCCGCCACCCGAGTGGTAGAGCCAGGGCTCCAGCACGCGCGCCAGCTCCCGGTACTCGGGCAGGTTGCGGCCGGCCTCAGTGTCTCCAGCCTCCGGCCAGGGGCCCAGGGTGATGACCGCGCGGTCCCCCTCCAACTGCTGAACGGCGGTTCCGGGGGAGGACAGGCGGGCGCGCAGCCCCTCGACACCTCCAAGTTCCCCGAGCACGGGTTGGCCGAGGAAGGTCAGCCAGGCGGGCCCTTTCACCCGCCCGTTGAGCCCTCTGGCGATGGATTCCACGTCACCGATGTCCATGCCGGGGTAGCGTAGACAGAAACGGCTGAGGGCTTCTTCCGTTTCCCGATAGCCCAGGAGGGCGTTGAAGAAGAGGCCGGCATGGCCTGAGTCGTAGGGAAGAGCGGCGGCAAGCTCCATGGCGAGTTCACGCACCTGGCCTGGACCATGCTCCTCGAGAAACTCGGTTGGGAGGCAGAAGCCCACCGCCGACACCAAGGGAGGGTTGGGCTCAAAGAGTTTACCTAGTGACTTGCAGGAATACGTGAAATGGAATGCAGGAGCGCCTGACGGGTCGTCCGTCAATTCATGGTGGGACCAGTTCGACTCGAGAAGATCGCGCCTGAAGGTTTGCCAAGACGTGGTGTCCAGATACCCCCAGTCCTCCTGGTGATCATTATACCAGGCCAGAGCTTGAGGCCCCACGGCGTGCAAGTATATCTCGAACGAGCGCATCACCTCCCGTGCGATCTCATGATTGGGGCGCCGCATGTAGAAGCAGATCCAAAAACCATCGCGAATGATTAGCGCGCCGTGGCTTGCGTGGACTCGAACTCGTGGATAGTGCTCGCTCATTCTGGAAGGAGTCGTTTGATATCCCTGCGTGGAGAGACGCGCGCGGGATTGCCGCCGAAGGCTTCTTTGTACGCTTCACCTGGGTTCAATCTCTCAAAGGGGTGTCCCTTTGGGTAGCTACCCCAAACGGCTTCTTTGGTACCCGAGGCGCCCCGGGCCGCTCCACCCCGGCGCATGCACCGAGGAGGAGGGCCAGGCAGATGAGAGGAGATCGCATCACCTGACTCCGGTGCGCCCTCTCGTCACTGGTCGTCGCACGGAGTGCCCAGCCGGGCCCCCGTGTACACCCCCAGCTCGTTGTAGATCATCGGCAGGTTCTCGGTGATGGGC
>NZ_DASPHO010000683.1:0-15118 GCF_035629615.1 Hyalangium sp. | reverse complement strand
GCATGCCGGACCAGCGCGCGCCTCTGCTCGTCGTCCACCCCACCCTGCTCCAACAAGGCCTCGTTGATGACGAGCAGCGTCCCGCGGTTGACCAGCAGATCCCTCACATCACCGGGGACGATCGCCTCTCGCGAAAAGTGGGTGAGCGAGGGCAGGAACGCGGTGTCCCCGAGCGCCGTCTTGTGGCCGTACCGCATGTCGTACCACATGACCAGGCAAGGGGCCCGGCGGAGGGCCCGGGCCGTGACGATGCCCAGATCGAGCCCCACCGCATACTGTCTGCGCAACGGCTCGAGGGAACGATCCAGCAGCTCCTTGAGCCCCGGGCGTATCGTCCCGTTGATCACCAGCAGAAAGTCGAGGTTGTTATGGGGCCTCTCGCTTCCTCCGCTCCGCTCGACGCCGCCCTCACCGCGTCCGTAGCCGCCCATGAGGGCCAGCGCTCGGAGCTCATCAGGCCGGACTCGCGCACCGATGATCGCGGCGGCCTGCCTCACAATCCCGGCGATCTGCGCCTCTACGGCGGCAGAGCCCCGCAAGGTGAAACGCCCCTCCATCATCCGAACAACCTGCCTGCTCCCGCGGCAGCCTCCAGGACGGTCAGCAATCGGTCAGCATGATGTTCGGGGCGGAAGCGCTCCTCGAAGGTCTGCAGGGCGTTCAGGCCCATCTGGCTCCGAAGACTGGGATCTCCCAGCAGCTGGTCAATTGCCGCGGCGAGCGCGGCAGGATCGTTGGGCGGCACGCTGAGGCCCGTCCGGCCGTGGGACAGCCACTCTTCAATCCCGCCCAGGGGGCTGGCGATGACCGGTGTGCCATGAGCCATGGCCTCAATCCCGACGAGGCCGGAGGTCTCCGGAGCGCGGGTGGGAAAGACCAGGCAGGAGGCTTGCTGGTAGTGCGCTGAGAGCGCCTCAGGATCCAACCACCCCATGAAGGCCACTCGCTCGGCCAACCCCAGCGCTTGCACCAGGGCCCGCAGCTTCACCTCCTGTCGCCCTCGCCCCACCACGATCAGCCGGCACGGGCGGACGGTCCTTGGGAGCGCCTGGAGCAGGACATCGAGCCCCTTGCCCGTGGTGAGCTGCCCGATGAAGAGCAGCAGGTCCTCCTGGCGCTGCCCGTGGACTCTGAGCCGGGGCGGGACACTCGCGTAGAGCGGAATGACATGGATGCGAGAGCGCTCGAAGCCATGGGCAACGACATGGTTGGCCATGTACCGCGAGCCCACGATGAACGCCGTATGGTGGCGAGCCTGCTCCTGCTCGGCACGGAGCCTTCGGAGGGAGGCGAGCTCTACTCCCGGCCATGTCTCGGAGCGGCGGACGAAGCCGAGGCACGGATAGCAGCCCGCGCCAACGGCCCTGCAGCACGGAGTCTTGGAGAGTGCCGTGTACTTGTGCTCGCGCAGGCAGAACAGCCGGTGATCATGAAAGAAGCGGACCACCGGAAACGGTGAGGCCGCGAGGGCCCGCAGCGCCTTGTTCTCGTGGAGACGATGCACGTAGACGACGTCCGGTGCGAGCTCCCGGAGCTGACGTCCGAGATCGACGATCGGGAAGCCGCCCTCGAAGGGGGCGAGCATGGACGGAGAGGGATCCGGCGTCGCCTTCACATCGTAGAAGAGCACGGAGCGTACCCCCTGGTCCGCCAGCTCCCTCGCCGTGTCTCGCACATACCGCTCGGCACCCCCAGCGGGATGAGCGAGCTCGTTGATCCACGCAATCTTCATGCGGTCACTCCCAGGAGTGAGCGAACCCAGGGGGCTACGTCCGTCAGTGAGCGGCAGCCCTCCGGGATCGGCGTGTCCGAGGCAATGGCCGCGAGGGCAGAGGGGCTGTCCACGTCATAGCCGTGCATGCCGCGCATCGCGCCGCCCACGAAGCTGGGCGCGAAGAGGCTCCCCTCCTCGAGCAGGAAGAGGGCTCTGCCGTAAGGAGCGCCGTGGGTAGGCGCCTGCCTCGCGTCGAGGGCTCCTGTATCCAGCCACTGTCCCGGAAGCTCCGCTCTCTCCACCAGGGCCCGCGCTCGCGCGAGCGTCCGGTCATCCCCCCAGAAGCGCATCATCGTGCTGTCAACGAAGGCCCGCACGCCCCGCAGCTGCCGCAGCAGCCCGCGTGGATCGACCGCCCGGCCAATGTCTGCCATCCCGTGATCGCCCACGACGATGGTGCTCACCTCGCCTCCACCGGCCCGCATGGCCTCGCACGCTCGCTCGATCCGGGTGGTAATCCGCCGCATGGCCAGGCGGGCCTCGGCGCTGTCGTTGCCTGCCCGGTGGAGAGCCCCGTCGAGCTCGGTGGCGTACGCGAAGACCAGATCGGGCCGCTGCTCTCGGAGCACGGCCTCGGTGTGCGCCCAGCGCTGCTCCTCGGGCAGCTGCCAGGGCGCCGCGAAGACCCGGAGCCCCGCTCGCCGCGCCGCCGAGAGGAACGTCTCGCAGCCGCCGATCCGATCCGCGGCGAACAGATCCTCCCGCTCCGGCAGATCCAGCCAGCGGAATACCTCGGGAGGGACGCGGTAGAGCTCCACATAGCCCGTGAGCCTGGCTTGACGGGCCAGCATCCACGCCGCGAGCCGACGCAGCCGGCCCCGCTCGTGTACCACCCGTGGGAGCAGGCCCAGGAGAGCCAGGGGAGCCAACACCCCTCCCCCCTCGGCCGCCTGGGCAAAGAGGCACATGCGCCCGTGGCGGGCTGGGGGCGCTCCCGTGAGGAGCGTCGGCAACGCGCCACACGAATAGCCGAGAATACCGCGCAGCTGACCACGATAGGGCAGGCCTCCAAACCCGCCAGCCGCCTCCAGCTGGAGTGGCCCGAGGGCATCGACGAAAATGATCAGGACTCGGCTGTGCATAAAGAATCTTCCCAGTCCCTACGGACTGCACGAAGAGTGCCGGGGCCCGCCCGCACGGTGAAGCGTGGTGCGGACGTCTCATCATGAGACAAGGCCTCGTCTCACCGCGGGACGGGCGAGACGACCAGCAGTGGAACCAGGCGCTGGAGCACATCCGTCGCCGAGGCAAACCAATGCTTCGTCACGAAGACGATGTCCCCGCGTGCAAGCTCGACATCGGTGGCACTCCCTTGGATCAGCGCCCTCAGGCTGGCCCGGTAGAGCCGCGGCGCCGAGAGCGGGCCACGAACGACCCTGACGTCGGCCTCGTCCGCATCGGCGCTCATCCCCTGAGCCTGCGCAAGCACCTCGCTCAACCGCAGCCCTGGGCGCCAGGGAATGAGGCGAGGATGCTTCACCTCCCCCAGCACACGCACCGCCGCTCCTTGCAGAGCAGGCACGAACAACACATCTCTGGGAGCCAGGAGCACGTTGTGCCTCGGGTCTCCCGCCAACGCCCGAGGGATGCTGATGGGCAACGGCTCGCCGGCGCGGAGCAAGCGCGCGGCCTCGAGATCGCCCAGCTCGACGGTCTCGGCCTCTCCCTCCGCCCGCTGGACTCCGCCGGCCATCGCGAGAAGGTCGGCGACTCGAGTGGGGCTCCCGAGGATGTACGTACCGGATCTGGCAACGGCTCCCAGCACACTGACCCGGTGTCCGGCCGGCTCCGCCACGGTGAGGGAGACGATGCCGAAGCGATCATAGCGGCGCAGCCGCTCCTGGAGCAGGGCCTCGGCCTCTTCCAATGATGCGCCGGCCACCGCAATGGCCCCGGTGAGCGGGGCATGGAGAAACCCGGCATCATCGACGCTCAGGCGCGGCACCTCCAAGGGAGCCAGGGAGATCGTTCGCAAGCTCAGGATATCCCCTGGCTGCAATCGAAAGGGGAGCGCGGGAGCAGGAGCCATTCCCTCCGGCTCGGGGATCGCTTCGACCGTGAAGCCCGCGTCCTCCGTGGGCCTCGTCGGGGCAGCTACCAGGTGAGCGCTACAACCGGAGGAGATCGCCAGCATGCCCAGCAAGAAGAGAGAGAAGCGGCTCATGCGGGCGCCTCATCGCAAGAGCCGCGCCACTCCGCTCAATGGCATATAGGGTGCACTCTGGAGGGGAGTGTTCGTTCCAGGTGATGAAGGCACACCCGGCCCTCCCGGGGTTGCCACCGGTCACTCCCGCCCACGGCCGGGGCGTCCCATCGATGTGATGCGGGTGGTGCGGGCCATGCGCCTGCGCTGGCGGCTGATCGCCTTCACCTTCCTGCTCGGCGTTCCCACGGGCGTGCTCGTGGCCAAGACACTCCTGCCTCGCGAATATGCCTCGGAGGCCGTGCTGGTGTGGGAGCCTCCACGCTCCTCCTCTCGCGTGGACTCTCTGCGGGAGTTCAGGACCCTGGTCGACACGCTCAAGCTTCCTACCCTCCTCGCGGAGGTCCGCCACCGCACGAAGCTGCCGTCCACCCTCGAGGCGCTGGGGCAGAGGATCGATGCGGACACCGGCAGGGACTCGAACGTCTTGATTGTTCGGGTGAGAGCCGGCAGCGCCGAGGAGGCCCTGCTGCTTGCGGAGACGGTGACTCAGGTCTTTCTCGAGGGCCGCACCACGACGGAGCGGAGACGCGCGGAGGAGCAGTTCCATGCCCTCGGCCAGGAGATCGAGCGCGGGCAGGCACAGCTCACGGCAGCCTGGGAGCGCTATGATGCCTTCAGGCTGGAGAACGGCATCGCGGACCTCACGATCGACCAGCGGACGGCCCTCGAAGAGGCGGCGCTCCTGAGCACCGAGGCCCACCGCAGCCGCATCGAGATGGAGTCGGCGGAAGCCAAGGCCGCCCTCCTCCACACCGCGGCCGGGCACCAGAGCCTGAAGGTGGTCCTCTCCGAGACCCAGGCCCTCCCCGAGGAGCGCAAGCTCGCCGAGCTGCGGACAGAGCTCGTCGCTCGCCGTGCCAGCCTCTCCGAGGAGCACCCCGAGGTCCAGGGGCTCGCGGCCGCGGTGGAGGCGCTCGCAGGCCGCTCCTCCACCGCCCCCACCCTCACGGACCAGACCGTGGGGACCAATCCTCAATGGATGTTCCTCCAGCAAGGGCTCATGGAGGCCAAGGCGGGGCGAGAGGCGGCCCAACGGAAGTGGCAGGCCTTCGCCCAGCTGGAGCGCTCCGCGCGTGAGCGCACGACAAAGCTCTCCTCGATGCAAGGAAAGGCCAGCCTCCTGCTCGACGAGCTCCGCCTGGCGGAGAGACGGCTGAGTGAGCTCAAGGCCGAGCAGAAGATGATCGAAGCCGTGATGAACCAGCCGGCCCCTGGGCTCCGGGTGCTGGACGCGGCCGATCTTCCCACGCGCCCGACGCGCTCCTACCGCCTCGTTGCTCTCGCCTTTCCTCTCCTCCTGGGAGCGCTCGCGGCGCTGGGCTGTGCTGCGCGATCCCTGCGCGGGCTCAAGCTCTGGACTGCCTCCGAGCTCGCCTTCTGGGGACGCAGCCCCGTCGTCGCCGCCTCGAGCTGGCCGGCGAGCTCCCATGGCCTGGAGGATCTCGCCTTGGACCTGGGGGGGCCCCTCTCCGGCGCTCGTGGCACCACGCTCATGCTGGCGCTCGCCCCAGCGTGGACGCAGCGCGCCGTCGAACTTGCCTCGCGGCTCGACATGAAGCCCGAGGTCTCTCTTCGAGAAGATGTCCCGCTCCGGGACGGCGCGCTCTCGGTCTGGGACAAGCCCGAGCGCCCGCAGGCGCTTCGCCGCCTGGCCCGCCAGAGCACCCGGGTGCTGGTGCTCGTCGAGGCCGGCGCCCACTCCCTCTTCGAGCTCGCGGCGCTCCCTCACCTTCTCGGGCGAGAGGATCGGATTGGGTTCGTCGTCCTGGGGCTCGGCACCGAGTTTGCTGGTAGCCCTGATCAGGTGGGCGACGTCTCAGGGTTCTGGCAGGCACCGGCTGCTTCCACGACACCCCTTCCCGATCGATCCCGGAGTGCCGTTCATGAGGATGTTTGAGACACACGCCCATTCCAGCCCTCCAGCGCTGCGCGGCCCAGGGTGGCGGAGCCTGGCGCGCCTGCGCCGCCTGAAGAGGCAGCTGGAAGGCTGGCTCGCGGACACCGGCCCGCTCCTGCGCCGCGTGCTCGACATCGTGGTTGCCAGCACTGCCCTGGTGTTGCTCTCACCCGTGATGCTGCTGGCCGCGCTGGGGATCCTGCTCACCAGCCGCGGTCCCATCCTCTACGGGCAGGAGCGAGCGGGACAGCACGGAAGCCCCTTCCAGATGCTCAAGCTGCGGACCATGGTGGACGGAGCGGATGGGATGAAGGCGGCCCTGGCGGCCCAGAGGCGGGAGGCCACCGATGGCGTGCGCTTCAAGCTCCGCCGCGATCCCCGGGCGACACCTGTGGGGCGCATCCTCCGCAAGCTCAGCATTGATGAGCTCCCGCAGCTCTGGAACGTGCTCATGGGAGACATGACCCTGATAGGCCCGCGCCCTTCCCTCTGGCAGGAGGTCGTCAAGTATGACGCGCGCGCACTCCGCCGTCTCGAGGTGCGGCCAGGGCTCACCTGTCTCTGGCAGGTGAGCGGCCGCAGCGACCTGAGCTTCGAGCAGCAGGTTGCGCTCGATCTCGAATACATCGACCGCGTGAAGCCTCCCCAGGAGCTGCTCATCCTGGCGAGGACGATCCCAGCAGTGCTCACCGGCCGCGGCGCCTACTGAGCCGAAGGAGCACGCGATGCTGGCAGTCATCCACCGCAGTACCCCTCCGAGCGGTGCCGGAGCGCTGGCTCTGGCAGGGCCTCCCGTCGTCATCCGGCAGCTTCAGTGGCTCCACAACCTGGGGAGCGAGCGAGTCGCCATCGAGCTGGGCCAGGATGAGCTGGGAGCGCAGGTGCGGCGGCTCGTGTCCGAGCAGAAGGTCCTGTCCCGTGGCGTCGTCTTCGTCCCCGCGATCACGCCGCTCTCCCCGCGTGCCCTGGGCCAGGCGGCCGGGTTCCCCACGGAGGCGCGATGGCTGGCGCTCTCGGAGTCCGTGGTGGGCAACGCCGACCTCACGCGCCTGTTTCAAAGGAAGTCCGTCCCGGGTGCGCTGGTAGGGCGGCTTGATCCCCCGAAGACGGGAGGGCCGTTCTCCCCAGCGGAGGTGCACCTCACGAGCCCGATCGAGGGCCCCGTCACGGTGGAGTCCCTGCCTGGGTGGGGAACCCTCGTCGATACACCTGGCACGGCCCTCCAGCTCGCCTGTGAGGCCTTGCTCGGGCGGCTCGCACTGCTCATCCATGCCGCAGAGACCTGGCCAGGAGTGTGGGTCGCACGGGGTGGGCGAATCGATGACGGGGCCGAGCTCTCTCCCCCCGTGCTCATCGGAGCCGGTGCGAGGGTATACAGCGGAGCCAGGGTGGGGCCCGGCGCCCTCATCGGCGCCCGGGCCCTCATCGAACCGCGCGCCTGCATCGAGCAGGCGATCGTCGAGAACGAGACGATCGTTGGGGAAGGGCTCGTGGTGCGAGAGCACATCGCCACCCCGTGGGGGCTCATCCCCTTGAAGGCGGGCGCTGACATGCTTCCGCTGCGGGATCCGCTACTCGTTGCGCGCCGGGCGCCCCTCCTGCCGGCGAGACTCACCCACTTGTTGCGGATACCCCCCTGAGCGCTCGTCCAGGGCCGCGGAGAGGTGCAGCTCTCCCAGGCGGCGGTACAGGGTCGCTCGCCCCAGCCCCAGCAGCCTCGCGGCCTTCGTCACACTTCCATTCGTCACCGTCAGCGCCTTGAGGATCTCCCTGCGCTCCAACTCCCGGAGCGGCACGACCGCGTCCTCCTCGAGCAGTGGCTCGGCCGCCACCTCCCGCGCGGATGGAAAGCCCTTCGGTATGTCGGGGAGCACGAGCGCGCGCAGCTCCGCTGGCAGGTGCGCGAGCTCTATCTGGGCCCCATCGCAGGAGAGCGCAGCCCGCTGGAGGACGTTCTCCAGCTCGCGCACATTGCCTGGCCAACGGTAGCGGAGCAGCGCCGCCAGCACCTCGTGACTGACGCGGCTCGGACGGCTCCTGTCGCCCCCGCCAGACTTCCTCAGGAAATGGCTGATGAACTGCGGGATGTCCGAAGCCCGCTCCCTGAGCGGAGGAACCTGGAGGGGGTAGACAGCGAGCCGGTAGTAGAGATCCTCGCGAAACCGTCCGGCCTTCACCTCCGCCAGGAGATTCCGGTGGGTGGCGGCGATGATACGGACATCGACGCGGATCTCCGTCGTCCCGCCGACCCGCCGGATGGTTCGCTCCTGCAGAGTCCTCAGCAGCCGTACCTGCGTGGAGGCGCTCATCTCCCCCACCTCATCGAGGAACAAGGTGCCCCCTTGCGCCTGCTCGAAGCACCCCTTGTGGGTGGAGAAGGCGCCGGTGAATGCCCCTCTGTCGTGCCCGAAGAGCTCCGACTCGAGCAGGGACTCCGCGAAGGCGGCGCAGTTGACGGCCACCAGAGGCCCCCGCGCCCGCGCCCCCTGCTCGTGGATGGCGCGAGCCACCAGCTCTTTGCCAGTCCCCGTCTCACCGAAGATGCACACGGGCACCTCCGCCTTGAGGACCCGCCTGAGCTGCCTCACCAGGGCTCGCATCGGGGCGCTCTGGCCGATGAGGCAGCCCATCAGCTTCTCCTCCTCACCGGCCTGCTCGGGCTGCCGCAGCCGCCAGCTCTCCCGCCGGTACTCGGCCGCCTCCCTCAGGGACTGGATGACCCGCTGCCCCTCCAGGGGCTTCGTCACGTAGTCATGCGCCCCCAGGCGAACCGCCTGCACGGCGGCGTTGATGTCCTGGTCCGCGGCGAGGACCACGATGGGGAGCAGGGCATCCCGTGCCCGCAGGTGCCTCAAGACATCCATTCCCCCCATATCCTCGAGCTCGAGATCGAGGCAGACAGCCGCCCATTCGGACGTCTCGCTTTGCAACACGTCTCGCCCATGATCGAACTCGAGCACGTCGAAACCCACGGCCTCGATCCGGGATCGCAGCAGCTCTCGGGTGGCGGAATCGCGGCTCACAATCACTACGAGATGATTTCTGTAGCAGGTCAAGTCATCAGTCACGTCTGGCAATCTCCTCAAGCAGCTTGCGGTACAGGCTGCTCTCGGTCGGCTGCCCGGTTCCTGCTGACTCCTGCTGACTCCTGTTGCACATCCCGTTCCCCGGGGGTGTCTCGGAGCCCGCCGAGTGCCCTGGGGCTGTCTCAGCCTGAGACGTCCTGAAACGAGACGCCCCCACCGTCTCAGAATGAAACAGATTCGCACCGTCCCAGGCTGAAAGCGGTTGGAACGCGTATCGCAAGGGCGGTGGCATGGACTCGCTCTCGAAACCCTTCCATGCCTTCCGTGCTCCCTTGCTGGCCCTCCAAGCAGACGGCGCGCGGGTGGTCACCGCCCGCCGCGCCCGGGGAGCCCGGCTCCCGCGAGCCGCCGCCGCGCTCGACTCGTCTCTCTGGGCCCTGGTCCTGCTCCGGCTCGGGGCTGGGTTCCGGGGGATGCTCGGAACCTCGCTGGGCCTGTCCACCTTGTTGCGTCTGGGCTTTCACATCGACGTGTGGAGCGATGCCATTGGCCCGGGGCTGCGGCTGCCCCACCCGTTCAACATCATCATCGGTGAGGGCGTGGAGCTCGGGCCGGCCTGCACGCTGCTTCATGGCGTGACGCTCCAGAATGGGCCGGGCACCCGCGTCGGCCGGGGGGTGTTCCTGGCCAACGGGGTGACCGTCCTCGCAGGCTCTCGGATTGGGGACGGGAGCCTCGTCGGCGCGGCCAGCGTGGTGCGCGGGGAGATCCCTCCTGCCTCCGTGGCCGTGGGAGCACCCGCCCGCGTGGTGCGCGCCACCCGTCCCGGTGAGGTGGCGCCATGAGGCTCGCCATCACGTTGGGAGGCACGGACTGGGGGCGCTCCGGTCTCGGCACGTATACGCGTGCCCTGCTCCCGCGCCTGGAGCGCGGACTCTCTGAAGCGGGGGACAGCCTGATCGCCATCGGCACCGGAAAGGACTTCGAGGCCTATGCCGACGTCCTCAGGGATACCGAGCGCGCACGGGTCCCCGCCTACGCGGATCACCCCGCCCTCAGCGCCTCGTGGTACCTGGCCCGTGCCGGAGCCCACGCACGTGCGGCGGGAGCAGATGTGCTGTTGCTCCCGGCGGCCAACCGCCGTGCGGCGCTGCGCCCCGGCCTGCCCACGGTGGGCGTCATTCATGATCTGGCCCAGTTCAACATCCCGGGGAAGTACGACGGGCTGCGGACCCGCTACGTCCAATACCTCCTCCCCAAGGCCTTCGCCGGGCTCGAGGCCCTGGTGGCTGTCAGCCATGCGACTCGCGCGGATGTCGCTCGCATCCTGAGCCGCCCGCTCGAGCAGATCCACATGGTCGCGAATGGAGTGGACACCGAGCGCTTCGCGCCCCTGGAGGGCGTGCGTGTCGCGGAGACCCGCGCCAAGCTGAGCCTGGAGGCGCCATACCTCCTCTATCCGTCGCGTCTCGAGCACCCTGGGAAGAACCACCTGCGGCTCCTGAGCGCCTATGCAACCTCTTCTGCACGGGACAGTCACCTGCTGGTCCTCGTCGGCGCGGACTGGGGTGCCGAGGGGCTCATCCGCGCCGAGATCCAGCGACTCGGTCTGGGCGCTCGCGTCAGGCTGCTGGGTTACGTGGCCGACGAGCTCCTCCCCGTCCTCATCTCAGGCGCGGATGCGGTGATCGCGGTGGGGCTCTGCGAGGGCTTCGGCCTCCCGGCCCTGGAGGCGCTGGCTGCGGGCCGGCCAGTGGTGGCCGCCCGCGCAGGGGCGCTCCCCGAGGTGGTCGGGGAGCTCGGCATCCTCTGCGATCCTCTCGACTCCAAGGACATGTCGCTGGCACTCGCACGCGCTGCCAGCGACACGGCCTTCGCGGCCCGGGTACGCCGGGAAGGTCCGGCCTATGCCCGCCTGCGTGGCTGGGAGCGCACCTGTGACGGGCTGCTGGCCGTCTGCCGTTCGGTAGCCCTCCCGGTGTTGACGAATGTCACCGGGAGGCTTGTGAGCGGGTGAGCCGACAGCCGGTGACCGGTGACGCTCAATAGCGAGTACAGTTTCCAAACTCACAAGTAAAAGTGTGGTTGGGACACATATTCCCACAGGCACCGCAATTATAGAAGTCACTGCTCGTATCCACGCACTGGCCACTACACGGCGCGAATGGAGGAGTTGGGGTGCCCGTACACGACTGCGTCTCGGTGGTAGTGTTCGCCACGCACTGGCAGTTTGAGGAACTGTAGCTTGTCACCGTCCTCGTCTTCGTCCCCCACTGCCCGCACTGATTAGTGCCGCTGCATGCGCTCCACTGCCCGTAGATCGTCCCCGGGCACTGCGGCGGGATTATCTCCCGTATGCAAGCCTGCGACTCGGAGCTGGTGGAGGTTGCCTGACACGCTCCCGCCGAGCAGCTGTAGCTGGAGTTGGTCACCTGACGAGACTGCGTCCCCGTCGTGTCACATGCATCGCTGAACCCGCCACATGCGCTCCAACTTCCATAGGAGGGTGAGCACGGCTGGGGACCGGGGGCCACCCGCGAGCACGCCTGCGTCTCCGTGCTGGTGCTCGGAACACACGACGTCCCATTGCACGAGTAGTTCGTCACCGTCCTCGACTGCGTTCCCGTGGAGTCGCAGAAGTCACCGAATCCACTACAGCTGCTCCAGCTCCCATAGCTGGCACCGGGGCACTGCTGGATGGGGCACGACCTTGTCTCGGTGGAGGTGGAAGCGAGGACGGGACACGTCCCGGTCGAACAGTTGAAGGAGCCGTTGCTGTACGTCGTCACAGTGCGTGACTCGGTGCGTGCGCCACAGCTGGCACTGCACCCGCTCCACGAGCCATAGGAAGGAGAAGGAGGCGGCGAGCACGACTGGGAGGGCGCAGGCCTGTAGCAGGCCTGCGAGTAGTTGGAGCTTCCCGCCGAGCGGCAACTTCCCCCCGAGCATGTGGAGTAGCTCTCCGAGCACGACTGGCTGCCCTGCGTGGTGCAGTAATCACCGAAGCTGCACGCCCCACAGCTATCGGAGGAGTCGCAGACGGTGCCGGCCTTGCTCACCGTGCACGCGACCGGCTGGGTGCTGGTACTCGACGGGCTGCACGTGCCTCCAGAGCACGTGTAGTTCGTCGTCGAGCACGACTGCGTGCCCGTCTCGTCGCACGTGTCGCTGAAGCCACTGCACGTGGTACAGCCACCGGAGGTGCTGCCGCAGCTGTTCCCGTTGGTGCTGCGCGTGCAGGCTTGCGTCTCCGTGCTGGTGGATGTCACGCACTGCCCACTGGCGCAGCTGTACGTGGAGCTCGTCACCGTCCGCGTCTGCGTCCCCGTCTGCGCGCACACATCACTAAAGCTGCACGCGCTCCATGCCCCATAGCTGGGCGCCGCGCAGGCCTGGGGCCCCGGCGCCACCCGCGTGCACGCCTGCGTTTCTGTGCTGGTGCTTGAAGCGCTGCACACCCCGCTGCCACACGTGGACGCCGTCACCGTCCGCGTCTGCGTCCCCGTCGTGTCGCAGAAGTCACTGAAGCCTCCGCAGCTTCCCCACGCTCCGGCGTTCGTGCCGCAGCTCGTCCCGTTGGCCGCGTACCCATCCCCGGGGCAACTGCTGCTGCTGCCGGTGCAGTACTCCGCCACGTCGCAAGTGCCCTCCGAGGCCCGGCACTGAACCGTGGACGGCCTGAAGCTCCAACTGCTCGTCGACATGCTCGGGTTGCACTCCTGGCAGGCTCCGCTCGGATTGATGGTGCCCGCCTCGTAAAGCGTCCCTCCAACCCAGCACTTGCCCTCACACGTGCCCGTCGGGGTGCAGATCTGCCCCGCGCCGCAAGAGGTTCCGGCCGCCTTCAGCGGGTAGGTACAAGCCCCATTGACGTACGTTCCGGGTGAGTCATGGCACGCGTCCGGCGGCGTGGTGCAGGCCTCCGTTCCCGCGCAGCTCCCTGCCCCGCTGCACACGTCGTTGAGAGTGCCCGCATTGCCATCATCACAAGCCGTACCCGCTGCCTTCGGCGCATAGGTGCACGCCCCACCACTGCACGTCCCCGCCGCCTCGTAGCACTGCCCGGGCGGAGTGTTGCAACTCACCGGCGTCCCCGCGCACCCTCCAGCCCCGTTGCACTCCTCACCCACCGTGCACGCATCCCCGTCATCACACGCCACGCCCGCGGCCTTGTACTCGTAGGCGCACGCTCCTCCGCTGCACGTCCCCGCTGCCTCGTAGCACTGCCCGGGCGGGCTGCTGCAACTGGTGGCACTGCCCGCGCACACTCCTGCGCCGTTGCACGCGTCCTGCCCTGTACACGCATCCCCGTCATCGCAACTCGCTCCCACTGCCTTCGGCGCGTAGCTGCACTCCCCATTGCTGCACGTCCCCGCCGCCTCGTAACACGCTCCAGGGGAGCTGTTGCAGACCACCCCTGCGCACGCGTCATACGCATACAACTCCGCCGTCTTCTGGCTCGAGCCGTTTCCTCCCACGCCCCCCACCACCAACACCTTCCCCTGTAACTCCAGCAGCACCGCCACATGCAGGTACCTCGCACTTCCCATGGGCGTCGTCGCGCTCCACTGCCCGGTGCCAGGGTCGTACATCTCTGCGCTCACCTGCGCGCTGCCATTCTGCCCCCCTGTCACCAGCACCTTCCCCGTGCTCAGCAGCGTCGCCGTGTGCTGCGCTCTGGCACTCACAAGCGCGCTCGTCACGCTCCACAGCCCCGTGCTCGGATCGTATTCCTCCGCTGTCCCCACCACCCCGCTACTGTTGCGCCCTCCCACCACCAACACCTTCCCCGAAGGCAGCAGCGTCGCCGTATGGTCATATCGCGCCGTGGCCAGCGCTCCCGCCCCCGTCCATGTATGGCTCAACGGGTTGTACACCTCCGCTGTCGCAAGGCTCGTGCTCCCTCGTCCTCCCACCACCAGCACCTGGCCCGACTGCAACCGCGTCGCCGTATGGCTGCGCCGCGGCGTCCCCATACTCGGGCCCACGCTCCAAGTCCCCGCCACCGGGTCATACACATCCACCCTGCCGTGCGAGCCCCCACTGTTCCCTCCTCCCGCCACCAGCACCTTGCCCGAGGCCAACAGCGTTGCCGTCATCGAGTCCCGCGCCACTCCCGAGGCAAACGTCCCCGCGGAGGCCCACGTGTTGGTGGCAGGGTCATACACTGTCGTGGATGACAGGCGGCCGGCCCCGTTCTCTCCTCCCGCCACCAGCACCTTGCCCGTCTCCAATACCGTCGCCGTGTGCGCCTGCCGACCCTCCGGCATGGGTGCCACCACCGTCCAGGTGCCTGTCCCGGGCTCGTATACCGTCGCCGAGGACAGGAACCCGCTGGCGTTGTACCCCCCCACCACCAGCACCTTGCCGGACTGCAGCACCCCCCCCGCGTGGTACTTGCGCGCCTCGGCCATGGCCCCCGTCCCCTCCCAGCCCACCACCAACGGAGATGCGCTGCTCGCCACGCTCTTCTCTTCCGGCGCCTTGCTGCTGCATCCCACGGCCACACATACCAAGCCCGCCAGCAGGGCTCTGCTCACTCTCAGCTCGTGCATGACATCTCCATTGAATGGAGGCTGTCGCTGCACCTCCACTGTTTTGCTCGTACTCGTCCACGGGTAGCAGTTGTGGTGCTCCTCTGTGCTGCTGGCATGAGCCAGCCCGGTGGACAATGATGCAGAAAATCTGCGGGGGTACCCGGGCACCGGCCCGAAAAATCGCCCAAAGCGCAATCATCTCCAGCGGTTACAGTCAGCGCTTCAGCAGTTCTTTGTGTCCGTCCTCGTCGGAGCGCCCAGCACACCGAGCCGGCAACGAAGCCCACTGGGTTGCGGTAGGAACGACCCTTCACCATAGAGGCTCGGGCCGTTCCCCGCACAGATCTCCAAAGGGTACCCGTTCACTGGCCAGGCACAACAGAATGGACCAGTACTGGCCGTTGGATTGCCAAACCGCGCAGCCCTGGACATGGATGTGAACGGGTACCTTCAGGCTTCCCCCCCCTCTCAACAGTCTACTGAATCGGGACTGCACAATACACAGTCTCCTGCCTCGCAATGAAACGCGGGGTTGGGGCACCGATGCCCACAGGCACCGCAGTTAAAGAAGTCATTGCTCGTATCCACGCACTGGCCATTACACACTGCGTATGGAGGGGATGGGGCGGCCGTGCACGCCTGAGTCTCGGTGCTGGTGGACGCCTGGCAGAAACCAGC
>NZ_DASPHO010000682.1:0-10702 GCF_035629615.1 Hyalangium sp. | reverse complement strand
ACACGCCGTTCGTCACCAGCATGATGTGCGCCATGGCGTGCGCGTTCATCGGCCAGCTCGATGAGACGACGAAGCACCGGAGCGCCTGGTGGTACGCCTTCTATGTCTTCCTGGGCCTGTCCGTGCTGGCCAAGGGCTTGCTGGGGGCGCTGCCGGCCGCCTTCCTGGTGCTCTACGCGGTGCTTGCCGTCATCCCCTGGAGCTGGGAGGCGGGGCGCGATCACCTGCACTGGCTGGTGAAGCGCAGCTTCCGCAAGGAGGTGCGCGAGGGAAAGAAGCCCATGCCGGTGCTCTGGGGGCAGATGTTCCGGATGCGGCTGGGCACTGGCTTCCTCGTGTTCTGCGCGGTGGCCGTGCCCTGGTACCTCACCCTGAGCCTCTTCAAAGAGGTGGATGACGAGGGCAAGGGCTTCTTCTACCGCTTCTTCATCCACGACCACCTGAACCGGCTCACGGCGGGCGTGCACACCACCACGCCGGGTGGCTCCTTCATCTACTTCATCGAGCAGGGCGGCTACGCCCTCTTCCCGTGGGTGGCGCTGCTGCCCGGGGCCTTCGCCGTGGTGGGGCGGCTGAAGCTGCGCTCGGCCTCCAGGGCGGACCACCTGGCGCTGCTCGCCGTGCTGTGGGTGGCCTTCAGCTTCTGGCTGCTGGCCTCCAGCGCCACGAAGTTCCACCACTACGTGTTCCCCATCCTCCCAGGGATGGCGATCCTCCTCGCGCTCTTCATCGACCGGCTGTGGCAGGACGGACCTGCCGAGCACGCCGTGAGCCTGCTCTTCGGACTCGTGCTGTTCATCCTGGTGGGCAAGGACCTGGCGGAGACGCCCAAGAACTTCACCGATCTCTTCGTCTACAACTACGACCGTCCGTATCCCTCGGAGCTCGTCACCAAGCCCATCGCGATGTTCTCCTCCCGCGCGCTGTGGATAGGCGACATGGTGACGGTCTCGCTGATGGCGCTGGGGCTGTACCTGGGGACGGAGGCCTTCTTCCCCAAGAAGGACAAGGACAAGAACGCCAAGAAAGCCCAGGGCAAGGACGCCGAGAAGGAGGCCCAGGTCACGCAGGCCAAGGAGGCCCAGGCTCCGGGGACCCAGGAAACCCAAGTCACGGAGGCCAAGGAGGTCCAGGCTCCGGCGGCCCAGGAGGCCTCGGAGGTCCAGGCCTCGGAGGTCCAGGCCTCGGAGGTCCAGGCACCGGCGGTCGCGGAGGCTCCAGCGGCCAAGGACGCCTCGGAGGTCCAGGCTCCAGCGGTCGCGGAGGCTCAGGCGCCGAGTGCCCCGGAGGCCAAAGACGCCCAGGGCGCTCAGGCTCCGGGGACCCAGGACGCCAAGGGCGCGAACACCCCGGGCAAGGAAGCCCAGGATGGCTCCACCTCGCGCACGGGGGCGGTCCTCACGGTGCTGAGCGCTGCGGCCATGCTGGGGGCGATGGCCACCGATGGGAAGGTGTCCGCCATGGGGCTGATCGGCGTGGCCGTGCTGGTGGCCGGAGCTTTCAACGCGTGGGAGGCGCTGCGCTCCAAGCCGGACGAGCGCACCTGGAACCTCCTCATGGCGGGCGGCTGGCTGTTGGTGGGCGCCGCACTCGCCTGGGCGGGCTTCGGCAGGCCGCGAGGCACGGACGCGCTGCTCCGGGCGATGATGGAGCCGGTGAACGTGAGGAAGGCCCTGGGCTTTGCCTTCGCGGTGGCCGGCGCGCTCAGCGTGGTGGCCGCGCTCAAGCAGGCCAAGGCGATGCTCTTCTCCGTCTTCTGCCTCTTCGCGATCTGCTTCACGACGTGGTTCAGCTGGAACCACTGGGTGAGCCTCTCGCACCACTGGACTCAGCGGGATCTGTTCTGGCGCTACTACCGCCAGCACAAGCCGGGCGAGCCCATCGCCGCGTTCGAGATGAACTGGCGCGGAGAGACGTTCTACTCGCGCAACCAGGTGGAGCAGTTCCGTACGGGGGACTCCAAGGTGCGCCTGCGCAACTACGTGGCCCAGCCCGGCCGCGAGTGGGTGCTCACGGAGCACGGCCGTCTGGGCTCGCTGAACAGCGCGGTGGGCGCCGACAAGAAGGTCACCATCATCGACCGCGACATCAACAACAAGTTCGTCCTGGTGGTCGTCGATTGAACGGCATCCAGGTCCAGGGGCTCGCCAAGCGCTTCGGCGGGCGCGCGGCGGTGGAGGGGCTGACGTTCGACGTGCGGCCGGGCGAGGTGTTCGGGCTGCTGGGCCCCAACGGCGCCGGGAAGACGACCACGGTGCGCATGCTCACCGGGCTGCTCCAGCCCTCCGAGGGCGAGGCCATCGTCTGGGGCCACTCGGTGCGCACCCACGGCGAGGAGCTGCGGCGCACGGTGGGTCTGCTCACCGAGCAGCCTGGGCTCTATGACCGGCTGACGGCGCGGGAGAACCTGCGCTTCTTCATGAAGCTGCACGAGCTGGACGAGGCGGCGGCGTGGCCCCGCGTACGGACCTACCTGGAGCGCTTCGGGCTGGCCGGGCGCGCGGACGAGCCCTGCGGCAGCTTCTCCAAGGGCATGCGCCAGAAGCTGGCCATCGTCCGCACGCTGGTGCACGACCCGAAGGTCATCTTCCTGGACGAGCCCACCTCTGGCCTGGATCCCGAGTCCGCGCGCACCGTGCGCGACGCGGTGGAGGAGCTGGCCACCGAGGGGCGCACCATCGTGCTGTGCTCGCACAACCTGGGGGAGGTGGAGCGGCTGTGCTCGCGGGTGGCCATCATCCAGGGCCGGCTGCTGGCCCTGGCGCCGCTGGGCGAGCTGCGGCGTGCGGGGCTGGCGCTGGACATCCGGGTGGAGGGGGATGCCGAGCGCTTCCTCCCGGCGCTGGCCGCGCTGCCCTTCGCCCCCAACGTGCTGAGAGAGGGCGGGCGGCTGAAGGTCATGCTCACCGACGACGCCCAGGCGCCGGACGTGCTGGCCTGCCTGGTGACTGCGGGGGCGCGGGTGCACAGCGCCGTCCCCGCGCACCGGCCACTCGAGGAGGTCTACCTGGAGCTCATTCGGCAGGGGAGGGGCTGAGCATGGCGTTTCGGCCAAAGCGGGCGCTGGCGGTCTTCTGGAAGGACTTCCTGGACCTGCGCAAGAACGTAGGGCTGCTGCTGTCCATGGGGGTGCTGCCCCTGGTGTTCATCCTCGTGCCCATCGGCGTGGTGTGGACGTACGTGCAGCGGCCGGAGGATCCGAACCTGCGCGTCATTGCCCACTACTACGACAAGAGCCTGCCGCTGGGAGCGAACGCGGCGCTCTTCCTCATCGAGCGGACGCTCACCGACTGGTTCGGCATGTTCCTGGTGATGCCCGTCTTCGTCCCCATCCTCATCTCCTCGCAAAGCGTGGCGGGAGAGAAGGAGCGGCGCACGCTGGAGCCGCTGCTGGCCTCGCCCGTCACCGCCGCCGAGCTGGTGGCCGGCAAGAGCCTGGCCTCGCTGGTGCCTGCCGTAGGCATCTCCTGGCTGGCCTTCATCCTGTTCTGCATCGGCATCGACGTGGTGGCGTGGCCGCTGGTGAAGGGGCCGCTGATGCCCAACGCCCTGTGGACGTTCGGCATCTTCATCCTGGCGCCGCTGTTCGCCTTCTTTGGCAACGGGGTGGCGGTGCTCATCTCCGCGCGGGTGTCCGAGGCCCGTACCGCCCAACAGCTCTCCGCGCTCGTGGTGCTGCCGCTGGTGGGCCTGGTGGGAGGCCAGGTGGCAGGCTGGCTCACCGCGGGGATGGGCTACTACGCCATTCAGGGCGCGGTGGTGCTCCTGCTGGATGGGGTGCTGCTGGTGGCCAGCATCCGCCTGCTCGATCGGGAGCGGCTCATCAGCCGGTGGGGTTGATCGGAAAAGCGCCTGGGCGCCTGTCCGGTTGGCTAGGCAAGTCCTAGTAAAACTGGCATCTTGCGGGGAAAGAGCCACCTACCGAAGGGCGAGCATGGAATCGCCCTGGCCGCTATCCGTATGGAAGACGAGGCGGCACGGGTTTTTGTAGGTGACGCAGTTTGCACGGAGGCGAAGCGAACACGATGGGTCTATTCGATTCGATCAAGGGCGAGGCGAAGCGCAACTTCATTGCCCGGGCGGACGAAGCCAAGGGTGAGATCATCTACAAGTATCCGGAGAAGAACATCCGGATGCTCACCCAGCTCACCGTGGATGCCGACGAGATCGCCCTGTTCGTCAAGGACGGCAAGGTGGAGGGCAAGCTGGGGCCGGGGCGGCACGCCCTGGACAGCAAGAACATCCCCTTCCTGGGCAAGCTGCTGGAGGGCTTCACCGGCGGCAACCTCTTCATCACCGAGGTCTTCTTCGTCTCCACACGCGAGCACCCGGGCGTGAAGTTCGGCGGCCCCATTGGTGATGTGAGGGATCCGGAGACGGGCCTGGGCATCGGCACCATGGTGTACGGCGACTTCTCCATCCGCGTGACGGATCCGGAGAAGCTGGTGGTGGGCCTGGTGGGCATGGGCCGCTCCAGCAACGAGGACTTCCTGGGCTGGTTCAAGAACCAGGTCCTGAAGGTGACGAAGGATCGCATCGCCGAGCTGCTGGTGAAGAAGAAGTGGCCGCTGCTGGACGTGACGAGCGGCGCGTACACCGAGGAGATCGAGACCGAGGTCATCGCCGGGGCGAAGCCGCACGTGGACAGCTACGGGCTGGCCGTGGTGCGGCTGGGCAACTTCCACATCAGCATCAAGGAGGAGGACGAGGCGACCCTCAAGAAGTTCTCCAAGGATGTGGCGTACTCGCGCGTGGCGGGCGGCTTCCAGCAGTACGCGCAGGGCCAGGCAATGCTGGGCGCGGCCGACGGCATGGCCAAGGGCGGTGGGGGCGGCTCGGACGGCGCGATGGCGGGCATGGGCATGGGCATGGGCATGGGCATGGCCCAGATGTTCATGAACAACAACAACCAGCAGCGCCAGGGCCCGCCTCAGGCGGCCGAGGCTCCGCCGGCGGACACGCGCAGCCCTGCGCAGCGCCTGAAGGAGATCAAGGAGCTGAAGGACGCGGGCGTCCTCTCGGACGAGGAGTACAACGCGAAGCGCGCGGAGCTGATGAAGCTCCTGTAGCAGGGTGGGGCTGAGCGCCCGCCTCGAGAGCACGGAGGCCTCCACCTGGGATGATCGGTGGGGGCCTCTGGCGTTTTAGAAGGCCATGGCACGAGCGGAACAAGAACGGCCCGAGGGGCTCCTCTACCTGCCCGGCTTCCTCACGGAGGCGCAAGAGCGCGAGCTGCTGGAGCACGTGCGGGCAGCGGCCTACGCGGAGATCCGGATGCGGGGCCAGGTGGCTCGGCGGCGCACGGCGCACTTCGGCTGGCTCTACGGGTACGAGAGCTGGCAGGTGGAGCCCGGGCCTCCCATGCCGGACTTCCTCCTGCCGCTGAGGGCCCGGTGCGCGGAGCTGATGGGGGAGCCGCCGGAGCGGTTGGCGGAGGCGCTCCTGAGCGAATACACGCCGGGGGCCACCATCGGCTGGCACCGGGACGCGCCCATGTTCGGGTCGCGGGTGGTGGGTGTCTCCCTGGGCAGTGCGTGCCGGTTGAGGTTTCAGCGCGGCAAGGGCGAGGAGCGCCGGACGTACGAAGTGGAGCTTGCGCCGGGCTCGGCCTACCTCCTCGGCGGAGAGTCCCGGAGCCTCTGGCAGCACAGCATCCCCGCGGTGAAGGAGACGCGGTACTCGATCACCTTCCGCACCCTGCGTGAGCGATGGGCCCGGGCAGGCGCGCCAGAGGCCCCGCCGGCCTGAGCCGCTTGCCTGCACCCTGGGGTGTGTCTCACCCGACAGCTCCCGCGCCGCGCTCCATGGCATCCCCCTCGCCCAAGGGGTTAGATTCGAGGATGTCCCATGGCTGCTGAGCCCTATCGTGTCGACCCGGATGACCCGCGTGCGCCGCCCCAGGAGGTATGGGAGCGCCTGACGGCCGAGGAGCGCGCTCGTATCGTCGAGAGCCTCCCTTCGGAGTTTCCCGTCTCCGAGTCTTCACCACCCGAGGGAGACCCGCACTTCGAGGCCAAGGTACGCACCCGCGAGGTGCTCGGCGGTTACTTCTCACGCATTGGCCGCAAG
Source organism: Hyalangium sp. (assembly GCF_035629615.1). Classification (GTDB taxonomy): domain Bacteria; phylum Myxococcota; class Myxococcia; order Myxococcales; family Myxococcaceae; genus Hyalangium. Next base: position 4,633 of record NZ_DASPHO010000682.1, on the reverse strand, counting down.
GTGTACCTGGCATGCGAACTGCCGGTGTACTACCCGGACGAGCCCATGTTCGCCCCGGATGTCATCGCCGTGGTGGACGTGGAGCCCCACTCGCGCATGCGCTGGATGGTAAGCGCCAAGGGCAAGGGAGTGGATCTGGCGCTGGAGATCCATGTCGCGGGTGAGCGGCGCAAGGATCTGGTGCGGAATGTGGAGCGCTTCGCCCGGTTGGGCATTCGCGAGTACTTCCTCTTCGATCGAGGGAAGCTGCGGCTGACAGGTTGGCGGCTGGAGGAGGGAAGGCGCAGCTATCAGCCCATCGTGCCGCAACATGGCTTCTATCCCTCGGAAGTCCTCGGGCTGGAGCTTCAGCTCGAGGGCGAACGGCTGCGGTTCTTCCATGGCAGGGCGCCGCTGCCCGAGTCAGATGAGATGATCGCCACCCTGGAGCGGATGGTCCGGGAGGCGGAGGCGCATCGCTCGGAGGAGGAACAGGCGCGGACGGAGCTCGAGCAGCGGCTCGCGGAGGAGTCCCGGCTGCTTGCCGAAGAGTCCCGGCTGCGCGCCGAGGAGTCCCGGCTGCGTGAGCAGGCTGAGCGCAGGCTGGCTGCGGTTCTGGCCGAGTTGGAGCGTCTGAAGCAAGGCAGGAACTGAGAGGGCTCAGTGTTGGAGGCCTACAGCTCCCAGGGCGCGAGCATGCAGATCCGTCTCGGCCGTTAACCTGACCGTCGGCCAGGGAGCGATCCTCGCGGCCATGCTGCCGGCGCCGAGGAAGCGCTCGCCTGGCTCCGGCTCCAAGGTGCTGAAGAAGCGGTCCCAGGCAAGCCGGAGGCCGCCGCTGAGGGCGACGAAGACGACCCCTGAGGCTACTGCGTCCAGATGGCGTAGTTGTTACCGGAGGTGGCCAGCGTCCAAGTGCCCGTCGGAGACCAGGCGCCGGGGCCGATCTTCACGGCTACCTTGCCCGAGTTTCCGGTGACGATGGCGGCGTACTTCGAGCTGTCCGCGGCCTGGATGCTCACCGCCGAGGTGCTGGTGATGCCCTTGGCCTTGCGGATGGAGATGAACGTCTTGATCGCGTTCTGGTTCGCCGTGCCCCAGTCGAAGTAGTGCACCCAGTACACGGACGGGAAGCCAGGGTGGGTGATGGTGTAGGCGTACCCCTGGAGGATCTTGTCGCCGGGGAACGGCCAGTGGTTCTGGCCACCGCTCGGGTGGCTCGGGCCGGTGTCGTGGTTGTCGATGAAGGTGACGGACTTCGCCGCCCACCAGCCGATGGCGCCCGCCGGCGCGCCCGCGGCGTCTCGCAGCCGCCAGAACTCGTTGTACTGCACCGCCTGCTGCAGCAGTCCCTTGGTGGTGAAGTCGAACGCCGCCGACTTGCCGCCCGTCGCGTCGATCCAGTTCATCAGCAGCTGGCGGTGGGGATTGGGGTTGTTCAAGTCCAGGTCCGTCCACAGCTCACCCACCGAGAAGTACGGCGAGGTGCTCGTGTTGTACGTGCCCACGTACGAGCCGCTGTACCCCTTCACGTAGTCGTACCGCCAACCCGCGAACCCCAGGGTCTTCAGGCTGTTCATCCAGGTGGTGAGGCCGGTCCGCACGTAGGCCTTGGTGTGGTCGATGTCGCGCGCGGCGCCGTACCCATCACCGGAGTCGGTGGCGCCCGTGGCGCCCGTCCACTCGTCCCCGCGGCACACCGAGTCCGAGCCCCAGGTGGGGTTGGTGAAGTCCGCCCAGTTGTTGGTGCCCACGCGGTGGTTCACGACGATGTCCGCGATGGGCTTCACGCCCACCCGGTTCAGCTCCGCCAGGGCGCTGGCCAGCTCTGCTCGGGAGCCGTACTTGCTGTCCAGCACCTCGAGCCGGCGGGGCAGGTAGCCCTCGTTGGAGGCCGCGTCGCTGGGCGGCGGCAGCCACACCATGGTGAACCCCGCGTTCTTGATGTTCGTCGCGTTGTTCTTGATGACGTTCCACCACGGGTAGGTCTGGTACGAGTGCCAGTGGAACCCCTGCAGCATCACGTCGCTGCTGTTGCCGTCGAGCGGGCCCGCATGGGCCAGTGGTGCGACGAGGACGAGCGCCAGCAGGCTCGACAGGGTCCGCAAGCTCTTCTTCCACTGCTTCAGCATGGTGGCTCCTTGAGGAAGGCAGAACGCCTCGAGCGCGCCTTATCCGCGAAACCGGCAAGCAATGTCCATGTCTGAAAACCGCGGCCACGGCCCTACTTCACCTTGGCGCCCCCGGCGTAGCGCTGGACGAGGTCGAGGAGCTGCTCGAGCCCGAAGGGCTTGGGCAGGAACTCCGTGGCCGGCAGATCCTTCCACAGCCTCGGAGGGCTGGCGCTCATGAGCACGACGGGGACCTCCCGCAGGTTCGCATCGTTCTTCATCGCCGCCAGCACGGCGGGGCCGTTCATCACCGGCAGCATGTAGTCCAGGAACACCAGCACCGGCCGCTCCGCGCTCATCCTGTCGAGCGCCTGCCGGCCGTTGAGGGCAATGGCCGTCCGGTAGCCCTCGTCCTGGAGGAAGCCCTCGAGGGCTTCGACGATGCCGAACTCGTCATCGACGATGAGGATGGGCCCCATACCTACCTGCCTCGGCCTTTGAGCCGTCTCTTGCGGGGCGAGCGGAGGAGGGGGGACTCCAGGGACAGGCCTGACATCAACAGCTGCGCGTCGGCCACCGGATCGCCGACCTCCATGCCCCGGTTGCTGATGTGGAGCTCGCGCAGCGAGTGGTCGTGGCCGCTGGTGCGCAGCTTCAGGACGGAGATGAAGCGCCGCAGCTCCGTGCGAACCTCGGAGTTGCGCAGGAAGAGGATGTTCTCGCAGAGCATCGAGACTCCGCGGACGGGCAGCTTCAGCTCGAGCCCGAACAGGGTCTGCGACTCGAGTGTGAACAGCAGCGTCACGCCCGCGGCGCGGCACTCGTTGACGAGCGCGGCCATGAAGCGGGAGACCCGCGGCGGGTGCACCACCGCCTTGCTCAAGGCGTCGAAGCCATCGACGAAGAGCCTTTGGACCCCCTTCTCCCGGATCAAAGAGAGGAGCTCGCTGCCGAGCGCATCGAGCCGGTTCTCCATGGGGGGACGGAAGCTCAGCGAGAGCGTCCCCTTCTTGAGGAGGGGCTCCAGCTCGAGCCCCACACTGGCGCTCTGATCGCGCACGCGCTGAGGCGAGTCGTAGAAGGCAAAGTAGTGCCCGTGCTCGCCTCTCCTGGCGCCCTCGGCGATGAAGTGCAGCCCCAGCAGGCTCTTCCCACTGCCAGACGGCCCGAAGAGCATCGTGGTGGAGCCCTGGAAGACGCCGCCGTGGAGCATGTCATCCAGGCCCTTGATGCCAAAGGTCTTCCGGCCCTCCGAGGGCATCTCCGTGGAGCTCTGGTTTCCCGTCACCGCCTCGAGGCGGGGGTGGACGACGATGCCGCTGTCGGTGATCTCGAAGCTGTGCTGGCCGCGGAGGTGTCCGCTCCCCCGGAACTTCCGGATGGTCAGCTCGCGCACCGCCCGCACGCCGAAGGTGCGCTCGCGCAGGACGAGGAGGCCATCCACCATGGTGTGCTCGGCCTTGAGGCCCTGGCCCCCCCCCGTGGTGAGCAGCAGCGTGGTGCAGCTGACCATCCCCGTGATGGCCTGGAGCGCGTGGATGAACTTCTTGAAGGCGCGCTCCGTCGGCGCGATCTCCTCGGCCGCGACCAGCCCATCCAGGATCAGCAGGGAGGCCTCATGGGCCTTCAGCTCCTTGCGGAGGAGGTTGATCAGGGCCTCCAGCCCGCCTTCCTCGAGCACCGAGTAGGCGCTCAGGTAGGCGAGGGACTCCGGGATGCGCGCGAGCTCGAAGAAGCCCAGGGAGCGCAGGTTGGCAATCATCCGCGTGTGCGACTCGGCGAGCAGGGTGACGTAGAGGGCCTTGCCGCCCTCGCGGACATGGTGGAAGCACACCTGGTTGGCCAGGATCGTCTTCCCAGCTCCCGGCATGCCCATCACCATGTAGACACCCCCTTTGACGAACCCGCCCTGAAGCAGGGTGTCGAGTCCGGGGATGCCTGTTGGAACGCGCTCGGTCTGGGAGGGAGTTTTCTCGATCATCGGGTGCTGGGGAGAGCTATCAGGATGTGGCCGAATCGCACGGAGGACAAAGCGGAAAGAGGACGAGCGGTGGGGCAAGTGCCCAGCGCGCAACGCTCTGGGCGGGAAGGCGCCCGGAGCTATGGACTTTCGTTCAAGCGGTGGGTTGGAGCGGATGTGGGCGGAGGAGGTGCTGGAGCTGGCTCCGGGGCGGGAGCTGGCGGGGGGGCGGGCGCCTCCTCGCTCGTCTTCGCGTCCAGGGTGATGGGGACCTGGAGCGTGGTGCCCAGGCGGAGCAGGAGCACGTCCGGCGCGATGCCGCGCTCGCCAATGGCCTGGGCCAGCTCCCGGGTGGAGAGGCCGTTGCCGGTGCCCCAGAGCTCCTTGAGGAAGGTGCCGGCGCCGGCGCTGCGCCACCACGCCGGGCCGAAGCGGGCCTTGAGCTGCCCCTGGAGCTGCCCGGCCAGGAACCACGCCCGGAAGTTGTCCGCCGACTGGAAGAAGTCCTCCTGGTCCACCTGGTAGCGCGCCTCATCCTCGGGCCTCATCGGCACGGCGTCCGTGCGCTCCATGATGGCCTTGT
>NZ_DASPHO010000681.1:0-3690 GCF_035629615.1 Hyalangium sp. | reverse complement strand
GATGCGTTCTTCATGTGTTCGGTCCCTCGCGCCTACTGCTGCGCGCCCTCGCGCGGCGTGGTGAGGAATTCGACCCGGCGGTTGGCCGCCCGGCCCTTCTCCGTGGTGTTCGGCGCGACAGGCATGGTGCGGCCCATGCCTCTCGCCTCCAGCCGCTGCGGCGCCACGCCCTTCTTCACCAGGTAGTCGCGCACCGCCTCCGCGCGCTCCTGCGACAGCTCGCGGTTGTGCTCGTTGCTGCCTCGCTCATCCGTGTGGCCTTCGATCCAGACCTTCTCCAGCTCGGGGTGCTCGAGGATGACCTTGGCCACCTGATCCAGCAGCTTGAAGCTGCGGCGCTGGATCGTCTTCTTGTTGGTGTCGAAGTAGACCTTTTCCTTGATCTCGAGGCGGTCCTTCTCGATGGCGACGATCTGCTTCTCCTTCACCGGGCAGCCCTGGTTGTCCACCGGGCCCGGCTCCGTCGGGCAGTTGTCGCGGTGATCCGGCAGCGTGTCGCCGTCCGTGTCCTTGGCCGGGCAGCCCTTCAGCTCGGCGATGCCGGGCTCGGTCGGGCAGGCGTCCACCGAGTCCTCGAAGCCGTCCTTGTCCGTATCCGGGCAGCCCTGGAACTCGGGCATGCCGGGCACCGTCGGGCACTTGTCCGCCGAGTCCTCGATGCCGTCCTTGTCCGTGTCCGGGCAGCCCTGGAACTGCGCCACGCCCGGCACCGTCGGGCACTTGTCCGCCGAGTCCTCGATGCCATCCTTGTCCGTGTCCGGGCAGCCCTGGAACTGCGCCAGGCCCGGCACCGCCGGGCACTTGTCGTCCGGATCGAAGATCCCGTCGCCGTCCGAGTCCTTCACCGGGCAGCCCTGCGCATCCACCCGTCCACTCTGGCCCTGGCAGGTGTCGGCGGAGTTCTTCACGCCATCGTTGTCATCATCCAGCTCGGGGCACTGCTCGGGCGTGTGCTTACCGCCGGCCACACACCGGGGCGGCGTGTGCCCGTAGGCCACGCCCAGCAGCGCGCGGAAGGTGGGGGTGCCGGGCGCTTCGCCAACGCCCACACCGGCCAGCGCGTAGGCCTCGATCGCCGCACTCACCGGCAACCGCGCGCCAGCCAGCGCCTCCACGGTGCCTCCCGTGCGCGAGAAGGGAATGGAGCCAATGAGGTTCAGCTCGCCGCGGATCCCCTCGCCCGTGGTGGCCAGCACGCCTCCCAGGCGCAGCTCGGCGCCCACCTCATCCTGGATGTTGAAGTCGTCAACCAGCGTGGACGTGGAGCGCACCACCACGCCGGCATCCAGCGCAGCGCGCAGCGAGCCGAACCGCCGGCCCACCATCACGCTCGGGTGGATGCGGGGAGACCCATCCTTCGCCAGGGCCGCGGCGCTGCCCACGGGCAGGCCCACCTGCACTCCCAGCGCCAGATCCACGGGATGCTCGTCCTCCTGGGACAGCAGCCCCAGCCGCACCCCGAGGTAGGGCGTGCCGAGCCCCGGCCCCGTCGAGATTGAGTCCAGGCCGAACTGCGTCAGGTCATCCCCGCTCTGCGTCAGCAGCAGGGGCACCTGCGCCGAGAGCTCCAGCCAGTTGAAGAGGGCATAGGCGGCCGCCAGGTGGCCGGTGATGCGGCCCTTCACCAGCGAGCCCTGCTTCTCCCCATCTCGGAACAGCGCGAGCGGATCATGCTGGTAGTGGCCGGTGAAGGAGAAGCGGTAGCCGCCCTGGGTCAGCACCTCGCCGGTGCCCAGCAGCAGCGAGCCGGAGCCGCTGGGGTTGAGCGTGAGGCGCTCCAGCTCGATTGGGGGCAGGCCCTGGGGCTGCGCGAGCGCGCTGGTGCCGATCAGCAGCGAGGCAAGCACCCACGGACGCGCCAGCGCGAGCGAGGATCGCAAGGGGCTCGCGCGTCGGGGGGAGGCGACCGGCGGGCTGGCGAGCGGTGTGGCTTCGGTCATGTCGTCTTCTTCCTACGATGGAGCAAGGCTGGGCTGGATGGGCGCGAGCGGATCCGCATCGAAGCTCTCTGTGACTCGAATGGGCGTGGCAGGCGCCACCCTCCAGCTTGCCACGAGTGCTCTCAACTCCAACAATTCCCGGTGCCCTCTCGCCCCTTAAATGGCCCCGTGCGTCACCCGGTCCGCCCTGATGGGTCGGATCAGGATTCCGAACCGCTCACCTGCTGGGTGCTGTGTCCTGCGCGGATGTGCGCGGATCACACCTCGGAAGTGCCTGCTACACTCCGTGGGCTTCACGGCCGCGCGCAGAGACAGTCGAGATGAGTGATTCAACGAAGCAGGTGGCTCCCGCCCTTGGCTCGGAAGGGCTCGAGACGACCCTGCTGCGTCCTCACCGCCCTCCGCTGCCCGAGCAGGGCGAAGCCCCCACCTGGCCCTCGGCGCCCAAGGAGGGCCTTCCCCCGGAGCTGGCTCCCGGCCGTACCCTGGCGGGCCGCTACACGGTGCTGGACTTCCTGGGTCAGGGCGGCATGGGGCTGGTGCTGGCGGCGTACGATCCCAGGCTGGATCGCCGCGTGGCGCTCAAGCTGCTGCGCCCCAGGAAGCGGGACTCCAGCAGCGGCGGCCAGGAGCGAGCCCGCCTCTCGCGCGAGGCCCAGTCCCTGGCGCGGCTCAGCCACCCCCACGTGGTGGCCGTGTACGACTCGGGCGCGCTGGAGGACGGCTCCCTCTTCATCGCCATGGAGTACGTGGAAGGACAGACGCTGCGTCAATGGCGTGCCGGGTCACCGCGGACCTGGCGGCAGGTGCTGCGGACGTACCTGGAGGCCGGGCGAGGACTGGCGGCGGCGCATGCGGCCGGCCTGATCCACCGTGACTTCAAGCCCGACAACGTGCTGGTGGGGAAGGACGGGCGTGCGCGCGTCATGGACTTCGGACTCGCACGCGTCCGGCCGGCTGCTCCTGAGCCCGCCCCGCCCCACCCAGCGCCCGGCACGCCCGCGACCCCGGAAGAGCTCACCGTGACGGGCTCGCTCATGGGCACGCCCCGGTACATGGCGCCGGAGCTGCTGCTCCGAGGACAGCCGGCCGACGTGCACACGGACGTGTTCTCCTTCTGCGCGGCGCTCTACGAGGCGCTCTACGGACAGCTCCCCTTCCCCGGCAAGACCGTGGAGGAGCTGGCGCGCACCCACGCTGACGGCAAGGCACCCATGCCTCCGGCCTCGTCCGAGGTGCCGGCGTGGGTGGCTCGCACCGTGCTGACGGGCCTGCGAGCCGATCCCTCTCAGCGCCCTGCCTCCATGGAGGAGCTGCTCGCGGCGCTCGAGGACGATCCGGAGGTGAAGCGGCGGGCTCGCAGGCGCACCCTCGGACTGGCTTCTGTGGTGGTGTCGCTGGGAGTGCTCGCCGGTTGGGGCTGGGTGGGCCAGCAGGCGCAGGCCCCGGAATGCGGACACCTGGAGCGGCGCCTGGCAGGCATCTGGGATGCGCCGACGAAGGCGAAGGTGAAGCAGGCGCTGCTGGACACAGGGGTGTCGTATGCACCGGACACCTGGCAGCGTGTGGCCACCCTGCTGGACGGGTACGCGAGCACCTGGGTGAAGATGCGAACGGAGCTGTGTGAGGCCACTGGCCAGACCCGGGCCGCTCAGCCACGCAACCTGGCGGTGCTGCAGGAGTCCTGCCTGGAGCGGCGGCGCAGCCGGTTGCGAGCGCTCACGGAGCTGCTGGCGTCCGGCCCGGACAA
>NZ_DASPHO010000680.1:0-4602 GCF_035629615.1 Hyalangium sp. | reverse complement strand
AGGGCGATGCCATGAGCGTGCTGCTCGGCGCCATCTCCCAGGCCTGTCTGCGCCGTGCGCTCTTCACCGGGCGCCTGACGGCCGCCGACTGGAACCTCGGTGTCACCGCCTCCTTCCAGGAGCGCGGCGACACGCGCTTGCCGTCCGTCACCGTCACCCGCGTGCTCCCCGACAGCCCTCAGGGACGGCTGGTCTTCGCGGTCAACGTGGAGCTGGATCTGGTGGCCGCCGAGGGCTCCGCGTGGAAGTCCCTCTCCCGCCGCGATGTCGACGCGGCCGGTCGCTCCCTCAACGAGGCCGAAGCCGCACTCCATGAGCTGGTGCGCCTCTCCGTCGACGAGGTGCCCGCGCGCCGTCATCTGGAGCGGCTGGCGGACCTGCGCCTCGCCGTGGAGCGCCGCGTGGCCGAGCTGCCCGCCCTCATGGTGCGTCGCGCGAAGGCCGAGGGCGCTCGCACCTCGCTCAGTCAGGTGATCCGCATGCCCGTCAACCCCAAGAAGAAGGTGGAGCACTGAGGCCATGGCCGCTGCGCTGGCCATCGTGCGCGAAGCGCTGCGTGAGTTCGATGCCAGCGGCGCCTTCTCCGAGCCCGCCTTCGCCGCCCTGCGCATGATGCTGGCCGGCACCGCTCCTGGAGAGCTGGTGGACGGCCTGCTCGGCCTCTTCTTCGAGCGCCACATCCTCCATGTCACGCGCCGGCGGGAGCTGCTCGAGATGGATGACGAGGCGCTGGGGCGTGCCCTGCGCCACCGCTTCCGTCAGGTGGTGGCGGACGGCCGGGACGGTCATGAGGCGGCCCACGCGCTCGGCGCCCACGTGCGTGATGTGCTCGCCCGCCTCACGGGCGATCTCCCCGAGTCCGCTCCCTGGCCTGTCCTCCTCACACAAGGAGAGCGCTTCAGCCGAGCCCTCGTCGAGGAGGCGATCTGTGCCTACGCCGTGGAGCTGACCCGCTGGCCTTCACCTTCGGAGGCCCTGCGCGAGCTGCTGCGCCGCTACTCCCTGGATGCCCCCGAGCCCCGGAGCGAGGACACCGGGTTGCACGATCCGCCAGAGGCGCTCCGCAGGCGCATGGACGCGCGGCGTCTGGCTCGGCAGCTCTTGGAGGTGCTCAAGCTCCAGGAGCGCGAGCTGCTGCGCCACCTCTTGATGGAAGAAGGCACCGTCGAGGACTGGGCGAGGGAGCAAGGCCTGGCGCGTGCCACGGCGTACCGCGTGCTCGCCCGGCTGAAGACCGTCTGCCGTACGGAGCTCCAGGGGCGCTCGAACAGCACCCAGCTCCGGGCGCTCGAGGAGCTGTTCGGCAGTCGGCGGCGGTAACCCATCTTCGCACGCACACGTACCAGGAGCCTGGGAGCCGAGGGGTGAAACTCCTGTCGGCTTTGTGCCACTATCGTTCCAGGGAATGCCTGTCCGCCCGGAGGGTTGCGAGCGGACGGACATTGGAAGTGGCGGGCGTCGGGCTGGCGGGTTAACGGGAGGCGCATGAAGGCTCTGCGGTCATCGCGGTCATCCATGTCGGGAGTGCTCCTGTGGGGCTTGGTGGTCTCCGCGGTGGCATGGGCGGAGCCGCCGGCCACGGCCACCGGCACCGGCGCGCCCGACGAGGGCAACCCGCGCGTGGAGGCGTCGCTGGTGGTGGACACCTCCCAGGTGAAGCCGGGCGAGAGCTTCCGGGTGGGTGTGCGCTTCCGGATGGATCCGGGCTGGTACATCTATTGGAAGAACCCAGGGGACTCGGGCCTGTCCACCCAGGTGTCGTGGGATGCGCCCGGTGTCACCGTGGGTGAGCTGCGCTGGCCCTTCCCTTCCACCTTCCGAACGCCGGACGGCTTCATCGTCACCCATGGCTACAAGGAGGAGGTGCTCCTCTTCGCCGAGGCGCGCGCCTCCCAGCAGGCCACCGGCAGCCTCACGCTGTCGGCCGCTGTGGACGCGTTGGTGTGCGAGCAGCGCTGCGTCCCCGCGGAGATCCTCCTCTCTCGCACCCTCCCTGTGGGTGCGGAGACGGTCCGCGATGCGGAGACCACGACTGCGTTCGACGCGGCCCAGGCCCAGGTTCCGCGCACCCTGGAGTCCTCGGGTATCTCGGTAGCGCTCGCGCTTGACGAGGAGAAGCTGAAGACCGGGCAACCGTTCACCGGCATCGTCACGGTCTCGGCGAGTGACGGAAAGTCCCTCCCGGCCGTAGAGCCGGACTTCTTCGTCCCCGAGCGCATTCGCGGCATTACCCGGATGGGGCTGACCTCGGAGGCCCCTGGCCGCTTCCGGCTCAAGGGGGACGCCGCACCGAACGCCCCCAAGGAGGCCCCGCGCTTCAAGGGGGTGCTGCGGCTGGGAACGGCGCAGACCGGGTACCAGAGCCTCGAGGTGGATCTGCCGCTCGCGCCCGTGGAGGTCGTTCCCGTGGCCGCGAAGGCCCCGCCTCCCGGGCTGCCTTTGATGACTCCTCCCGCCGTTGCCGCACAGGTGCAGGCCGGGGGGGCCGCGCCAGGAATGTCCCTGGGGCTGGCGCTGCTGTTCGCCTTCCTCGGAGGCGCCCTCCTCAACCTCATGCCCTGCGTCTTTCCCGTGCTGGCGCTCAAGGCCTACGGCTTCACGCGGATGGCGCAGGAGGACCAGAAGCACGTGGGCGTGCATGCGCTGGCGTACACGGGCGGAATTGTCGGGACGATGCTGTTGCTGGCCGGCGCGGTGCTTGGGGTGCGCGCGGGCGGCCACAGCGTAGGCTGGGGCTTCCAGTTCCAGGAGCCGCTCTTCGTTGCCGCCATCTGCGCGGTGCTCGTGGCCTTCGCCCTCAACCTCTTCGGCGTCTTCCATGTGGGCGCGGACGGGACGGCGCTGGCCGGCAAGGTGGATGCCTCCAGCGGCGTGGCGCGCAGCGTGGGCGAGGGCGTGCTCGCGGTGGTCCTCGCGACTCCCTGCTCGGCACCGATGATGGGCGCCGCGGTGGGCTTTGCCTTCGCGGCGGGCCCGGGCACGGTGCTGGCCATCTTCATCGCGCTCGGCCTGGGGCTGGCGCTGCCCTTCTGCGCCCTGGTCCTGGTGCCGGGGCTGGCGAAGCGGCTGCCGAAGCCGGGAGTGTGGATGGAGCGTGCCAAGCAGCTGCTGGGCTTCGCGCTGCTGGGCACCGCCGTGTGGTTGGTGTGGGTCATGGGGGGGCTTGCGGGGGTGGACGGCATCGGCCGGCTGCTCGCGTTCCTCGTCGCCGTGGCGGTGGGAGCGTGGCTGTATGGCCTGGCGCAGGCGACCGAGGGGACGCGGCGGCTCATCGGCGTCGGGGCTGCGGTGGTGGTGCTGGCCGCCGCCGGAGGCTTTGCCTTGCGCTTCGATGGGGTGGTCCCCACCGCGCGCGCCTCCGCGCTGTCAGCGGCGCAGCCATGGGACGAGGCCGCGGTGGCCGCCGCGCTGAAGGCCGGTCAGCCAGTCTTCATCGACTTCACCGCGGACTGGTGCCTCACGTGCAAGTTCAACGAGCGCACCGTGCTGGCGCGAGAGGATGTTCGCGCGGCCTTCTCACGCCACCAGGTCGCCTTCTTCGTGGCGGACTGGACGCGCCGGGATGAGCGCATCTCCGCCAAGCTGGGCGAGCATGGCCGCGCCGGAGTGCCCTTGTATCTCGTCATCAGTCCCTCGGCGCCGGAGCGCCCCGAGGTGCTGCCCGAGCTGCTCACCGTGGACATCGTCATCCAGGCCGTGCAGCGGGCAGCCGGGCCCAGCGCTGACGCGACGTGAGGGCGGCTCGCGCATCCGAGCTGCAGCAAGTTCTTTCTGGCGAGGGGCTCCTCTCTCGCCTCAACCTCCAGACAAGGGAGATGAAGCTATGAAGCGTGTCCTTACCGCCGTCATGCTCACCGCAGCTCTGGGCGTGGCTGGTCCCGCCTTCGCCGCGGACACCGCCGAGGTAGGCAAGCCTGCCCCCGCCTTCACGCTGAAGGACGAGGCCGGCAAGGAGCATTCGTTGGCGCAGTACCAGGGGAAGATTGTCGTGCTGGAGTGGACCAACCCCGACTGCCCCTTCGTTCAGCGCCACTACAAAGCCGACACCATGCAGAACACCCTGAAGGGCTTCGACGGACAGAAGGTGGTGTGGCTGGCCGTGGACTCCACCTCCAGCAATACACCCGACAAGTCCGCGTCGTGGAAGAAGGGGGAGGGCTTCACCTATCCCGTGCTGGTGGACGCGGAGGGCAAGGTGGGTAAGACCTACGGCGCGAAGACGACGCCGCACATGTACGTCATCGACGAGAAGGGCGTGCTGCGCTACGCCGGAGCCATCGACGATGATCCGCGCGGCAAGAACGCCAGCGCCGTCAACCACGTGAAGACAGCGGTGGACTCGCTGCTCACGGGCAAGCCCGTGCCGGCCGCCACCACCGAGCCCTACGGCTGCAGCGTGAAGTACAAGAGCTGAGCAGGTTGCCACCTCACGGTGTCAGAAGGCCTCCGTCTCCAGCGGGGGCCTTTTTTGCTGGCTGAGTTCCGGACCCGAGGCCTACGCGGCCACGGGCGCCGCGCGGAAGCGGACGTGGGCGGAGAGCTCGCGGCGGCGGCCCCTGCGCAGGACGTCCAGGCGCACCTCGAGCTCATCGGACAAGGCCA
>NZ_DASPHO010000679.1:0-6165 GCF_035629615.1 Hyalangium sp. | reverse complement strand
CGGCACGGTGATGACGGTGGAGGACCTCTTCTACAACACGCCCGCGCGGCTCAAGTTCATGCGCCGCGGCGAGACGGAGCTCAAGCACGTGGAGGAGGCGGTCCTCCGGATCGCCCTGGCCCACCCGGAGGTCTCCTTCCTGGTGGAGCACGGAGGGCTGCCCCTCTTCACCAGCCCCGCCTGCCCGGAGGATCCCACCGAGCGGATCGCCGCGGCGCTCGGCGCGGACGTGCACCCCCACCTGTTCCCCGTGGAGGAGCGGCGGCTGGGCGTCAGCGTCACCGGCTACGTCGCCTCGCCCGAGTACACGCTGCCCACCGCGCGCGGCATCTACACCTTCGTCAACCGCCGCTACGTGAGGGACCGGGGCCTCATCTCCTCCATCCAGCGCGCCTACCAGGAATACCTGCCGTCCGGACGCCAGCCGCTGGTGGTCCTCTTCCTCGACGTGGATCCCCACACGGTGGACGTGAACGTGCACCCGCAGAAGCTCGAGGTGCGCTTCTCCGACTCGCGCGGCGTCTACGACGCGGTGCTCGCGGCCATCGTCCGCACGCTTCGGGCCGCTCCGTGGCTGGGCGCCGCGCCTCAGGAGGCCGACCCAAGGCGCCAGGCCGCTCACTATGCCCAGGCCGTGGAGCGCTTCCTCACCCGGGCACAGGAGGCTGTCTGGGGGGGACCGATGCCACTGCCCACTGCCGCGGATGCCCCCTTCTCGGGGGGCTCCTCGCCAGGCATGGCGCCGCCCCCCGTGCCCATGGGCCGGGCCCCCGCCTTTGGCATGGCCCTGCCGCTGCTTAATGAGGCTCCTCCGCCCGGCTACTTCGGCGCGCTGCGGCCCATGGGAGTGCTGGGCGAGCGCTTCCAGGTGTGCGAGGGGACCGGAGGCACGCTCGTGGTGCTGGACCGGCACGCGGCGCTGGAGCGCGCGCGCCTGATGGACTTCCACCACCTGCTGGAGGAGGGCAGGGGGCCCGCGCCCTCGCTCTTCGGCACCACGGTGGAGCTGGCGCTGCCAGTGGCCAAGGCGCTCATGGGGGGGCGCGACGCGCTGGCGCGGCTGGGCTTTGACGTGGAGCCCTTCGGTGGGACGAGCTTCGCCCTCAAGTCAGTGCCTCCGGGACTGGAGGGCGCCGAGCCCCGCGCGCTGCTGGAGGCACTCGCCCACGCGCTGCCTCCACCGGGCGCCTCGCTGGACGCGGTGGAGCTGGCCGAGGCGCTCCGGGTCATGGCCTGCCATGCCGCCCAGGCCTCCTCGGACAAGCTCACGGACGCGCAGCTCCGGGCCCTGCTGGGCGAGCTGGACAAGGCGGACTTCCACCCCACGTGCCGCCACGGCACCGTGGTGGTGCTGGAGATGCCCCTGCTGGAGCTGGAGCGCCGGGCCCGCTGAGGCGCCTTGCCCCGCGGTGCCGGAAAATTGACGCCCCAAAGGTCACTGCTACGGTGCGCCACACTCCTGTAGCACGGGTGCGGAAGCGGGGATGGACTCGCTCGTGCTCAGCCGGAAAACCCGTGATGCGATCGAGCCCGCTGCTCACCCTGCTTGCCACCCTCGCCGCTTCCACGGCCTTCGCCCAGGACGATGCGCCGTCGCTCGACGGTGTGGGTCGCATCTCGATCCAAGGGGGCTGGCGGTACGTCAGCAACAGCACCCTCTACAACAGCTACTACTCGCAGCCGGGCAACGCGGGGCTGGAGCGCGCGGCGAAGTCTCCTGGCGGGCCGCTCCTGGTCGGCTCCTTCGCGTACGCGATGTCGGATCTCGTGGAGGTGGGCATCGACCTGTTCGGCACGGGCGAGCGGCTGCAGCTCACGGATCAGCCTCAGCTGACGACCTTGTGCTATGGCGCGCTGTTGGGCGTGCGCTTGCAGAAGTGGGTGGCCCTGGGGCCGGAGGGGACGGTGCCCTTCGTGGGCGTGCTCACCGGACCGCTGCTGGCCACGGCGACCTTCAAGGGGGAGCGCCCCCAAGAGACGCTCACCCAGGCCTATGCGGCGACCGTGGGAGCCACCGCGCGCCTCAACCCCCACTGGGGCCTCAGCCTCGAGTTCCGGCAGGTCTTCGCGCGCGGAACCGTGAGCAAGACCGGCCAGCGCTTCAGCTCCTTCAACGCCGGCGGGAGCTGGCTCTCCGTGGGGGTGAGCTACGCGTTCCCGCCTGATCCCGGCCCCTCCTTGAGGAACCCTTTCTGAGGAGTCCTTTCTAGCGCGCGGACGCTCGTTCCCCCGGATGCTCCTGGACGGCGGAAGGAATTCATAGGCACTGGCACCCTGTTCCCGGTGCCGAAAGTCGTCGAACCTCCAGGGGAACTTTTTACGATGCGCGAGCCGGCCGAAATCCTCACCGGGCCTACCAGGAAGATGTCCATGGCAGCCGAGACCAAGCCTGTCGAAATCGAGAAGGAGCTGACGGAGATCCGCAAGGAGGTGATCGAGGCACGCAACCTCGTCATCAAGACCGACAACCTCCTGAAGAACCTGCACGCGGAGGTGAAGGCTGTCGGCAAGCGGCACGAGGACTTCCAGCGCCGGCAGTGGATCTCCTCGGGCGTGGCGTACGCGCTGTTTGCGGTGCTGGCCGTGGGCGGCGCCTTCATGGTCGCCAACGCGCGCAGCTCCACCGCGGGCGCCGAGCGCGAGCGGCTGGAGAAGTCGGTGACCGAGCTCACCTCGCAGCTGGAGAAGCAGCGCGCGGAGCTGACCGCCAACCAGGGCGCCCAGCGCGCCGCCTCGGACGTCTACAAGCTGATGACCACGCTGCCAGGTGACGAGCGGCTCAAGGGCATCGACGCGCTGGTGAAGCTGGACACCTCCCGCCTGTCCGTGCTGGAGCGCCAGGCGCTCAACGACCGCGCCACGCTGCTGCGCAAGGAGATCGGCGACAGCGCTTTTGAGCGCGGCAAGGCCGCCTTCCGGCGCAACGACATGAAGGCCGCCGCGGACGACCTGGGGCGCTTCATGGCCATGAACCCCAACGAGGCTGATGCGCTGGACGCCTCCTTCTTCCTGGGCGCCGCGTACAACAGCACCCACCAGCACGACAAGGCGGTGCCCCTGCTGGCCCGCTTCGTGGACGGGGACAAGAAGTCCAAGACGCGTGACTACGCCATGGTGCTGCTGGCCCAGTCGTACCAGGAGACCCACCAGCTGGATAAGGCGCTGGCGACCATCCGCGAAGCGATTGGCAACTACCCCGCCAGCCAGTACCTGGGGGCCATGAAGGCACGGCTGAACTCGGCCAAGCGCCAGGCAGGTGGGCCCGAGGCGGTGGCAGCTCCGGCGGTTCCTGCTCCGGCCGCGGCGGCTCCGGCTCCGGCTCCGGCGGCTTCGGCTCCGACGGCCACTCCGGCCCCAGCGCAGTAGCCAGTCACTCCCCGAGCGGGCGAGGGGCCTGTTCTCCGCCCGCTCAGGCTGCTGAGCTCTGGTCGTCAGGTGGGGGACGGATGCCCCTGCCGCCCTACCTGGCGCATCAGTCCGTCGTTGCCACGCGAGGGCCTCGGTCATAAGACAGAGGCTCCGTGTCCGACGTCGACCCCACGAAAGACTCCCGCTTCCGCCTGTTCCGAGCCGCCGCGTATGGGGTCTACATCCTCATCGTCGCGATCTTCAGTCTGTGGATCATCGTGAACGTGACGGGCTCCGTGGCGGCGATGACTCCCGAGAAGCTGCCGCCCGCGGAGCCGGATCAGGTGCTGTCCTTCCGGGAATGCCTGGACGCGACGCAGGCCCTGTGGACGGAGCTGGAGACGACGCGTGAGACGCTGGTGCGCAACGCACCTGCACGCAGCGTGGATCAGGAGTGGCTCCGCTTTCGCACGGCGTGGCTGCAGCGGCTGCGCGAGCGCGAGAGCCGGTGCGCCATCAAGTCTCGCGAGCGCGCGGAGCTGCGCACGGTCTTCCAGCGGCTCGAGGAAGTTCAGGACCTCTACACCATCCACGCCGTGCAGTACGCCGGTGAGGTCGGTGGAGCCGTGGAGGCACTCCAGGGTGCCTTCGACTCCGCCCGCAGGAACTCGGCCGCAGGCCGCCTACCTTCCGAGTAATTTTCGCCACCGGGACCTGTCAGGTCGGGTGGACCCTGACCGCAAGATCTGTCGGGTGTTGGGGGCCCATGTACGGTGGCTCGTTGGCTAGGTGCGTGTGAAGAGTCGTTGCTAACCTTGGCGATGGGGCTTCGTGGTGCACTCCCCGCGCTGCGGACCCCGCGAAGCCACTTCACACCAGCGCGAGAAAGGGTTCATCCATGAGTGAGTCATTGGCGTCCGCGGAGAAGGCGATCACTTCTCTCTGGGACAAGCATCTGGAGTCGGAGTTCGCTCACAAGAGCCCGGAGGAGGCGCTGGCGACGATGACGAACAACCCACGCGTCACCATCGTGCCGACGATGATCGGAGGGAAGGGGACGGAGGACCTCCGCAACTTCTATGCGAAGCACTTCTTGAACCAGCTGCCGCCGGACCTCGAGGTGACTTCCGTGTCGCGGACCATCGGGGCCACCCGCATCGTCGACGAGCTCGTCATCCGGTTCACTCACACCGTCCAGATGGACTGGGTGCTCCCTGGCGTCCCGCCGACGGGCAAGCGCATCGAGTTCGCGATGGTGGTGGTCGTCTACACCGAGGGGGATCGGATCTCGGCGGAGAACCTCTACTGGGACAGCGCGACGATCATGCACCAGGCGGGGCTGCTCACCGATCCGAAGCTGCCGGTGCTGGGCGCAGAGAGCGCGCGCAACATGCTCAGCCACACCGCGCCTCTGAACGAGCTGCTCCACCGCACCCAGCGCTGACGCCACCGCCCGGTGTCTGCTCCAGATAGCTCCGCTGGAAATCCCGGCGCTCGCATGCCCCGTTCCTGGTAATGTGTCCCTACCCACCAGGGAGGGTTGTCAATGCAGGACATCGTCTATGTCGTCGCGAAGTTGCAGGCCCGTGCTGGCAAGGAAGAGGCCCTGAGGAAGTTGATCGAACCGGTCATCGAGCCGACCCGGCAGGAGAAGGGTTGCCGCCGGTACTCGGTCATGCAGGACCGTCAGAACCCCGCGGTGATCACGCTCCTGGAGGAGTGGGACACCGAGGCCGATCTGGACACGCACCTGGCGCTCCCGCATCTCCAGAAGATCTTCGCTGAGCTCAAGGATGTGCTCGGGGCGCCGCCGGACATCGTGCGCTACAAGGAGATCGGCTGAGCGGCCGGGCTCCAGGCGGCTCCTGGCTGCCGGCGACGGCGTGCCTGCCGAGCTCCCTGCCCGCGTCTCAGCGAGTGGGCAGGGAGGCGGTGTAGCTGCCAGCGCTGTCGGCCACCGTCTGGGCCAGCAGCACGGCGGAGGGCTTGCCCTCCACGTTCACCACGCGGAAAAAGCGGATGGAGGCGTAGGGGATGCCAGGTGTGGGGCCCGCCAGCTCCGGGTCGGAGATCGTCACCAGCCCGGAGATGCGACGTCCCTTGGACAGCGTGAAGGGCGCCACCTCCAGATCGGAAGAGGGCAGCACCGTGACGAAGCGGCTGACGCGCGGCAGGTTCTCCGCGGGGATGAAGTCGAAGCGGTACTCGCCCGGATCGAGCCGCAGGCGGTAGCGGCCGTCCTCGTCCGTGGCCGCTTCCGCCTGCGTGCCCTGGGCGGGAAGGGGCCAGCCCGTCACCTCGCCCACGGGCTCGGCCTCCACGCGCACGCCGGCCGCGGGCAACCCCTCCGGCCGCATCAGCGTGCCACTGGCGATGACCTTGTCCGGGCAGACAATGTCCCGGAGCGTGACGCCCCCTCGAGGGATGGCGGTGGGCTGCAGGGTGATGCCGGCGGAGGTGCCGGGCGGCGGCACGGCGTAGAGGGTCAGCGGGGTGTCCGGGTGGCTCGGCAGGGAGAGCAGCTCGAAGCGTCCCTCCATGTCGGTGGTGACGGTGCGGCTGCGGAACTGCCCTCCGCCTCCCACCTTGCCCTGGAGGTAGACGGAGGCGCTGGCCACGGGCTGGCCGTCCCGGTTCACCACGCGGCCCTGCACCGCCACCGGCTCGCCATAGTCCCCCAGCTCCAGCGGCGCGGTGACACCCGGGCGCGGATCCACGGTGAAGGCCTTCTGCGGCACCAGCAGCTCGGCGCGCGGCGCCGTCACCTGCACGAGCACGTGCTCGAGCTTGGCCGAGGAGGGAGGCAGCGCCAGCAGG
>NZ_DASPHO010000678.1:0-4356 GCF_035629615.1 Hyalangium sp. | reverse complement strand
TGCAGCCCGACGACGTGCGGGTCCACGTAGTCCCGGAGTTCGCGGCGGTGAGCGTGGGGCTGCGTCAGACGTTCAGCGCCAGCGTGAGCGGCACGGCCAACCCGGCCGTCACCTGGTCCGTCGTGGGGGGCAGCGCCAACGGCAGCATCTCGGCGGAGGGGAACTACACCGCGCCAGGCTCTCCAGGCATCTACCGGGTGGCGGCCACGAGCGTGGCGGATCCTTCCAAGAGCCACAGCGTCGACGTCTTCGTCCAGAGCTCGGGCGCCGTCGCGGCGGTGATCAGCCCTGCGACCGCCACGCTCGCGCCCGGCGCCTTCCAGACCTTCACCTTCACCAGCGGCGCTGGTGCCATCACGCCCAGCTCCGTGAACTGGAGCGTGCTCGAGGCGGACCTGGGCGGTGCGGTGAGTCCCACCGGCCTCTACCGGGCGCCCCCGACGGAGGGCACCTACCACCTGCTGGCCTCCTCCTACGACGGGTCGTACGCGGTGGCCACCCTTCGGGTCGCGCAGCAGGCGACGCCAACGGTGTCCGTGCTGCCGGGCAGCGCGCGCCTCCGGCCTGGGCAGCAGCAGTCCTTCGCGGCCTATGTCACGGAGAGCAGCAACTCGTCCGTCACCTGGTCGGCGACCGGGGGCTTCATCGACTCCGGAGGAGTCTTCACGGCACCTGCCGTGCCCGGCGCGTACACCTTACGGGCCACGAGCGTGGCAGTTCCTCAGGTGTCGCAGACGGTACAGGTGGTGGTGGTGGATGACTTCCGCGAGGGTGGGATGGTCATCAGCCCGACGATGGTGACCGTGCCCACTCATGCCTATTACGCCTTCACGGGAGCCAACTCCGGCGCCTCGGACAACGCGGTGTATTGGCGTGTGTTGGAGGGCCCAGCAGGCGGCAGCATCACCGCCCGTGGTGGCTACATCGCGCCGTCGACGCCGGGCACGTACACGGTGGTCCTGGATGGGGGTGGCTTCTACAGTCCGCTGTTCGCCTACGCGCTGGTGCGCGTGGTGGAGCCCTCGCAGACCTCCGTCAGTGTGCTGCCTGCCAAGGTGCAGGTGCCACCGGGCGGCAAGCTGTCGCTGATCGCGAGCGTCTCGGGCAACTCGGACACGCGCGTCGAGTGGACCACGAGCGGCGGTTTCCTGCAGGGGGCGCTCTACACCGCGCCAGCGGTTCCTGGCACCTATGCGGTGACCGCGACCAGCACGGCCGATCCGACGAAGAGCGCGAGCGCGACCGTCACAGTGTCGGGCCAGCCCGGGGTGATCTCGCTCGGACTGAGCCCGGCGGAGCAGGTGGTGGCCCCTGGTGCCTTTGCTTCGTTCCAGCTCCACCTCTCTGGCATCTCTTCCACGTCGGCCACCGCGACCCTCACGCGCGTGCTCGAGGCTCCGGAAGGTGGCACGGTGATCCACCTCGACAATGGGACGGTGGAGTACTTTGCGCCCCGCAAGCCAGGGCGCTACCACGTGAGTGCCAGCTTCTATCCCCACACCTCGACGGAGTCGTCCGAGGGCCTGGCTCGCGTCTCCGTCTCACCGAGGGCGGGCGTGTCCGTGAGCCTCCGGCCCCATTCCGCGACGCTCCCCACGGAAGCTCGGCAGACCTTCACCGCGGGGGTGCTGGGATCCGCCAACACCCAGGTGAACTGGAGCGCCACGGGCGGCAGCATCTCCCTTGACGGCACCTATCTGACGCCGTCGCAGCCCGGTGCCTATACGGTCACCGCCACGAGCGTGGCGGATCCCACCCAGAGCGTCACCGTGCCTGTCCAGGTGGTGTCGAGCACCTCGGCCGCGGCGGTGAGCCTCTTCCCCTCCGTGGTGCACCGGCCGCCGGGAGGAACGGTGACGTTCTTGGCCGAGGCCTCCAGTCCCTTCTTCCCCTTCATCTACTGGCGGGTGCTGGGAGGTCCGGAGAACGGGAGCATCGACTATCTGGGCAACTACACGGCGCCGATCACTCCCGGGGTTTATTACGTGATGGCCAGCTCCGTGGACGCGGACTGGTACGCGCACGCGATCGCGACCGTCATCGTCGAATAGGCCACTCCTGGCATGCGGACGACGTGCGCGGGGCGGGCTGTGCTGGGGGCGCTGCTGGTGCTGGTGCCCCTGGCCTTCACGCAGTGGACGCTCGAGGGCTTCGAGCTGGTGAAGGTGGCCCTCCTGCACCTCGCGGCGCTCGCCCTCGTAGCGCTGGGAGGTGGCAGGTGGGAGGCGGCGCGTCGCGCTCTGCCAGAAGTCGTGCGGGAGCCTCTCGCGCTGGGCTTTCTCCTGCTGCTCGTCTCGGCGGTGGCCTCCACGGCTGTGTCCATCAGCCGTTGGACGTCACTGGCC
The DNA here is from genome assembly GCF_035629615.1 of Hyalangium sp. Lineage (GTDB taxonomy): Bacteria > Myxococcota > Myxococcia > Myxococcales > Myxococcaceae > Hyalangium. Next base: position 2,011 of record NZ_DASPHO010000678.1, on the reverse strand, counting down.
GGGGCTCACGAGTCCTTCTCCGGGCTGCCGACGGTGCTCGGCTATACGGTGCTCTTCTTCGCCGCGCGTGCCTGGGGCCGGACTCCGGCAGTTGCTCGGGCGCTGCTCGCCAGCCCGGTGGTAGCCTCTGCACTGGTGGCCAGCTACGCCTGGGCGCAGGTGCTCGGGGTGGATCCGCTGACGTGGGAGCGGGTCGCCACCTTGGGCGAGCAGGTGCGCACCTTCTCCACGCTGGGCCATCCGAACCACCTCGCCGCGTTCCTGGCGATGGCATTTCCCTTCACGGCACTCTGGGCGCAGCGCGCCGCGGACCTGAAGCGTCACGGTGCCCTGGGGCTCCTCTGTGCCGTGGCGCTGCTCTCAGTGGGAGCGGTGGCGGTCTCCCTGTCTCGGAGCGGCTGGTTGGCGATGGCGTGCGTGCTCGGGGTGCTGGCGGTGGGTGGGGTGCGGCTGGGCCAGCGTCGGGGTGCGCTCGTGGGTGGGGTGGTGCTCGCGGTGGCCCTCGTGGTGGTGTTCGTGCTGGCACTGCGTGCGCCTGGCAGCGGGCAGGAGGGGTGGCTCGCCTCGCTGTCCGAGCGGGTGCGCCGCTTTGGTGAGGGGGACACGCGCCTGCTCATCTGGCGGGCGGCATGGGAGATCTTTGCTGCACACCCGGTGCTGGGTTCCGGCCTCGATACCTTCCACCTCGCCTTCGAGGGTGCACGCTCGGCGGACTACTGGAAGCTGGAGTGGAACGGGACGCCGGCCAAGGCCCACAACCAGGCCCTGCACCTCCTGGCTACTCAAGGCCTTCTGGGCGGCTCAGCGCTGCTCGTCCTGGGGGTGGGCCTCGTCCTGGCCATCCGCCGAGCCTGGCGCCGGGTGCCCATTGAGGAGCGTCCCCTCGTCCTGGCCCTCACGGCCTCGGTGCTGGCCTTCGCCACGCAGAATGCCTTCAACTTCACCGTCGCGGCTACCGGCACGCTCTTCACCTGCGTGGCGGGTCTGCTGTCCGGCCTTGGGAGGGAAGGGGATGTGGCGGCCCCGCTCGTAGGGACCTCGTGTGCTCGGGGAACCCTTCTGGGCGCGGCGGTCCTGGGGATGGTGTCGTTCCTGCTCACGCTGGCGGGGCCGGGAGCGCCCGTCGGCGGGCTGTCCGCGGCTCAGGGGTTGGGGCTGCTGCTGATGGCCGCAATGCTCGGAGGCACCACGTGGAGCCTCACGGGCTTGTTGCGTGCGGAGAAGCCTTCCGCCACATCGCGACGCATGGAGCTGGGAAGCCCGAGAGGTTCCATATGGCGGGCGGTGGTGCTCGGGGGGACCGCGCTCGCGCTGGCTGTCGTGGGGATCCTGAGCCCCTTGCGTGCCAGCGCCGCATGCCGCACGGGGCAGGCGCTGATCTCGGTGACGCCGGAGCGGGCCGTGCCGCACCTCGAGCGGGCGGTGGCGCTGGATTTCACTCGGGATACCTGTCTTGCGAAGCTCGGCACCGCGGCGCTGCTCGTTGCCAAGACCACGACTGATGGGGGCGTCCGGCGGCAAGCGCTGGAGCGTGCTCGTGGAGCCTTTACGACGGCCCTTGCACAGGTTCCAGCGGAGTCCTACCACCATGCCAACCTCGGACGGTTGCGCACGGAGCTCGCGCGCGACGGACTTGCGGCGACGGTCGAGGCCTTCGCGGCCTACGACGAAGCCTTGAGGCGCGACCCAGCCAACGGCCACATCCTCGCGGACGCCGCGCTCTCGGCGCTCACGCTGCGGGACGCGAACCGGGCGCGCCAGTATGCCCACCGCGCCGTGGCGCTCTACCCGGACTTCGCCCCGCCCTTGGCGGTGCTCGGCTTCCTGGCACTCCAAGAGGGAAATACAGCCGAGGCCGTGCGCCTGCTGCGGGCAGCTCGCGCAGGGCAATGGCGGGGCGATGAGAACGCTCGCCGGGTGGCGGTTGGCAACCTGGTGGCGGCGCTCCTGCGGGTGGGACGCCCGGACGAGGCGCTCGATCCCGCACGTGAGGTGGTGGCGCTCACGCCCG
>NZ_DASPHO010000677.1:0-12438 GCF_035629615.1 Hyalangium sp. | reverse complement strand
CGCCACCTGGTTCTGGGCGCTGTTCGCGGACATCACGGGCCTGACGCTCGTGCTGTGGGCGGTGACGGGCCTGTTCATGTGGTGGCAGATGAAGCCCACGCGGGTGATCGGCGTGGTGTCCGTCAGCATCGCGCTCGGGCTGGGCATGGCCGTCATTGGAGGCACGCTTGCGGACCTCCAGTTTGGCAACGTCCAGAAGAAGACCGGGCCCGGCGACGGAGAGGCACCGCCGCCACCACAGCAGGCCGCCCGTCCCGCGGCGGCCCCCGCCAGCCCGGCGGCTGTGGCGGACTGAGCGAACCCGCGGGCCCCAGGCTACTCGCCGAGCGCCGCGTACTTCACGAGCGTGTAGCGGTACTTCTGCTGGGCCCGCATCTTCGCGGCCAGGGCACCGTGCACGGCATCGTCCCAGCGGGTGTACTTCTCGATGAACCGATCCGAGGCTGCCTTGTCCCCCGCCCGCTGGATCGCCAGCACCTCGCGCAGCAGCCGGCTGACCACGCCAGGGTACTTGTCATAGTGGATGTGGAGGCCGTCCGGGCGGACCTCCAGCAGCCCGCTCTCCAGGAAGTAGTTCATCTGCATGAGCTGCATCGTCTGGTAGGGCTGATCCCGCCGTGGGCGGACGATCTGCAGCACGCGGAAGATGCCGCTCGCGTACAGCTCGCGCAGGGTGGTGTCGTCGTAGAAGCCCCGCTCGCGCAGCGCCTTGGCGAGATACAGCGACACGAGGTCTGCCTTCATCTCCTCCAGCGCGCTCGAGTTCTCCTCCAGGGCGTCGCTGCTCACCGAGCGGCCCTTCACGTCCCGATCCACGCCGAGGTAGTGGCCCACCTCGTGCCAGAGCGTCCGGTTGAAGCTGCCGCTCGGGCCGAGGTGATCTCGGAAGGGCGCGGCCACCACGGCCTGCCACGCCGTGCTCCCGTTCGCGAAGAGGTCCGGGTGCCTCATGATGTTCGAGCGCAGCAGGATCGTCCGGCCGTACCGGCGGGCGTGCAGCGGATCGTTGGGGAGGATGGTGGCGGTGTTGGCACCCCGCGCCTGAGCGAAGTCCGCGATCACCTGATAGACGCCCACCGGGATGTCGGAGCTCACCGTCTTGTGAGGCTCGTAGGGCAGGCTGTCCTCGAAGGCCTGGAGCCCCTGCAGCGCCTTCTCCAGCCGGGCCGTCGCGGCATCGTCCCGGAGCAGCACACTCAGCGAGTAGAACGCCTTCGCACCAAAGAGCTCGTCGTCGTAGACCTCGTACGCTCCGATCTGGGCATTGAGCCGCTGGAACCGGCCTCGCACCCACGAAGCATCCCCTGACTCATAGTCGTTGGAGAGCAGATCCCTGGCGCGGTTGCGCAGGTAGCCCGCGAACTCGGGATCGTCTCCCTCCACGGCCGCGGCCGCCTCCCAGAGCAGCCCATGGGCCTTCACCATCTGCGGTGCATACGCGACCGAGTAGGGCACGGCGTACAGCATCGCCGGGTCCGGCTTCGCGGCGAGCGCACGGAGCCTGGCGCTCAGTCCAGGGTGGAGCCCCTCGAGCACAGGGTGGCGCTTCAGCGCATCCAGATCCTTCTTCAGCGAGGCGGCATCCGCGCGACGGACGACCGTCCGGGGATCGAGGAGCGAGGCCCGGAGCTCGGGACGGCGCTCCAGCACCTGCTGCACCTGCTCCTTGGTGATGCCCCAGGGGTAGACGTTCTTGCCCGGGACGACGGCGTCCGCTGCCAGGAACGGCACCCGCTCGTTCTCCAGCGTGTTGGCGATGGGGCCCTGGAACAGCCCGTAGAGCGTCCGCTGCTGCTCCGCGAGCGGAGTCTTCTGGCCTTCGAGCCGTTTGCGGAGCGCGAGCGCCTGCCGGTGCCGGGAGTCCTCGTAGAGCTCCTGGAAGAGCTGCCCCACCTCCAGGAGCTTGGAGAGGGCAGTGCGCTCACCCGGAGTGAGGGTGGACAGGTCCGGCGTGAGCCGGATCGTCTGGGTCTTCTCGAGGATCTGGGCCGCTTGCTGCTCGGTCCAAGCAGGAGGGGCGGCGGTGGCGGTCGTGGCGGTAGTCATGAGGAGCATCAAGAAGGGTGCTCGGAGCATGGGCAGTGAGCGTACCTGTCCCTCGCGGGAATGCCTAAGATGGACTGGCTCGAGGAGACAACGCCATGGAGCTTCGCCACCTGAGGAGGGCATGCCTCTGCGCCAGCCTCCTGCTGTTCAGCGCCGCCTGCACCGACCCCAAGCCTGAGCCCGAGCCGGAACCGGTCTTCACCAGGCCTCCCAACCTCCACTTCCTCATCGACACCTCGGGCTCGATGCGGGAGCTGCCCCAGATTGCCGCGGGCGACCACGAGGAGTTCTTCGAGCTCACCGTCAACGGCTGTGAGAACCCGCGGCTGGACGCCTTCAGTGCCACCCACGGCTGGGTCGCGGGAGTGGTCTATCCGCAGCCGGATCGAGGCACCTCCCAGGGAGCGGACACCGGCTTCCCCAATCTGTTCCTCGGCGACAAGTTCTATGCCTACATGGCCTGGGGGCAGGACAACGCCCCGCTGCCTCAGTGGAACTCACGGGAGGAGGCTTGTCAGAGCCAGGTCCCGGACTGGAACGGGGCGAACGCCACCGAGTACTCCCGGTGCCTGAGCTGCCTGGACACCAAGGGCTACTTCAAGGTGTCGTTCGCCGAAGGCCGTAACACGCCGCCGCTGAACAATTCGGACTTCATCCTCTGGGGCCGCTTCCTCAACTTCAATCCGCCCAAGTACGTGACGCTCCGGATGGTGCTCAAGCGGCTCTTCAACGAGCTGGGAGAGCCGGAGCTGGGGGGCGGGCGCGTGAGCTTCAGCTCCTTCCTCAGCACCACCCCCTCCAGTGCGATGGGGGAGCGGTTGAACCCGATCTGCGATCAGAGCTCCGCGGATGCCAGCTCCTTCCAACCCTTCCGAGCCCGCTACATCGACGCCATCAACGCCCTGAGTTTCTCCACGGGCACTCCCCTGGCCCGCTCGCTGCTCAACGCCGGCTACTTCTTCACCTCGGGCGACGACGTGTACCGGGACGCCTTCGGCTTCGGTCAGAGCTATGGCTACCCGCCCACCTTCCGCAACGACGCGCTCACCTCTCCTGACCGCAGCGTGTGCTGGGGGTGCCAGACCTCCGCCGCCATCATTGTCAGTGACGGCGAGCCAAACGGGGACTCGCTCCCCGCCGCGACCATCAGCCAGCTCCGGGCGCTCAACGGCGGCCCCGTCTACTGCCCGGACTCCCGGCCGTGCGGCTCAGGCTCCCTCGCCGCCCGCGACAAGGGCACCAACCCCGATGACGTCTCCGACGACAACCCGCAGTACCTGCTCGATGATGTGGCGAAGCTGCTGGCCACCCAGGATCTTCAGCGGGCCTCGCCCGAGGTCGTCGGGGACTTTGACACCACCGGCTCGCAGCACCTGCTCACCTATACGGTCGGCTTCGGCATCGACAGCAGGCTCCTCGAGAACACGGCCAAGGAGGGCAACGGCCTCTACTTCACGACCACCACTGCCAGTGAACTCGAGCAGGCCTTGAGGCAGATCCTCGCGGACGTGAAGTCGCGGGCGGCGTCCTGCCCCGTTCCGCCGTAGTCAGCCGGCAGCGGCCAGACTCGCGGTCAACAGGCCACGCACTCGTGGCCAGGCTGCCACGCCGCGGCATTGTTCAGAGAGGGCGTGAACTGGCCCATGGCTTGCTGTTAAGGCTCTGCGCAAACCTCGCGCGAAAGCCTCCATGAGCCTGCCGCTGCTGACGATCCCCCTGCTGGTGCTTCACGCCGCCTCGGTCTCACCCCAGACCGTTCCCGCTCGAGGGGCCCAGGAAGCCATCCTCGCGCTCGACCGGGCCGGGCGGTACATCGTCAAGGCCCAGAGCCCCGCGGGCACGGCCTGCGACATCGTCGATCACGTCCGGGGCCCCTTCGAGAAGTCCGGGACGGTGGGGCGCTCCAGCTGCGAACTGGATCTGCTGCTGGACGCGGGCACCTACAAGCTGCGCCTGTCCTCGAAGCCCAAGGGCAAGGGGAACGTCACGCTGTCCGTGACACCCTACGAGGAGCTCAACGCCACGCCGCTGCGCCTGGAGCCACGGCGCGAGGTGAAGCAGAGCCTGAAGCCGCGCCAGCAGGCCTCGTACTGGCTCAAGATCGACAAGCGCCAGCCGGTGACGCTGCGCATCGCCGGGCGGCACGCGGGCGACGTGCGGCTGTGGCGGACGGGCGAGTGGCTGGAGGCCCTCACCGCGCGAAACACCTCTCCGCGCCCGCGTCCAGGCATGCCGATCCACGAGTGGTGGTTCGAGACCACGCTGGAGCCCGGGGTGTATCTGCTCATCGCGTATGGCACCGGCTCCACGGAGTGGACCCAGAGCCAGCCGGACGACTCGGGCCTCACGGTGGCGTGGGGCTTCCCGCAGGCCTCCGAGGATCGGCTGGCCACCCTCACCCTGCCGGAGACGGGGCTCGCTACGCTGGAGTTTCCCCCCGAGCCGTCCGCCTTCTTCCTCTCGCGCGAGGGCAGCTCGAAGTCCACCACGCGCCTGAGCCTGCACCCCATCAGCGAGGAAGGCGCGACGAGCGTGTTCTCCTCGGCCGAGGCCTCCTGCGACATCGATGGCAAGGCGCTGATTCCCGAGTGCAGCGCGTCGGCCCAGCGCAAGGGCCGCCGGGTTGTGCTCATCCGAGGCGAGCCTGGCACCCGCGTGACGCTGAGGTGGGCCCGGTTGCTGGAGGGGCAGCGGTGGACGGATGGGGTCTACGGGGGCGGGGCCCGGGGAATCGCCTTCCAGGTGGACAACGAGGGTGACTACCTCGTCGCGGTCCATGAGACCCCGCTCGACCAGGACAGCGCGCCGGTGGGGTGCATCTTGAACAATATGCCCACAGCGGGCGATCCCATGCAGCAGGGGCGGGATCTGCTGGAGGTGAGCCCCGACAAGCCGTTCCGGCGCTCGTTCAACTACAACGGCAGCTCCGCCACGCTGCAGTTCGAGATCACCCGCTCCGGGCGCTACGTCTTCCAGACCGCTGGCGAGCGAAAGACCCGCTGTGAGCTGTACCGCGCTGACAACGGCCACCCCACGCGGCTCACGGAGACCCAGCCGGAGGCCGTCACCTGCCGTGTCGCCGTCCCCGCGACGCCCGGCATGTATGAGCTGCGCATCTATGGAGGGACCGAGGGCATCGAGAACGTGACCCTCGCCCCGGACGGGCCTCCTCCCACGGCGGAGACGCCCACCAAGGTCTCATGCCTCTTCCCCAAGCTGCGCCTGCAGCGCTGGTTGGGCTATGGGGTGGGCACCACGCGGAGCACGGAGAAGTCGATTCGCGGGCTGTTCATCCGCCCCCTCCCGCTCACCCTCAGCGAGCCCCTGCCGCTGGTGCTCAACGGGCACAGGAGCGTGAAGCTCCCGCTGAGCGGAGGGAGACCGGTGGAGATTCGTGCGCTGAGTGGAGAGCCGTTCCACTGCACGCTCGGCGGAAGGAAGTTGGACACCCAGGGAGGCACCTGCACGCTGCCGGGGGACGGCGGGGAGGTCACGCTCGAGAACCCGGGGATCTCGGCCATCACACTCTCGCTGCGCCGGCCACCCCCGCCGCCGGCCGCACCCCCGCCGCTGCTGGCCTGGAGCCCGAGCCTGGCGCCGCTGCCCGTGCTCGCGCCGGCCGCGCCCATGTGGCTCGACTTCGAGCGGGGGCAGTCGCACGCACTCATCTTCAATGTGAAGGATGCCGGGCTCTACCACGTCACGACCCAGGGGCTGCTCTCGACCGAGTGCCGCATCCGGACGCCGGTCGTCCAGCAGGTTGGCGCGGCGTCGGGCGGAGGACGCGGGCGCAACTGCCTTGTCTCGACGTACCTGCGCCCAGGGCGCTACCTGCTCGACGTGCACACGTCCGGGCAGAGCCGGGGTCGTGGCGCGGTGGTGCTCGAGCGCCGCGCGGTGAAGTCCGCGGAGGGACTGTCCGGCGAGGCCGAGGTCTTCTTCCGCGCGGACGCGGGAGAGCTCATCCAGCAGAAGCTCCGCGTGCCGAAGCGCGGGGCCTACACGCTGAGCACCGCGGCGCAGAGCGGCTCGCTCCAGTGCCGCCTCGATGACCCGCAGGGCTGGCCGGTGGTGAACGTCCCGGCGCCTTGCACGAGCACGATGGCACTCTCCTCCGGGAACTACCTGTGGACGCAGCTCCCGCTCACGGTGGAGAGCATGCGCCGCACATCGCTCGAGCGGGTGCGGCCCACCGTGACGCTCAAGGGCAACAAGGTGCACCCGCTGCCGTTCAACGCGTGGTCCCGCGTGCAGCTGGGGAAGGATGGAAAGGACGAGTTCTCGTTCGAGGTGCCTGCACAGGTGGAGGTCGCGTTCGCGCTGACACACGGGATGCAGGGGCGCCTCTACCTGGTGGGCGCGGACAACCAGCTCAAGCCGGTGGAGACCATCGCCGCAATGACGCCGGACCTGACGCGGCCGCGGGGGAGCTCTGTGACTCGGGTGCGCGCGTACGTGCCACCTCCGGAGCCCGTGAACGAGGAAGGGGAGGGCAGTGAGGGCGGCGAAGGTGAGGAGGGATCCTCCGAGGAGAGCTACGAGGAGCCGCCTCCCGAGCCTTCCTATGCCGAGGAGGAGTCATCCGAGTCCTCTTCGGAGTCACTGCCGGAGACCGATGCGCCGGCTCCGACGGGCAGAGCGCTGTCGCTCGCGCCAGGGCGGTACCGGCTGATCACTGAGCACAGCCGCGGGGATGTGGCGATCACCTACGCCCTCTACCTCCGCGTCAACACGCTGGTGTCCGGGATCGTCCGCGCGGTGAATGCCCCCGATCGGGTTCCGCTGCGCCTGCCGACGGAGGGCACGCTGCGGCTCTCCACGAGAGGTGACACGGATGTGCGCTGCCGCATCTTCGACAGCGAGGGCCGCCTGGTCGTCGAGAACGCCGATCGCGGCGCCGACTGGAACTGCGCGATCGCCGAGCCGTTCGCCGCGGGGAACTACACGCTGGTGCTCGAGAGCCAGACGCAGCAGCCCGGCCCGACGCGCGTCTCTGTCGCAGTGGCGAAGGTGACGGATGCAGGCACCCTCGCGGACAAGGCGACGCTCAAGCTGGATGCGGGCGTGCAGCGCGCGACGCTCCCCGCGGCGGGGGACAACGGGGTGCAGGAGATCGGGCTTCGCTCCAAGACGGCCATCGCCTGTGCGCTCGAGGATGACCAGGGCAGGGTCGTCACGCGGCAGCTCGACACACGCGAGTGCGTGCTGCTCGTCCGCCCCGGTGGCTCGAGCTGGCGCGTGCGCGTCTGGACGCTGGCCAACAGCGCCCAGGTGACGGCTTCGCTGGTCACCCGACCCGTGGCTCCTTCCTCGGGTGGGAGCATCCCAGCGGGAGCGGCGGTGCTGACGAAGATCCCGCAGCCAGGGCGGTATCAGACGGGTGCTGGGGTCTACTGCCTGCCCGCAGGGCAGAAAGGGCCGCTCAAGAGCTGCGCGGGCGAGGTCTCGCTGGAGTCGGGAGACTGGATCTTCAGTGGCGCAGGAGCGCAAGAGGCCTCTTTGAAGCTCAGCGAGGTGATCGACGCGATCGACAACCCGAAGACCGAGCGCGCGCGTCTCACCCGGAATGTCTCGCTGCTGCGGCAGTCTACCCGGGCCCCCTCGCTCCACCTGTTCAAGGCCAGCGTGCAGGTGGGCGACCGGAGCAACCCCGCCTGTGCGCTCGTGGGCGGGACGGCGCGTCAGGATGACTTCATGTGCGTCGCGGCCACCGGCCCCACGCAGCAGTCCCTGGCGCGGTGGTGGACGCCGGCGCTCAGCGCGAGCGAGGCGGCTCTGACCCGGCTCTCGGTGCCGGTTCCCTCGGTCGCGGCCTCGCTGCAGCCGGGCTTGCAGAACGTCGTCTGGTCACAAGGGCCGACGATCCAGCTGCGAATGCCCTCGAGCCACTCTCGCGTCCAGCTCGCCCTGCCGCGGAGTGCGTGGGCGGTGCAGGTGGACGAGCAAGGCACGGCGGTGGACCTCTGCGCGCCCGCTCCGAACCTCGCGGCGTGCATCCTCACGGGCAAGGGAGGCTCCCTCTTCATCTACTCCCCCGAGGAGACGCGCGCGCAGTCCGAGCTGGTCGCGATCGACCCTACGCCGCGCCTGGAGATCCTGGATCGGCTGTATGAGGCGGTGAGCACTGCGCCAGCGCAGCAGCGCCTCGTGTTCATCGCGCAGCCCGTCCCACGGCTGCTGAGCGTGTCCGGGGCGCTGCGCTGTGTGACGACGCTCGATGACGGGGCGCGGCTGGAGGGCTGCGAGGCCCGAATCCCGCCCGCTCGCTCCGGAGAGGTGGTGCTGGATGTGAGCGTGGGAGGTGTCCGCGCCGTGCTCACGCCTCCCGCGGAGCTGAGAAGCGCCGCGCTCGGGAGCCTCTCGGCGCAGGCGGCGGCGGAGCTGCTCGCGGCCAAGGCGCTCAAGCTGGGCAGCTCCCGCGTGGAGCGCTCCTTCACGCTCACCTCCGAGGCCGTGGTGCATGTCCGGTCGGACTCGGGCGTGTGCGGACTCGTCCAGGGGAGCACGGTGCTCCAGGTGCAGGGCAGCGACAAGGGCTGCGCGTTCGACGAGGTGCTCAAGGCCGGCACCTACCGCCTGGTCGTGCGAGGCTTCGCGGACCGCGCGCTCTCCGGCAGCCTCACCTGGACGCAGGAGCCCGTGAAGGAGCTGAAGGAGGGCGTGGCGAGCGAGGAGAGCTGGATCACCCCCTCGCAGACGCGCTTCTTCCGCTTCGCCACTCAGTCTCCGGGCCGGATCGGCCTGGGGCTCCAGGTGCCCGCGGAGCTGCTCGAGTGCCGCGTGCTGGATCAGGAGCAGCGCGTGCTCGGCGAGGGCTGCCAGCAGTTCCTCCAGCTCGACAAGGGCACCTACCTGCTCGCGGTGCATGCGCCCGCCACCGCGCGCCCCCTCAAGTTCAAGCCCGTCCTCGTGGGGCTCGCCGGCGCCAAGGCCGACGTCCCCGAGGAATACCTGCGTGACTTCTTCCAGCGGATTGGAGTGAACCCGTGATGTCCGTCTCCCCGAGAGCCACCGCGCTCCTCGTACTGCTCGCGATCTTCCCCGCCGAGGCCCAGGACTACCGCCCCGCCGATGAGAGCCAGCGTCCCGAGGGCGGCTCGACCCGGATCCTCCCCGAGCAGTTCCTGCGCGGGTTCGATCCGGTGACCGTGTACTTCTCCGGCAACGAGGGCCCCGGCAAGCGGCCCGCGGACGACGGTGCGAAGCTGCTCAAGATCTCGCCCTCCTGGCCCGGCCAGTACTTCTGGGCGGACAAGAAGACGCTCCAGTTCCGGCCCGCCGAGCCATGGCCCGCGCTGCAGCGCTTTGCCTTCGAGGCCCGCGGGACGCGCAAGGTGCTGGCGACGATGATGTCCGCGCCGTCCGCGATGGCTCCCTACGCGGGCAGCATGAACCTGCGGCCCTTCCGCACGCTGACCCTCACGTTCCCGCAGCCGCTGCCGCTCGCCGCGCTCAAGCAGATGCTCACGCTGGAGATCCGCGATCTGCCCGGCCTGGCCGACTCGCCCACCCGGGTGGTGAAGGACTTCAGCCTCTCCCAGCTCCCCCGGGACAACCAGCGGAGCCCGGCCGTCTACGCCATCACACTCGACGAGGACGTGCCGGAGGGCAAGCAGCTCCGGGTGACGGTGAGCCTTGCGCTAGGTGAGGAGGACAAGATGCTCTGGACGGGGCGGCTGTCCACGCAGCCGGCCTTCCACCTCCAGTCCATCCTCTGCGGCTCGGCGAACTTCGCCCTGGTGGGAGGCGCCTCGGTGCCTCGGGACATGGCGCTCTCGTGCGGCAACCAGGGAGATCTGCCGCAGCTCCTCTTCTCCGCCAACGTGCAGGACGTGACGCTCACCGCGCTCAAGAAGCTGGTGCGCCTGGAGCCCGCGGTGCCGGACATGCACTTCGAGAGCTACGGCAGCCGCATCGCGCTGCGCGGAAAGTTCGTCCCCGACACCCTCTACCAGATGCGGATCGCCGCCGCGCCGATCCGGGATGACAGCGGCCGGTCGCTGCGAGACCCGGGGGACGTGCAGGTGTTTTTCCACCTGGGATGGAAGACCGCCTTCCTGCGCTGGGGGCAGGCGAAGGCGATTGTCGAGGCAAAGGGGCCGCGGATGCTGCCGCTCCAGGGCTACGGAGACGCGCGCGCGGACGTACGCATCTACCGGGTCGATCCGCTCCACGAGGGCGTCTGGCCCTTCCCCGAGCGCCCCGTTGTCATCAACGAGGAGAGCGCGCCGCCCTTCCCCGGCGAGGAGCCCTCCACCCCGGCCGACACCACGGCCTACATCGGGTCCGAGGAGCTGAGTGCCCACCTCCGGCTGCTGGGCTCGCCGCTGGTCTCACGGGTGGTGGAGCTTCCGCTCGCGAGCAAGAGCGGCACGACGAGCTTCGGGCTCGATCTGGCGCCCCTGTTGGATGAAGCCGTGGGCCGCCAGCGTCCGGGCACCTACCTGGTGGGCCTGCGCCGGCTCACCGGAGCCCCCGAGCGCGCCTATGTCCGCGTGCAGGTAACGAACCTCTCGCTCACGGCGGTGGAGGAGCGCGACCGCGCCCTGTTCTTCGTCCGCACGCTGGATGATGCCAAGGAGGTCCGTGGCGCGAAGATCGTGATCGAAGGCCAGCGCCTCGGGCCGGATCCGAAGCGTCCGGGCTCTACGATCTCTGTGCCGTTCTCGCTGCCGCTCACCACGGACGAGGGGGGCCGCGCCATCCTCGAGCCGCAGCGGGACGTGCAAAACATCAAGCGCATCTCGGTCCAGAGTGGAGAGGACATCCTCGTGCTGGACCCGCGCGAGCCACCCGCCACCTTTGCGCAGAACCACTGGTCTCCGTCGACCGGGTTCCTGGAGTGGATCGGCCAGCAGATCCCACCACCTCGGAACGATGCGCTCCTCGGGTTCCTCTTCACCGAGCGGCCCATCTACAAGCCCGGCGAGAAGGTCTTCATCAAGGGGTTCGTGAGGCGCAAGACAGGAGGTGAGCTGCAGCTCGCGGGAGGCGCAGGGGCCTACGAGCTTCGGGTTGACGGCCCGGGGGATCAGCACTGGCAGCCGGTGGTCACGTTCTCCGGGCTGGGGTTCTCTTCGGAGTTCGCCGAGAAGGACGTGCCCACGGGAGAGTTCCAGGTCGTCCTCGTGGAGAAGCACTCGAGGGCTGAGGTCGCCCGGCGCTCGTTCCTGATCGAGGCTTACCGCGTCCCGCAGTTCGAGGTGCAGCTCTCATCCGCCAACACCGTGCGGCTGGACGCGGCCTTCAAGGTGAAGGCGGTGGCGCGCTACTACGCAGGTGGAAACGTCGCCGGGCAGCCCATCGCGTGGACGGTCACGCGCCGGCCGCACTACTACGTGCCGAAGGGCCGCGAGGGGTTCCTCTTCGCCTCGAGCACCCAGTTCGCCCGCGAGGGCCAGAGCCGAGCGCCTGAGGTCATCCGCCGGAACACGGAGCTGGACGAGGGCGGTGCGGACGAGCTCCAGGTCAACCCCGCGCTCGATCTCGACGGGAGCGCCCGCGTGTACCGCTTCGAGGCCACGGTGACGGGGGCGGACAACCAGCCGGTGTCGGCTGTCACCGAGGTGAAGGCGCTGCCGCCCTTCGTGCTCGGCATGAAGCTGCCCAGGTACTCGGACAAGCCCTTCGAGCTGAAGCCGGAGATCGTCGCCGTGGGCGTGGATGACAAGTCCATCAAGGGCCAGGAGGTGACGGTGCGGCTGTTCCGGCGCGTCTGGCACAGCCAGCTCCGCGAGACGCACTTTGCCACCGGAGACGCCCGGTACGTGACAGAGCAGGAGGACGTGAAGGTGAGCGAGCAGGTGGTGACGACGGACGCGCAGCCCGTGGCGCCCACGTTCGGGCTCAAGGAGGCGGGCGTGTACGTGGTGGAGCTCATCGCCCGCGACAAGCTGGGCCGGGTGCAGACGCTCTCGGCGGACCTGTACGTGGGAGGGCAGACGCCCATGGCGTGGAAGAAGCCACGCCAGGGAGTCTTCGAGCTGGCCACGGACAAGCCGAAGTACCGGCCAGGCGACACGGCGCGCATCATCATCCAGAGCCCGTTCCAGCAAGGCCGAGCGCTGGTGGTGGTCGAGGAGCCAGGTGGTAACACGTACACGTGGCGTGAGGTCTCCGGCGGCAAGGCGGTGTACGAGCTGCCCATCAAGGCGAACCACGTCCCGAACATCGCCGTGCACGTGGCGCTCATGCGGGGACGGCTGGGGGAGGGGAAGACAGAGGACGCCCGCTACCGGCCGCAGACACTCGGGGCGTCAATCGACATCGAAGTGGAGCCCGTGCGCAACCAGGTGGTGGTGGAGCTCAAGCACCCGGAGACGGCGCGGCCAGGGACGAAGATCCCCGTGGAGCTCAAGCTCAAGGATGACAAGGGCGCACCCCTGGCGGGCG
>NZ_DASPHO010000676.1:0-19948 GCF_035629615.1 Hyalangium sp. | reverse complement strand
GGTGCTGCACCTCCAGCCGTGTGGCCTCTGCCTTCGTGAGCTCGCCGCTCTTCACACCCTGGACGATGCGCACCTGCTGCTTCACCTGCCGCCGGTCCGACCGCGCGGCCTCGGCCGGAGCTGCCATCATCACGCCCGCCACCACCGCCACAGCAAGAGAGAGGGTCTTCATCTTGGTCGTTCTCCTTGGGTTTGTGCCGGCCGTGCCGGCATCGTCTCTGCCGACATGAACCCGACGCCCGGGTGGAAGTTGCGGGCCCTCTCCCAGGGATTTTTCAGGAGGAATGTTCGCCTGTAAATTCAGTCGGTTAGGCGCTGTTCGCGGTGGGTGGACGCACTTGGCGTCGTCGTGGGCACCGCCAGCATGGGGGGCGCCATCACACTTGAACCAGGGGGGGCATCCGTCCATCTTCCCGGGGTGAGCACCATTCCCCACCCCGACTTCAGCGCTGAGCGCTTCGCGCGAGCCCCGGAGGCCCGCTTCGAGCCCGCTCCGGCGGATGGAGTCCTGCCCGAGGGCTTCTTCTCCACCACGAACCTGCCCACCTACGTGCGGGTGGGAGGGCGCTGGCGCATGCCGCGCGAGCCGCGGATGGACTGCGCGCTGGTGCTGGGGGCGGACGGGGAGCTGTGGACGCGTGAGGGGCGTCGCGTGCGCCAGGGCGAGCGGGTGGCGATGGGCCAGGCGGAGGATGGGAGCCAGGGCATCTACGTGCACGCCTCGTGGCTGGCGGGTGGCGTGGAGGGCGAGTTCAAGTTCATGACAAGCGAGGTGTCGCGCGAGAAGCCCATCGACTACGCGCGCATGGCGCGGCTGTTGGTGGCGGAGCGCGAGCGGGGTGGCTATCCGGTGTGGGTGACGGGGCCGGCGCTGGTGCACTCGCGGGCGCGAGCGGACATGACGTGGTTCATCGTCAACGGCTTCGTGGGGGCGCTGCTGGCGGGCAACGCGGTGGCGGTGCATGACATCGAGGCGTCCATCTTCGGCACCACGCTGGGGATGAGCGGCGAGGGCGAGGCGACGTCGGGCGGGCATGGCCTGCACATGCGCGCCATCAACCAGGTGCGCGCGGCGGGCTCCATCGCAGAGGCGGTGGAGCGGGGCGTCATCAAGGACGGCATCATGCACGCATGCGTGGTGCACGGCGTGCCGTTCGTGCTGACGGGCTCCATCCGGGATGACGGGCCGCTGCCGGACGTGGTGACGGACAACCTGGCGGCGCAGGACGCCATGCGGCGCCACACGGTGAAGGCGACGATGGCGGTGCTGATCGCCACGGCGCTGCACGCGATCGCCACGGGGAACATGCTGCCCTCGTTCTTCACCGAGCCTGACGGTGGGCTGAGGGAGCTGGCGACCATCTGCGTGGACTCGTCCGAGTTCGTGGTGAGCAAGCTGAAGGACCGGGGCACGCACCAGGCGTTTGGCGTGGTCACCAACGCGCAGGACTTCCTGCACATCCTCCGGCTCTTCGTGGAGCGCGAGCTGGCCTCACGAGCCCCGCGTCGGTGACAGTCCTTCCCGCACGCCGCGTGCGAGGGGCCGGCGGCCGTCCGGGGTTCGACCCATTCTGTAATTTTGGCGTGTCCTGGTGCGGTAGGAGGGCGGCCTGCGCCTGGGCGGACTGAGAGGGCTTGTCTCTCTCGTGCTACAAAAAGCTTAAGCTCGCGGACGCCATGGCCAGGCTCGACGCCATCATCGAAAAGCTCTTCAAGGACTCCGGTCAGGAGCTGCTGATCCAGACCGGTGGCGGTGTGAACATGCGCACCCCCACGGGGCTGCTGCCGGTGCTGAAGCAGAACCTCACCACCCAGCAGATCCTCGGGGCGATCGCGGAGCTGCTACCCGCTGAGCAGCGGACCGCCTTCCCGCCCGAGGGCACCACCGCCTTCCCCTACGCCGCACCCGCTGGCCAGGTGCAGGTCACGCTGGAGCTTCTCCAGGGCTACGTGAAGGTGTCGCTGGTGCCCTTTGCCCAGCTCCCCTCGCCCTTCGAGGAGGAGAAGCTCGAGCTGGCTTCGCCGCACGAGATGCTCGATCTGGTGGCCCAGGCTGTCGACCCTGTGCTCATCTCGCAGGATCTGCCGGATGCGTACGAGCTGGAGCTGGAACTCTCTGGGCCGGGCGGGTTCAACACTCCCATTCCTAAGGCGCCTCCCGCGCCGCCAGCCCCGGTGTCAGCTCCCGTGCCGGTGCTCCCCGTGGCGCCAGTAGCACGGCCCGTCGCGGAGACCCCCGCCCCCGTTCCGCACGCCACACTGGCGGAAGTTCCTGCAGTGGCCGAGCCGCACGTTCCGGCCGCTCCTGTCGCGCCCGCGGCCCCGCCGGTGCGTGCAGCTCCCGCGAGGCCGCTCACACTGGCGCCGGTGCCTGCTCCTACCGCCCCTGCGGCATCGGTAGCACCCGCCGCTCCTATGGGGCCTTCGACGCTGCCCCCGGTGCCTGTTCCCGCTGCACCCGCCGCAGCCGCAGCTCCATCCACGCACGTGCCGGCCACGCCGCTTGTCCCGGCAGTCCCCACGGGTCCTGTCACCCAGCCCCCGGTGCTCACCGTTGCTCCAGCGGCTCCCGTCCTGGCGCCTGTGGCGCCGGGCCCCTCCGTCGAAGAGGTCCAGGACCCCAGGAAGCTCGCCGAGTCACAGATGCTCGCCTTGATGAAGGCGATGCTGGCCCGTGACGCCTCGGATCTGCACCTGACGAGCGAGACGCTGCCGCACATGCGCATCGACGGCGACATGGTGGCGATCGAGGACTACGGCGTCGTCACGCACGAGAAGCTCAAGGCGATGATCTTCAGCATCGCCCCCGAGAAGAACCGCAAGCAGTGGGAGGAGTTCCACGACACGGACTTCGCCTACGAGACGTCCGCGGCGCGCTTTCGCGTCAACGTCTTCGAGGACCGCAAGGGCATCGGCGCCGTGCTGCGGCAGATCCCCAACAAGATCCGCACCGCGGAGGAGATCGGCCTGTCCCGGCACGTGCTGGACCTGTGCTTCCTCACCAAGGGACTGGTGCTGGTGACGGGCCCCACGGGCAGCGGCAAGTCCACCACGCTGGCGGCGCTGATCGACTACGTCAACCGCCACCGCGAGGACCACATCATCACCGTCGAGGACCCCATCGAGTTCGTTCACAGGAACAAGAGCTGTCTGGTGAACCAGCGCGAGGTGGGAGTCCACACGCACTCCTTCAAGAACGCACTGCGCGCCGCGCTGCGAGAGGACCCAGATGTCGTGCTGGTGGGCGAGATGAGGGACCTGGAGACGATCGCCACCGCCATCGAGACGGCGGAGACGGGGCACCTCGTGTTCGGGACGCTGCACACCAACACGGCGGCGTCCACGGTGGAGCGCATCATCGACCAGTTCCCGGCGGATCGTCAGCCGCAGATCCGGATGATGCTCTCCGAGTCCCTCAAGGGCGTCATCGCGCAGTCGCTGTGCAAGCGCATCGGCGGCGGGCGGGTGGCGGCGCAGGAGGTGCTCCTGTGCACCGGCTCGGTGTCCAACCTCATCCGCGAGGGGAAGGCGTTCCAGATTCCCTCGGTGATGCAGACCTCGCGCGGGCAGGGGATGGTGACGCTGAATGACTCGCTGCTCGAGCTGGTGAAGAAGAAGGTCATCGAGCCGAACGAGGCGCTCAGCAAGTCAGTGGCTCGCTCCGAGATGCGCGCCATGCTGGAGCGCGCGGGCTTCAAGGTGGACACCCCAGCCCCGGGCGCGGGCTCGGCATCAACGCCTGCTCTGGCGGAGGCGACGCCCCCCACGAAGTGAGGCCTGGCGCGAGCCGCGGGAAGCCTCGCCCCCCGCAGCGAACCGCAGGGCAGGCCGCTCAGGAGGCTGCGCCGGATGCGCTTCGGGGCAGCCGCACTTGGAAGGTGGTGCCCTCTGCCTCGGAGGACTTCACCTCCACTGTGCCCGCATGCGCCTCCACCAGGTGCTTCACGATGTAGAGGCCCAGGCCCACGCTGCGGCCCTGCTTGTCCACGTCCGCCGTGGCCCGCTGCAGGGGCTCGAAGATGCGCGGCAGCAGCTCCGACGGAATGGGGGCTCCCGCGTTCTGCACCTGGAGCACGATGTGGCCCGGCTCTCCCCTCATCGTCACCGCCACGGGTGTGCCCTCGGGGCTGTACTTGAGGGCGTTGGTGACGAGGTTCTGCACGGCCTGAGAGAGCCGGTCGGCATCCCAGCTTCCCTTGCCGTCGCCCTCTTGCCGCAGCCGCACCTCACGGTCGGGGTAGATGGCCTCCACCTCCTGCAGGACGTTGCGCACCACGTCGAACAAGTCCGTGGGCCGCCGCTCGAGGCGGATGCCGCTCCCCAGGCGCGCCTGGGTGAAGTCGAGCAGGTCTCGAATCATCCGGCTCGCGCGCTCGACGCTGGACTGGATGCGCACGGTCACCTTCGTCTGGCGCTCACTCAGGTCGTCTTGCCGCAGGAGGCTCATCACGCCCAGGTGGATGGCCTGCAGGGGATTGCGCAGGTCGTGACTGACGATACCGATGAGCTGCTGCTCGAAGTCCGAGCGCCCCTTGGACTCCTGGGCGAGCCGCTCCGCATCATGCCGGGCGCGCACCAGGTCCGTCACGTCCTGGGCGACGACGAGGACCCCATCGGAGAGGCCCTCCCGCCCGCGCATGGGCTGGTACACGAAGTTGAAGAAGGCCTGCTCCAGCCTCTCCGCGCCGTGCCTGCCAAGGACGACGGGCGTCTCCCGGCCCACGAAGGGCTCCCCGGTCTGCATCACCCGGGTGAGCAGGGTGTCGAAGCCCTGGCCCTTCAGCTCTGGGAGTGCCTCGAGCATGGGCTTGCCCACCACGTCGCGGCTGCCCACCATCTGCTGGTAGGGCGCATTGGCCGTCTCGAAGACATGGTGCGGGCCCCGGAAGATGGCAACCCCCAGGAGGGGCTGGGACATGAGCGCCTGGAGGAACTCGGCCTGGGCGCTCTCGGCCTCCTTGCGCGGGCTGATGTCCACCACGGTACCCAGGAAGCGCACCGGCTTGCTGGCCGCATCGAAGTACGCGCGCCCGCGAGCCTCCACCCAGCGCTGGTGGCCGTCGGTGTTCCGGAGGCGGTACTCCAACGCGTAGCGGCCTTCGCGCGCTCCTGCCAGTGCTTGGGTGACAGCTTCGACCACCTGCTTCCGGTTCTCCGGGTGCACCGCCTCGAAGACCGCCTCCTGCGTGAGAGGCCCGTCCGGCGCGAGCCAGAACAGCTCGCGCATCCGCGCATCCGCCAGGATGTGCCGGGTGCGAAGCTCCAGCTCCCAGGTCCCCACGCCTGTCGCCTCCGCCACTCGGCGCAGGTGCTCCTCGCTCTTGCGCAGCGCCTCCTCCATGCGGCGGCGCTCGGTGATGTCGACGTTGATGGCCACCGCCCCCACCACCTCGGTGCCCACCCGGATGGGAGCGCAGGAGCTACGGACCACGCGGTCCTCGCCCGTTCGCAGGTTGCGCACCAGCACCTCCTGAACGTCGGGCTGTCCCCGCAGGGCGGAGGTGAAGGCCTGGCCCTCCTCCGGGATGATCTCCCCGGTGTCCACGCGGCGCGTGCGGATCTCCTCTGCCAGGGTGCCGATGTTGCGGTTGAGCGCCTCCACGCTGTCATAGCCGAGCATGTCCAGGGCGGCCGCGTTGGCGCGGTGGATGCCGCTCGGGCCTCCCACGTACAAGGCGTCCGGGATGCTCTGGAAGATGGCCTCCAGCTGCGCCGTGGCCGCCTCCGCCCTCCTGCGCGCCACCACCTGCTCTGTCACCTCGAAGCCGAAGACGGCGATGCCGTCCACGTTTCCCTGTGCATCGTGCGTGGGTTGGTACACGAAGGTAAAGAAGGTGTCCTCGAGCTGGCCATTCCCATGCCGGTCCAGCCGCAGTGGCATCTCGTGGCCAACGAAGGGCACACCCGTGCGATACACCTCGTCCAGCAGCCGGATGAAGCCTTGATTCACCACCTCCGGCAGGGCCTCGCGCACCGGAAGCCCCACCAGCTGTCGCTCTCCCGCGATGACACGCCGATAGAGGGGGTTGGCCATCTGGAAGACGTGGCCGGGTTCTCGCAGGACGCAGACGATGGCTGGCGCGTTCTCGAACAAGTCCCTCAGGTGGACACGCTCAGCATCCAGCTCCGCCTGGGTGGCCTCCGCCAGGGCCTGGGAGCTGCGCGCATCCGCGATGGCTCGGCGCATCCGCAGCAGGGTGCGCACACGCGCCAGGAACTCCGTCTCGTCGTAGGGCTTGGCCACGTAGTCATTGGCGCCCGCCTGCAGCCCCTCGCGGAAGTCCTCCCGCGCCCCTCGCACGGTGAGCATGAGCACGGGCAGGGCCGCCTCATCGTGCTGCTCGCGCACGAAGCGGCACGCATCCAGCCCGGACACGCCGGGCAGCTGCCAGTCGAGCAGCAGGAGGTCCGGCGGGGGCTCGTCGCTCAGGCGCTCCAGCATGCTGGCGGCATCGCCGAAGTGCGTCACCGCGTAGAACCTCCCCAGCAGCGCGAGCGTGCGCTGCGTGTCCAGGAGGTTGTCCTCCACGAGCCACACCCGAGCCGGGGCTCTGGAGGGGGGGGGATGTGAGAGACGTTCGGGCATGAATGCAACTCCCGCCAGTGCTGCTGTGACTAGGGCGCGCTCTTGACCACGGGGGCCGCGGCGCCCGGCTTTGTCCACTGGTCCAGCCAGCTCAGCACCGTGTCGTGCCACAGCACGCTGTTGGCGGGCTTGAGCACCCAGTGGTTCTCATCCGGGAAGTAGAGGAACCGGGAGGGGATGCCGCGGCGCTGGAGCGCGTTGAAGGTGCCCAGCGCCTGTGTCTCCACCACGCGGAAGTCCTTGCCGCCCTGGACGACGAGCATGGGCGTCTTCCACTTGCCCACGTGGTGGATGGGGTTGTGCTTCTCGAAGGCGGCGGGGTTCGCCCACGGCGTGCCGCGGTGCTCCCACTCGGGGAACCAGAGCTCCTCCGTGTCGAAGTACCCCATGCGGTTGTCGAGGATGCCGTCGTGGTTCACCAGGCACTTGAAGCGGTCCGGCCAGCTCCCGGCGATCCAGTTGATCATGTAGCCGCCGTAGCTGGCGCCCAGCGCGCACACCCGCTCGGGGTGGAGGAAGGAGTAGCGAGAGAGGGCCGCCGCCAGCCCCTTCTGCAGATCCTCCAGCGGCTTGCCGCCCCAGTCATCCTGGATGGAGTCCGTGAAGGCCTGCCCGTAGCCCGTCGAGCCGTGGAAGTCGATGCTCACCACCGCGTAGCCCCGCGCCGCGTACGTCTGCGGGTTCCACCGGTAGTGGAAGTGGTTGCTGAAGCTGCCCTGCGGCCCGCCGTGGATGAGGAAGGCCACCGGGTACTTCTTCTTCGGATCGAAGTCGACCGGCTTCACCACATAGCCGAACACCTTCTCCCCGTTCCAGCCGGCGAAGGTGAAGGGCTCGTAGTCTCCGAAGCGGATGGCGGCCAGCGCCTCCTGGTTGACGCGGGTGAGCGGGCGCGCGTCCGAGCCGTCCGCGCCGCTGGAGACCAGGTCCGCGGGAGCCTTCAGCGTGTCGAAGCTGTAGACGATGCGGCTCCCGGCTGGCTGCACGTCCGAGGCATGGCCCTGCTGGGTGAGCTGGCGCACCTGGCCGCTGGCCACGTCGATGGCGAAGGCGGGATGCTGGCCCTCGCTGTAGGCGGAGGTGAAGAGCGTCTTGCCGTCCGTGCTCCAGGCGAGCCCGCCGGCGGAGCGATCCCACTTCTCCGTGAGCACCCGCTCCTTGCCCTCCGGCCACGTGCGGAGGATGACGCGCAGGCGGTCCGCCTCGTAGCCCGGGCGCTCCATGGCCAGGTACGCGAGCGTCTTCCCATCCGGGCTGAACACCGGGGAGGTGTCCGTGGCGCGGTTGCTGACGGTGAGCTTGCGTGGCGGGCCCTGCCCGTCCGCGGAGGCGAGGAAGAGATCCAGATCGGTGCTCCAGGACTCCTGGCGGCCCACGTCCCGGGCGGTGAAGACCACGCCCTTGCCATCCGGGGTGAAGGTGAACTCTTCCGGCCCGCCGAAGGGCTTGCCCGGGCTGTCCGCGTCCATGCCCTTCATCACGTCCACGGGCGTGCCGCCGGCCACGGGGACGACGAAGAGGTGCGAGCGGGTGCCCTCCTTCCACGAGTCCCAGTGGCGGACGAAGAGCTTGTCGTAGACGCGGCCAGAGCTCTTGTTCTTGGCCTTCGCCTCGTTGCGCTGGGTGTTGCAGTCCAGGGTGGGGCAGTCGGGGAAGACCTCCAGGGCGACGGCGAGCCTGGCGCCATCCCGCGAGAGGGCGAAGGCGTTCACGTCGAGCGGGAGCTTCGTCACCTGCTGGGGCTCGCCGCCGTCGATGGGCAGGCGCCACACCTGGGAGGAGCCGCCGCGCGAGGAGAGGAAGAAGAGGCTGCGGCCATCCGGGGCCCACACGGGCTGGTTGTCACTGTCCGGGTGGGAGGTGAGCTGGCGAGTGCCGGAGCCATCCGCGTTGACGAGCCACAAGTCCGTGCGGCCGCGGTTGGCTTCCATGTCCGTGGTGCGCAGCACGAAGGCGATGCGCTGGCCGTCAGGAGAGACGCGCGGCTCACTGAGCCGGCGCAGCGTGACCTGATCCTGGACGTTGTAGGGGTGGGGCGAGAGGGCGGGGGCGGCAGTGAGCACCAGCGCCGCCAGGAGCGACAGGGGCAAGGCTTCCTCCAGTCGGGGTGACAGGGTGTCTATGCGCCAGGGCTGCACGGCGCAACGGCGGGGACGGTGCCTGCTTCACTGGCGGCTGTCCACTCCGAGGAGCGCTCCCTTATCCTTATATGTATACGGAGCGCACCTCAGCCTGGCCGCCCACCGAAGGGGCAAGGTGTCGGCGCGCTCACAGGGCGGGCACCGTCCAGCCCTGAGGGTAGATGAGGTACGCGGTGCCGGCCGAGGCGCTCTGCCACAGCGGCTCCAGCTGCGAGCGGTAGTACGTGCGGCGCACGGTGGTGTTGCTCGGGCCGGCCGGGTCGTTCACCACGGGGTTGCCGGCCGCGTCGAAGCCCACCAGGACGATCAGGTGCCCGGCGGTGGAGGCGATGGGCGCGCCCGTGAGCTCGCCATTGCGCCACGCCACGCTCAGGATGGCGGGGACGCCCGCGGAGATCCACGGCTCCAGCTGGGAGAAGCTCGTGAAGCGCGCCACGTGAGCCTGGAAGCCCTGGGCCGAGGCATAGGCGGTGTTGAACGGCCAGTTGCCGTGCCCGCCGTAGTACCAGTCATACACACCGCTGACGGAAGCGCGCACGTGCGGCTCGCAGCTCGTCGTGCTCTCTCCGGCCCAGTACCGCAGCACCATGGCGGTGGACGTGGGGCTGCACCAGACCTCGCCTCCGTCCGGGTAGACCATCTGCGAGCACTGGGGCACCCCGAGCACCGTGTTCCAGCGGGCGGAGCTACCAGGAGGGAACGAGGAGGGGCGGTCCGGCGCCAGGGAGACGGTGACGGCGCTGGCGCGCAGGCTTGGGGTGGCCACGCCGTTGGCGCTGAAGAGCCGCACCTTCACCTGCCAGGCGGTGGCGGACGCCTTCTTGGCGGTGACGACCAGCGTGTCGGTGGCGACATACGCCACGTTGTCGGACTGCGAGGTGGCCGAGTGACGCTGCACCGTCGAGCCGTCCGAGGCCCACACGCCCAGGCTGTACCACTTCGTCCAGGTGCCGGAGACCTGCACGCGGATGAATGTCTCCACCCAGGTGCCCGTGGGCGTGCTGGCCTCCCAGGAGGCGATGGCCTGGCGGAAGGCAAAGGAGGAGGTGACGATGGGGCTGGTCACCTCGCCCTGCACGAACGAGCCGCCGTTGTAGTAGTTGCCGCCGGCGAAGCCGCCGGGCCCGTACGGATCCGTGCCGGCCCAGGACTGGCCCGGGAGCAGCTGGAGCGAGCCATCCGCCGCACGGCTCGCACCGCTGAGCTGCCACGAGGAGAACTCGCCGCGATGGGCCGCCCAGCGCTTCGAGGCGCTCTGGCCCGCCATGGCCGCGGGGGGGAGTGCGAGAGTGACGAGCAACGCCAGTACAGCGGTCCTGGGCATCCGCATGGGCGCCTCCGGTTATTCAGGGTGGACGCGTCTTACTTGTCTATGCCTCCGGGGCACAAGGCTCGCGGTGGGGAGGAGTCCACGGCTGGACGGGGCCGCTCGTTCAGCGGGGAGTCTGCGGGCGGCTGTCGAGGCTCACGGCGCTGCGCCCTGGAGGCAGGGCCCGCGTCTGTCCCGCCCAGTGGAGCTCGCCTTCGACGCCGGCGGGGAGCTGGACTCGGGCTTCGAGCCGTCCGTTCTTCACGGTGTACGCCACGGACAGCTCCCCGCGAGGGTGGGGGATGGTCCCACTGGCCTGCGGGAGCGAGCCCAGCGCAGGCCGTAGGCTCACCCGCTGCCAGCCGTGCGCGGCCGCGTCGATCCCGAGCACCGTGCGGTACAGCTCGATGTTGGGGCTCGCGCCCCACGCGTGACACTCGGAGCGGGAGGGATCCTCGGTCTCGGCCCAGGTGGTCAGCCCCAGGGCCAGCATGCGGCGCCAGGGGCCGAGCTGATCGAGGTACGTGTCCCCCAGCCCCACCTTCCGAAGCGCGTCGTGGACATAGAAGCGGAAGTAGATGGTGGGGCGGGTCAGTGTGGTATCGGCGAGCGCTCGCTCCATCAACGTGCGCGCCTCGTCACCGGTGACGGCCTCGGCCAGGACGGCGAGCGCGTTCGCATGCACCGAGAAGCTCTTGTGGTGGGCCGTGTCTGCGAAGAGCTTCCGGGCGTCACTCCAATAGAGGCGGCGGAGGGTGGCCCGGAGCGCGGCGGCGGCCTTCTCGGCCTGCTCGGCGCGGGCGGGCTCACCCACGGCGCGCTCCAGCTCGGCCGCCCAGTCGTACGCGAGCAGCAGGTGCAGATCCATGACGGACGAGGAGCCCTGGGGATCGCTCTCCGGGAACACCGTCTCGCCGGCCTTGCTCCAGAAGGGCGGCACGTTCCACCCGGGCGGCACGCCTCCGGGCCAGCCCTCCACCCAGTCGACGAAGCCCCAGTAGGGCAGCCGCGTCAGCCCACCCTCCGGCCGCGAGTGCCGCTGGAAGTAGGAGAGCACCGCGCGGACACCCGAGAGCTGCTCCCGCGCGAACGCCGCGTCTCCCCGGTACCACCAGTGGTCGTGCACCATGCCGATCCAGAGCAGGGAGAAGGCGGGGATGTACTGCCGCGAGCTGACGGGATAGCGGCTCGTGGTCAGCTCGTCGCTCACGCGCGACTGGTTGAACTGGACGATGGCGTTGCGCATGAGGCGGTCATCCCCGGACATGTAGAGGGAGATCAGCGCCTGCACTCGCGTGTCGCCCACATACTGGAGCTGCTCGTAGTAGGGACAGTCCATATACGTCTCGTGCGCGCACAGGCGGGCCGTCCGCCAGCCCACGTCGAGGATCTTCTCCAGCTCGGCGGAGCGGGCGTCGAAGCGGGCCCGGCGCTCGAAGGGATAGCCGGTGTAGATGCCTCGCAGATCCTCGAGGGTGAGCGGCTCGTCCGCCGTCTCGATGATGAGCTGCACGTAGCGGTACGTGCGCCACCACAGCGGCGAGAAGAGGCGCCGGGCACCTCCATCGGGCCACAGCTCGTCCATGTTGCCGCGGAAGAGCTTCCCGTCGACCTCGTCCCGGTGCCCCTTCTGCTTGCCATCGGGTCCCCAGAGGTTCTCGGCGTAGGCCACCTCGACCCGCGCTCCTCGTCCACCCGAGACGAGGAGCTCCAGATAGGCGGTGGTGAGGTGCCCCTGGTCCAGCAGCAGCTCGGCGCGGGTCCGGGCGGGAATGCGCAGCGCGGCGGGCTGTGCCGGGAACCCCTGGGGCACCTGGACGCCGGTGGAGCGCCGCACGGCCTTCAGCCGCTCGGGACGCTCCTCCATGAGGGGGATGTTGCGGGGGACCAGCAGCCACTCGTTGTCCGTGACATACGAGCCCCCCTTCGCCGCCGCTGGGGCCACGACGGCCACGGCGGGCCAGGCCGCATCATCGAAGCCCGGGAGCTCCCAGCCCCAGGGGTGTCGCTCCGCCCGCAGACGATCTCCTGGCCCGGCCACATAGAAGGTCTTCATCCGGGCGTACCCCATGGGCAGCACCTCGAAGCCCTCATCGCGGACGGCCTTCCACGAGGGCCCGCTGTCGACGAGGGTGCTCTCCTTCTCGGTGTCTCCTTGAAGGACGAACCCGGTGCGATGGCTGATCTGGGCGAAGGGCCCATGCTCGGCGTAGTTCCACACCACCGCGGCCAGGACGTTCTTCCCCGGGCGGAGCTGGGGACCGAGATCGACCGTCTCATAGCGCCAGTTCTCGATGTCGCCGCGGGCAGGGCCGCGCACCACGCGCACGCCGTTGACGAAGAGCGCATACCGGTTGTCTCCGCTGACGTGGACGCGGAACGTGCGCGGCTTGGAGGCGAGCTCGAACGTGCGCCGGAAGAGATAGACGCCGTAGGCCCGAGCAGGGTGCCCCTCCGCGGCGATCCACTGCGCCGTCCAGCGCGCAGGCTGGGCGGACGTGGGAGGGCTGCCTGAGGGCGCGGCCTGGGCGGTGTGGACCAGCAAGACACCGAGGAGCAACCAGAGGCAAGAGCGGCTGGAGCCGGGAGATGAGCGCATGCGAGAGCGAATCCTACAGGGAAGGAGCGCCGCTGACGGCCAGCTCCGGCGGCGCGCTGGGGCTAAACCTGTCTGGTTGTCAGACAGGTTTCCCAGCGCCCCGCGGCAGCCGGGCTGCGCCAGTCTCCCCTGCGGCGCTCGGACGCCTCCGTGATAAGTGCGGGGTGATGCTGAGGACGGTGACGGCGACCAGGTATGTGACGCCGCTGCGCGAGGGTGGCTCGGTGCCCGCCATCGTGGAGGCGGATGACTCGGGGATGTACGTGCTGAAGTTCCGAGGCGCGGGCCAGGGGCTCAAGGTGCTCATCGCGGAGCTGCTGGCAGGAGAGCTGGCACGTGCCATGGGGCTCCGCATCCCGGAGCTGGTGTTCATGCACCTGGATCCGGTACTGGGCCGCGCCGAGCCCGACCAGGAGATCCGGGATCTCATCAAAGCCAGCGGAGGGCTCAACCTCGCGCTGGACTACCTGCCAGGCTCCATCACGTTCGATCCCGTCGCGGGGCCGGCGCCCGTCGCAGAGGAGGCCTCGGCGATCGTCTGCTTCGACGCCTACGTGACGAACGTGGACCGGACACCGAAGAACCCCAACATGCTGCACTGGCACAAGGAGCTGTGGCTCATCGACCACGGGGCGTCGATGTACTTCCACCACTCGTGGGCGGAGTACCTGGAGCGCAGCAAGACGGCGTTCGCTCCCATCAAGGACCACGTGCTGCTGCCCTGGGCCACCGCGCTGCGTCAGGCCGAAGCCACGCTGCGCAGCCGGCTGACGCCCGAGGTGCTCGAACAGACGGTGGCGCTCATCCCAGACGAGTGGCTGGGAGGGGAGGAGGCCTTCCCCTCCAAAGAAGCACACCGGGCGGCATACCTGGCCTGGCTGCGAGAGCGGCTGGAGGCAGCGCCACGGTTCATCGAGGAGGCGGAGCGTGCCCGCGCCCAGCTCGTTTGATTACGCCATCGTCCGCGTGGTGCCTCGCGTGGAGCGCGGCGAGTTCATCAACGCGGGCGTCATCCTCTTCTGCCTCACAAGCCGCTTCCTGGCAGCCAAAGTCGAGGTGGACGAGCGGCGCCTGCGGGCCCTCGAGCCCGAGGTGGACCTGGAACTCGTCCGCAGCCACCTGGAGGCCATCCCGCGCATCTGCACCGGAGGCCGGGCGGCGGGGCCCATTGGCCAGCTGCCCCAGAAGGAGCGCTGGCACTGGCTGGTGGCGCCGCGCAGCACCATCATCCAGACCTCGCCCGTTCACTCGGGGCTCTGCGAGGACCCGGCCAAGGCCCTCGAGCACTTGATGGACCGGATGGTGCGTCTGCAACACAAGCCATCTTGACGGTGGACTTGCTCAATTCCACCCGCTAAGCCCTGCGAAGTCTGGCGCCAGCTCCCTCTGCAGCCCCTGCCTCCAAGAGATGTCTGAACGCAACCTTCACAGCGACGTCGTGAGCGCCTGGCGAGACGGCAGGGCAGGGCCTCTGTCTCACCATGCGCTCGTCGAGCTCTATGAGCGTGCCTTGGATGCGCTCTGGCGCCGGGCTCACATGAGCCTGGGAGAGATCACCTTGATGGCCATCCTGGAGCGGGTGCTCTACCAGGGGACCGAGCAGTTTCCGCACCTCGCGGCGCTCAAAGTCGAGACGAGCGGAGTGCACTTCGCGGAGCTGCGCCAGGCCGTGCCAGCCCTCGACGGAGCGCTCCTCGATGAGTCCCTCGCGTTCCTGGTCGTCGAGCTGCTGCGGGTGCTTGGCACACTCACAGGAGAGATCCTCACGCCAGGCCTCCATACGGAGCTGCGCAAGGTGCAGGCCCGGTCGGCGGATGAGAGGGGTGGAAAGGCATGAGTGGCCCAGGTGAACGGCCAATGATTCCCCGGCTGGAGACGGGCATCCCCAACCTGGATGCCATCTTCCACGGCGGCATGCCCAAGGGCGGGGTGACGGTGCTCGCGGGCCCCCCGGGCTCGGGCAAGACCATCCTCACCCAGCAGATCTGCTTCCACCACGCCGCCCAGGGCGGCCGGGTCCTCTACTTCAACACCCTCTCCCAGCCGACCGCGAAGACGCTGCTCTACCTGCAGCCCTTCTCCTTCTTCGATCCGGCCCTGCTCGACGATCGCGTCCGCTTCATCGACCTCGGCCTGATGCTCCGGACCCAGGGAATCGAGCGGACGTGCAACACGCTGATGGACCACCTCAAGCAGTTCAAGCCCTCGATGGTGGTCATCGACAGCTTCAGGGTCTTCGACGACCTCTCCCGCTCGACCGAGGAGCTGCGCAAGTTCACCTACGAGCTCACCGTCCGGCTGATGGCCTGGGAGTGCACCACCTTCCTGCTCGGGGAGTACAACTCCGAGGACTTCGACCACCCGACCTACTCCATCATTGACGGCATCATCACCGTCAAGCAGCGCGAGGTCTCTGGAGAGCAGCAGCGGCTGCTCCAGATCGTCAAGATGCGCGGCACCTCGCACAGCAACGACGAGCACCCGTTCATCATCACCACGGACGGTATCGAGGTCTACGCGCCCGCCATCACCTTGCGGCGCAAGCCCCAGGCCGGGCAGGACTCGAAGCCCTCCCGCCGCCTGAAGACCGGCATCTCCAAGCTCGATGAGCTGCTGGGTGAGGGCATCCCGCTGGGCTCCAGCGTCATCGTCTCGGGCGTGGCGGGCTCCGGAAAGACGGTGTTGGGGCTGGAGTTCCTCTACCGCGGCGCCCGGGAGCATGGCGAGAAGGGCGTCTACTTCTCCTTCGAGGAGACCAGTGCGCGCCTGCGCGCCACCGCCCGGGGGTTGGGCTGGGACCTGGACCGGGAGATCGACCGGGGACTGGTGCAGCTGGTCTTCATCCCCCAGCCGGACATCCTGGTGGACCGGGACATCCTGGAGATGCAGCGCCACGTCGAGGCCCTGGGGGCCCGGCGCGTGGTGATCGACTCGCTCTCGCTCTTCCTCCACAAGATCGAGGACAATCGCATTGTGCGCGACAAGGTGTTCTGGCTGGCGAACATCGTGCAGAACCAGGGGGCGGTGGGCTTCTTCTCCAACGACTCCCTGCCCGGCTCACAGCAGCTCACCCGCTTCGGTGTGGAGGAGACCGTGGTGGACGGGGTCATCTCTCTCAAGTGGGAGGCAGAGGGGCTGGAGCGCCACCGCTACCTCGAGGTGATCAAGCTGCGCAACACCGGGCACGCCAAGGGCCGGCACTCGATGACCATCGACCGCGGGGGCATCACCCTCTTCCCTCGCATTGACGAGGTGTCGCTCCGCGCGGCGGTCGTCCCTCCTTCGCCTCGCCGGGAGCGGGTCTCCTCCGGCGTGCCGCAGGTGGATGAGCTGCTCGGGGGTGGGCTGCTCGACGGCAGTGTGACCCTGGCTTCCGGCAGCCCCGGCACGGGCAAGAGTACCCTCAGCGTGCAGTTCGTGCTCGATGCGGCGCGCCTCCGGGAGCGTGCGCTCTACATCAGTCTCGAGGAGGGCCCCGCCCAGCTCATGCAGAGCGCCGAGCAGCTGGGGCTTCCGTTGAGGAAGGCGGTCGAGGCAGGGTGGGTGGAGATCCTCTATCTGCCCCGAGAGCAGCGGCACGCGACACGCTTCCTCAGCCAGGTGGAGGACAGGCTCCACGAGTTCAAGCCTGACCGGGTGGTGCTCGACAGCGCCAGCGACATCGAGGTCCTGGGGCTCATCCCCAAGGACCTCCAGCAGCTCCTGTACAGCCTGGTCGCCCGCCTGCGCGCCCTGGGAGTGACGAGCCTCTTCACCCTCGAGTCCCGAGCGCTCTTGTTCTCCGACCCGCTCAGTGAGCAAGGGCTGTCTCCGCTCGCCGACAACATCCTCATGGTCCGCTATGCCCAGGAGGCGGGCGCGCTCATCCCGGTGCTGTTCGTCGTGAAGACTCGGGGCAGTGTCCACGACCGGTCGGGCTATCGAGTCATCATCGGGAAGGGAGGGCTGCGGCTGACCAGCCAGTTCGGGGAGCAACCCCCACTCCTCCCGGAAGGGCCGAAGAAGAAACGGGGCCTGAGGCTCAAGCGCGGCCGCAAGTAGGGCTCACAGGCCAGGCTGGAACCAGGAGGGCACGCCATGGAGGAAGGTGAGGGAGCCGCGTCACGGGGGGACTCGCATCGGTCCGTCCGCGAGCTCGAGCATGCTCGGCGCTACATGGGCCACCTCTATGAGATCAGCAAGCTGCTCACCGGCTTTGAGGGGGTGGAGCGCACCTTCCCCAGGGTGATGGACATTGCCGCCGCTGCGCTGCCCCTGCGCCTTGCACTCCTGCTCGAGGGGGTGGACGCGGAGGGTCAGCCCCTCCTGGAGCATCCCCTCCTGACCGTCTGGCAGGTGCCAGAGATGACGGCCGCTCAGCGGGCCGAGGCCGCCGACCATGCCGCCGCCACGTATGCCTACCTGGTCAAGGCCCCTCAGGTGGAGCTCCAGGGGGAGGCCTCGGTCGAGCTGGAGCTGGCGGGGGCCTGGATCCTCCCAGCACCTCCCGAGAGCGCCGGGCCTGCCTTCATCACCCTCCCGCTGGTCTCCAAGGGACACATCTTCGGCATTCTCCAGGTGGAGGCGGCCGGAGGCCTGGCTGAGGAGAGGCTCGCCTTCGTCGACGTGGTGGCCAACCAGCTCGCGGTGGCGCTGGACCGGCACTACGCGCTGAGGCGTGAGGTGAGCCTGCGCAAGCGCGCCGAGGCGCTCGAACGCCTCCAGCGCGACCTTCTGGCGCGCGAGAGCGAGGCGCGCCGGAAGGTGGAAGAGGCTCACCGGCGCCAGACCTTCCTCGCCGAGGCGGGAGCCCTGCTCGTCGGCTCGCTGGACTACCGTTCCTCGCTCCCCGCCCTCGCACGCCTGCTAGTCCCCGCGTGGGCCGATTGCTGCGCCATTGATCTGCTCCATCAGGGGCCTGGCGGCGAGCGCATCGCCCTGGTGGCCTCCGAGCCCCCGGGCAGTCCCCCCGGGCGCGACTCCTTCCTCGCCCAGTCCCTCGCCTCCCATCCATGGGTGGCCTTCCCGGCAGGCCCCGAGAACCTCCCCCCCGCGCAGGTGCCGGTGGAGCGGGCCGAGTGGGACGGGTTCCCTTCCAACCTCCGTGTGCCCCTGCGCGTGCGCGGCCGCATGTTCGGGGTGCTGACCCTCCTGTCCGCGCGTCCGGGGCGCTATGGCTCCGCGGACGAGGTCCTCTTCCAGGCGCTCGCCCAGCGCATCGCCACGACGGTGGACACCGCGCTGCTCCACCAGCAGACCCAGGAGGCGGTGCGCTGGCGCGAGGAGCTGCTCGCGGTCGTCTCCCATGATCTCAAGACGCCGCTGATCGTGGTGAGGATGAACGCCGAGATGCTCCTCCATGCCGCGCGCTCACCCGGGGAGGAGCGCCGGAAGCAAGGCCGGCGGCACATGGAGCTCGTCCTCCGCGCCGTGGAGCAGATGCACGAGCTCATCAGCGGCATCCTCGACCGGGCGCGGGTGCAGGGGATGCCCATCCCGCTGGCGCCCCAGCCGCTGCCGGTGGAGGGGCTCTTCCATCAGGCGCTCGAGGTGCTCCGGCCGCTCGCCCTGAGCAAGTTCCAGGAGCTGAGGGTGGAGGTGGCCCCGGGGCTGCCGCGGGTGAGCGCCGATCGGGAGCGCATCCTCCAGGTGCTCGGCAACTTGGTGGGCAACGCCATCAAGTTCACCCCTCCGCGGGGCCTCATCACCCTGCGCGCCAGACCGGCGGACGGGATGGTGCGCCTCTCGGTGAAGGACAACGGGCCGGGCATCCCTCCCGAGGACGTGCCGAACCTCTTCGAGCGCTTCTGGCGGGCGAGCAACGCGCTCGAGCGGGGCACGGGGCTGGGGCTGAGCATCGCCAAGAGCATCGTGGAGGCTCACGGCGGGACCCTGTGGGTGGAGAGCCGGCCGGGAGCCGGCAGCACCTTCTTCTTCACGCTGCCGGTGGCCGAGCCCTGAGCCGCTGACTACAGCGCGGCCTCGAGCTTGGTGCGGATCCGGTCGGCGTAGTCGCCCACGCTCCCGTCCGAGCGCTCGTAGGAGGGGTCCGCGTCGACCTTCAAGATGTCACCCTCCACGGACACCTCCATCGAGGACCAGCTCCGGGTGCTGGTGATCTGGACCTTCTTGATCTTCGCCTTGAGGGCTTCGCGGCCGAGATCGTCCTGGCAGATCGACGCCAGCGACTTCTCCAGCGGCTGGAAGAAGTTGTAGTCGAACATGGCGGTGTACTCGGGCGAGTAGCCGTCCTTGGCGAGCTGGTCCCAGGCCACGTCGTACTCGAGCTCGAAGCCGCAGACCCCGTTCAGCTTCTGCTTCCACGCCGGAAAGTGATCCTTCTGGTAGGCCGCCAATGCGCGCTTCTCTGCAAGACCCATGAAAATAGCCTCCGGTTGTTGAGCCGCGGGAATATGCCAGAGCCTAGGCGGCCGAGTCGACGGCGGACGGCGGCTTCTGCAGCGACTCCACCGAGTCCGGCACGAGCCCCACGCCCCCCGTGAGCACCCGGCGCTTCTGCGGGCCCGGGCGGGTGATGCGGCTGTAGAGGCTCATGGAGGGATCGAAGATGAACTTCACCAGCAGCCCCGTCCACGAGCGGTGCCACACCAGCGTGTCGTAGTGCTCCGGCGCCAGCGCGCGGACCTGCGGCAGCCTGTTCCACGGCACCGCGGAGAAGTCGTGGTGCTCGTTGTGGTAGCCGACGTTGAGCGCGGTGAGGTTCCACGGCCCGTAATAGGAGTAGGTCTCCTGCGGGTGGGACACCACGAAGTGCTCCTGGATGAGCCGGCCGCCCAGCGGGTGCAGGCCGATGGAGAAGAAGATGCTCAGGACGATGTAGAGGAACGCCCATGGCCCCAGCAGGAAGAACACCGCGGCGTCCACCGCGAACACCGCCAGCGCGTTCAGCACCGTCCACGGCTCCCAGAAGCTGATCAGCTTGGAGAAGCGCGGCATGCGCAGCGCCTGCATGAGCGGGAAGAAGGCGATCCACAGCGCCTTCATGAAGCGGCTGTTGCCCACCAGCTTCGCCTCGGCGTGCGAGGGCAGGTCTGCGTCCAGATCGAACTCGCCCTGGTGCCGGTGGTGGACCAGGTGGAAGCGGGTGAATGTCACCGCCGAGGGGATGACGTGCACCAGGTCCGCGCCGATGGCCGCCAGGATGTTCCCCGCCCGGCCCTTGAAGATGAGGCTGTGCGTGGCCTCGTGGATGATGACGTAGCAGGTGTTGTTCACCACCGCGCCCAGTGTGTACGCCGCCAGGACGATGACCCACCACGGCTGCTCCCGCACCAGGTACGCCGTGCCGAACTGCACCAGCAGGATGAGCGGCA
>NZ_DASPHO010000675.1:0-2611 GCF_035629615.1 Hyalangium sp. | reverse complement strand
TGGTCGTCAACCCTACGCACATCGCGGTCGCACTCCGCTACGACAGCAAGGAATGCGAGGCGCCCTACCTCGTCGCCAAGGGGCAAGAGGAGGACGCGCTCGCGCTCCGGCGTGAGGCTCAACGCCGCGGAATCCCTGTGGTCCGGGACATTCCGCTGGCCCGCAGCCTCATCCACTACGACGTCGGGGAGCAGATCCCAGAGGAGCTCTATCAAGCGGCCGCCGTCGTGCTCCAGGTGGCGATGGAGTCTCGCGACACGGACGGCAGTCCACGGAGTCAGACGTCATGAACCCACTGGTGAAGATCCTCTCGAAGGCCCGGAAGTCCTCGGACGTGGTGCTCGCGGTGGCCATGGCCGCCGTCCTGGGCGCCTTGATCATCCCCCTGCCACCCTGGCTCCTGGACGTGGGGCTCGCGGTCAACCTGGCTGCGGCGGTGGCGCTGCTGGTCGCGGCGCTCTACGCGCAGGACGCGCTCAAGGTGACGGCCTTTCCCACGCTGCTGCTGTTCACCACGCTCTTCCGGCTCGCGCTCAACGTGTCGTCGACGCGGCTCGCGCTGGCCGAGGGGCACGCAGGCGAGGTCATCCAGGCGTTCGGCGAGTTCGTCGTGCGCGGGGACTACGTCGTCGGAGCGGTGGTGTTCGCCATCCTCACGCTCGTCCAGTTCCTCGTGGTGGCCAAGGGAGCCGAGCGCGTCGCGGAGGTCTCCGCCCGCTTCACGCTCGATGCCATGCCGGGCAAGCAGATGTCCATTGATGCCGACCTGCGCGCGGGAGCCATTGATCAGGCGCAGGCTCGCCAGCGCCGGCGCAACCTCGAGCGCGAGTCCCAGATGTTCGGCGCGATGGATGGCGCGATGAAGTTCGTGAAGGGCGATGTCATCGCCGGCCTCGTCATCGTGGCGGTGAACCTGTTGGGAGGCACCACCATCGGCGTCTTCCAGCAGGGCATGAGCCTGTCCGAGGCCGCCTCCACCTTCGCCCTCATCGCCATTGGCGACGGGCTCGTGTCGCAGATCCCCTCGCTGTGCATCGCGGTGGCAGCCGGGCTCGTCGTCACGCGCGTGGCCTCGGAGAAGGAGGAAGACTCGCTTGGCTCGGAGATCGGTGCTCAGTTCTTCGGGCAGGCGCGGGCCCTCTGGGTCGTCGCGGGGCTGTGTGTGGCGCTTGCCCTGATGCCGGGGATGCCGTTCCTGACCTTCTTCGGCTTGGGAGCGCTGCTCGGAGGGCTCGCGCACGCGCTCGGACAGATGCAGACGGCCGTGAGAAGGGAGGCGGCCTCGGCGGAGGCGAAGTCCCAGACGGCCACCGAGGGAACAGGGGCGATGGGGGAGGGGACGGGAGCAGCGCCTGCGAGCGCGGTGGCCCCCGTCGGAGTCTCTCCCCTCACGGTGGAGCTTGCGCCGGATTTGACGCCGATGGCGGAGGCGCAGGGAGGGGCCTTCGTCCACCAGCTGCTCAACCAGCTCCGAGACGAGATCTTCTACGAGCTTGGAGTCCGGGTCCCGGGCATCCGGGTCAGGACCCATGCGGCGTACCTGCCCGCTGGGGGCTACGCCATCCTCCTCGACGAGGTCCCCGCAGGAGCAGGGCAGGTGGTGCCGGGAGCCCTCTACGTACTCTCACCGCCGGATGAGCTGTCGTTCCTCGACCTTCCGCTCGAGCCCTCCGTGGAGCCCGCGACTGGGAGACCGATCAGCCGGGTGGCCGAAGCTGGCCGTGCTCGGCTGGAGCTGGCGCAGGTCCCCACCCGTCAGCCGGGGGAGCTCATCGTGGACCACTTCCGAAGCATTCTGCGTACCCGCGCCGAGAGCCTGCTGGGAGTCCAGGAGGTGCAGGGACTTCTGGAGGGACTCGAGACGCAGGCTCCGATGCTGGCGAAGGAGGCGCTCCAGAAGGTCCCACTGCCGCTGCTCACCGAGGTGCTGCGCAAGCTCGTGCAGGAGCAGGTGAGCATCCGGAACATGCGGGTGATCCTGGAGGCGCTCGTCTCACCCACCACGGAGGGGGACGCGACGGCCCTCGCGGAGCGCTGCCGCCAGGCGCTGCACCGCTACCTGAGCCACAAGTTCGCTCCCGCGGGGCCGCTGTATGCCTACCTCGTCGATCCAGAGGTGGAGGAGGCGCTCCGAGGAGCTGGGCCTCGGGGGCCGGCCCCTGCGCCCGAGCGCGTCGCGGAGATCCTGGAGGGAGTGCGGCGCATCGCTACGGAAGGGAAGGCGGTGCTCCTGACAGCACCAGATGTGCGCAGGACACTCCGACGCCTCATCGAGGGGGCCTTCCCCGAGGTGGCCGTGCTGACCTACGGCGAGCTGGACGTGGACCTGCAAATCCGGCCTCTGGGGCGCCTGGCGCCCGTGCCCATCACCGCATGAAGGAAATCAAGGACTTCAGGTGCCAGTGTGGCCCTTGGTCGGATCGGACAGGTCCGGCTGGGCGGCCTGCGGAGCCGGCCGGTTCACCCGGTCCCGCAGCTCCTTGCCCGTCCGGAAGAGCAGGCCCCGCTTGGGCTTCACCGGGATGACCTCACCCGTCTTCGGGTTGCGGCCCTTGTAGCCCTGGTAGCTCTTCACGTGGAAAGCACCGAGTCCGCGGATCTCGATGTTCTC
>NZ_DASPHO010000674.1:0-12037 GCF_035629615.1 Hyalangium sp. | reverse complement strand
CTCGCCCTTCGCTGCCGCGTCGGCGGCGTCATAGAGGTGGGGCAGGGCGGCGCCAGACTTCTGGAGCGTCTCAGCGGTGATGCCCAGCTTGGCGAACTGGTCCTTGATCTCCTGCGGAACCTTGTCGAGCAGCTTCTGGCCCAGCTTGGCAGCCAGGTCCGGAGCGGCCTCCACCGCTTGCTGGAAGTCCGTGAGGGCTCCCTTCACGTCACCCGCCTGGAGCTTCTCGAAGGACTCGATCAGCTTCGGGGCTGCCTTGCCCGCCTGAACCAGATCCTGCGGCGTCAGGCCGAGCTGCTCCAGCTGCGCCTTGACGCCCGGATCCTTGCCCAGCGCGGTGAGCGTGGCGTCACGGAACTGATCGTTGCCCACCAGCTCGCGCACGGCGCTCAGATCCGAGGGGTTCTTGATCAGCTTGCCCACGGAGGCGTGCAGCTCGCTGTTGCTCATCAGCTCGTGAACGAGCGCCTTGTCCGTGAGCAGCGTCTTCGCGACGCCGTCTGGCAGGTTCTCCGCCAGCCCACGCACAGCCTTCTCGGCGATCTCCGGCGAAGAGGTCGCTGCGTCCTTCAGGTACCCAAGGGCCTCTTCGTAGTTGCCCTGCACCGCCGCCTGCGCGGCCTTCTCCAGGTGCGGCGCGGCGTTGTTGCCGGCCATCACCACGTCCTCGGCCGTCAGGCCGAGCTTCTCCAGCGCGCCCGCCTGGGCATGCTCGGGGGCCTCAGCCGTCTCGGGCGCCGTGGTGGAGCCGAGCATCGCCTGCTGCTGGCTGCGCTGGGTGGACGTGTTCCCCTGCGCCTCGAAGCCGTCCGCCTCCACCTTCACCTGGTTGGGCGTCGCCTTGTTCTTCGTCTTGGTCCCCTGCTGCGCCTGGGCCGTCTCCTCGACCTTGGGAGGGTCCTTCGGCTTGGGCTGGACCTTGGGCTCGTCGCGATCCCGATCGTTGCTCGCCCGGTTTGAAGAGCCACCACCACCGACGCTGTTAACGGACATGACGACACCTCGTGAAGGACTGGAGCGCCCGGTTCACCCGGGGCGGGAGGTAGCAGCACCTCCCCTTGTAGGGGGTTATCGCCCCAGTCGATATCCAGTTGCGTGAATAGGTTTTTCCCCAAAAAGGGAGTCCGTGGGTACCCTCCTCACGGATCATTTCTCGGCGTTGGCCTTGATGGCCTTGTTGACTTCCTCGATGGCCTTCTCGGTGAGCTGGACGGCTTGGTCGCGGCTCGCGGTGGCCTTGTCCTTCACCTCGGCGCGCTTGAGGGCGTTGAGCGCGTAGCGAAGGTACGTGAGCCCGTCCTCGATCTTGGGCGGCTTGGCCGCATAGGCGGCGTGGCTGAGTGCCCCGAGGAGGAAGGCGGCAGCGATGGCGAGTGAAGTACGGCGCATAGGGAACTCCGGAGAGTCAGGAGAAAGGGCGCGGCAGCAGGATCTGGAGCGTAATGGTTCTCTAGGAAAAAAACGATGGGGCTGTACTGAGAAGGACCTCCAAGGTTCTCCTCGGGAGGGGTTCCATGAGGGAGGCGAAACACCTTTCGCGCCGGAATGGACTGGGTAAGTTGCCACCCGCAGCGGTCCACTCCTTGGAGTCACTCCAGCATGAAAGCTCTCGTCGCAGCCTTGGCCCTGGTTCCCACCCTCGCGCTTGCCCAGCAGCAGGACTTCTCGAAGGTCCAGGTGAAGACGGCGCCCGTCGCCGGCAACGTGCACATGCTCACCGGTGAGGGCGGCAACGTCGCCGTGTCGGTGGGGCCGGACGGCGTGCTCATCGTGGATGATCAGTTCGCCCCGCTGGCAAAGAAGATCAAGGCCGCTGTCACCAAGCTGGGCAAGGGGAAGCTGCAGTACGTGCTCAACACGCACTGGCACTTCGATCACACGGGCGGCAACCCCACCTTCGGCAAGGAGGGCCGCATCGTGGCGCACGACAACGTTCGCATGCGTCTGGCCTCCGAGCAGAAGCTCTTCGGCAACCCGATCCCGCCCCTTCCGAAGGAGGGCCTGCCGGTCATCACCTTTGACAACAGCCTGTCCCTCTTCTTCAACGGCGAGGAGATCCGCCTGACGCACTACCCGGCGGGGCACACGGATGGGGACACGGTGGTGCACTTC
The DNA here is from genome assembly GCF_035629615.1 of Hyalangium sp. GTDB lineage: Bacteria > Myxococcota > Myxococcia > Myxococcales > Myxococcaceae > Hyalangium. The sequence goes on along the minus strand of NZ_DASPHO010000674.1, from coordinate 9,925 downwards.
ATGGGCTCCAACGTGGTGCACACCGGCGATCAGTTCGTGGTGGACGTGTTCCCCTTCTTCGACATGGAGAACGGGGGCACGGTGGAGGGCTACATCAGCAACCTGGAGAAGCTCATCCAGACGCTGCCGCCGGGAGCGAAGGTCATCCCGGGCCATGGGCCGCTGGCTGGCAAGGAGGACATGGAGCGCGCGCTGGCCATGCTGAAGGAGATGACGGCCCTGGTGCGCACCCAGAGGGATGCGGGCAAGACGCTGGAGCAGATGAAGGCGGCGGGCGTCCCGGAGAAGTACAAGAGCTGGGGCAACTTCTTCATCAAGGGAGAGATGTTCCTGGAGATGCTCTACAAGGGCCTGCCGCCGACGCAGAAGGCCGCCACGCCCGCCGCGCCCACCACGCCTCCAGGGAAGAAGTAGTCCCCGCACCCCAGCGGCAGCGTGGGGTGGGCACCCTTCAGGTGACGAGCCAGGCGCAGACGGGAGCGCAGAGGGAGAGGGTCCTCGTGCTCAAGGACGTGCCTGAACCCGAGCGCCTCGCGGCGTGGATCCAGGTGAAGCGCTCGGGAGTCGAGTGAGGGCCGGTTCCTGGCAGGGGAGCGGCCAGGCATCTCCTGCCGGACACGAGGGTGGGGGATTGGCTAACCTGCCCTGTGACCATGCGTCGCGCCGCTGCCACCCTCCTGGCGCTCCTCGCCACCGCCTGCCGGGATGACCGGCTCGTGCCTGCGCTCCCGCCAGGGCTGCGCGTAGAGACCTATGCCCAGCGGTCCGCCTCGAAGGTGGACGTGTTGTGGGTGGTGGACGACTCGGGCTCGATGGCACCTCGGCAGGAGAACCTCGCGCGCAACTTCCAGGCGTTCATCACCTTGTTTCGCCAGGGGAGCATCGACTTCCGCCTGGCTATCACCACCACGGACATCTTCGCCCGCCCTGGCGAGCTGGTGGGCAAGCCCGCGCTGCTGGCGCCGGACACGCCGGACCTCGAGAGCACATTCGCTCGGAACATCCGGGTGGGCACATCGGGCAGCGCGTATGAGGCAGGCTTGGAGGCCGCGCGGCTCGTGCTGGAGCGGCAGGCGGAGCAGGGAGCACCTTGGCGCGAGGCGCTCGCCGCGTGCGAGGCGGGGTGTGACGCCGAGGCCTGTCGAGAGGACTGCGCCACGCGCTATCCCGTGCCGTTCCTCCGCCCGGGAGCGTTCCTGTACCTGGTCTTCGTCACCGACGAGGAGGACCGCTCACCGTACGAGCTGCGCGCGTACTGGCGGGCCTTCGAGCAGGCCCAGGGCATCGGCAATGACGGTACGGTGGTGGCGTCCGCCATCATCGGCGACGTGCCGGCGAATGGCTGCGGGGCCACACCGGGCCGGCGCTACCTGGAGCTGGCGAGCATGATGGGCGGAGAGGTGGGGAGCATCTGCGACGCCGAGTTCGCGGACACGCTGCGCGCGCTGGCCACGAGCGCCGTGGGGCTGCGGCGCACCTTCGTGCTGTCCCACGCACCGGATCCCGAGACGCTCGAGGTCCGCGTGCGCTACCCCTGCGGCGTGGCGGAGGAGGCGGTGGTGGACTGCGAGGCGGTAGATCGCACGGCATGCGAGGGGCAGCCGGCCGAAGCGCTGGAGACGGTGTGTACGCCCCGGCGGGAGGGACCAGAGGGCTGGCGCTACGAGCCGGAGCGGGGAGCGCTCTTCTTCGCGGGCCGTTCTGTTCCAGGGCTGGGGGCTCGAGTGGAGGTGAGGTACTTCGAGGAGGGCAGTCGGTGAGGAGGCTGGCGCTTGGGCTGGCGCTGCTGTGCGCCGCATGTGGCGGCGAGGTGGCCCAGCAGGTGCGTCCCAGGCTGGTGGCACCTCCGGCGGCGCTCGAGCTCGGTGCCGTGCCCGTGCTGAGGGAAGCCTCCGGAGAGGTGCCTCTCGTCAACGCGGGCCGTGCCAGTCTGCGGGTGCTCGCCGTCGGCATCCAGGAGGCGGACACGCCGTTCCAGGTGCAGTCGGCACCGGAGAGCGTGGGGGCAGGGGGGCAGGAGGTGATCCGGGTTGCCTTCGTGCCTCCCGGGGAAGCGGAGTACCGGGCAACCTTGGTGGTGGAGACGGACGACTCGGAGCGTGGCGTGGTGGAGGTAGTGCTCACGGGGGAAGGGCGGACGGCGGCGGCACTGGAGCTGGAGCCAGAGGTGCTCGACTTCGGCCGTATCCCTGAAGGGCAGGCCGTGGCCCGCTCGTTCTCGGTGAGCGCGCGAGGGACAGCGGATCTGGTGCTGGAGGACCTTCGCCTCACCTCAGGCACGAGCGCTGCGTTCGGTCTCGTGGGCTCAGTACGGACGCCAGCCGTGGTGGACATGGGAGAGGAGGTGCAGCTCACCGTACGGTACTCGGTGCCTGAGGGCGCCTCGGAGGCCCTGAGCGGCGGGGTGCTCCTACGGACCACGGATCCGGTCCGGCGGGAGGCCATCGTGGAACTGCGAGGCGCCGTGAACCGGGCGCCTGTGCCTGCGGTAGCGCCGCTGGGGACGAGTGCGCCAGGACAGGAGGTGGTGCTCGATGGGGCGGGCTCGATGGATCCGGATGGGGATGCGCCCCTGGCGTACCAGTGGGTGCTGCGCTCGCGGCCCGTGGGGGCGCAGGCGTCCATTGCGGAGCCCAGCGCAGCGCGCACGATGCTGCGGTTGGATGCAGCAGTGCCTGGGGAGTACGAGGTGGAGCTGCACGTCACGGATGCAGCGGGGGCTCGGAGCGTGAGGCCGGCCCAGGCTCGGGTGGTGGCGGCACCGGCACAGCAGCTCCTGGTGGAGCTGTTCTGGGACAACGCGGCGACGGACATGGATCTCCACGTGCTGCGCATTCCCGGGGCCGCGCTTGGGAGCATCCCGGACGACTGCCACTATGCGAACCCGCGCCCGGACTGGGGGACGCCTGGAGTGGCGGGAGATGATCCGGAGCTGATGCGAGACGCGCTCACGGGGTATGGACCGGAGGTGTTCGGCTACGTCGAGCCGGTGGAGGGGAGCTACCGGCTGGCGGTGGTCTTCGCTCGGGAGAATGGGGCCGTGGATCCTCGGAGCATGGTGACCGTGCGTGTGTATGAGCGCGGTGTGGTGAAGGGGGAGTTCCGGCGAATGCTCTTACATCAGGGGGATGCATGGGGCGTGGCGGACGTGGTCTGGCCCGCGGGTATCATCACGGAGGTGCCGTGACGACTCCCTCACTCGCTCGTGCTCTGGGGAGGAGCAGGGTTCCGAGGCTCGTGGGGCTGGCCATGCTCGTCTGGATGGCCTGCTCGGAGTCGAGGCCTGAGCCGCGGCCTGACGCGGGAGTCCCCGCTCTGGCCTGCGAGCGCCGTGAGGACTGCCCCGGCGGACAGATCTGCGCGCAGGAGGGGTTCTGCGTGCCGTGTGAGTCGAGCGGTCAGTGCCGGCTGAAGGAGAGCTGTGACGCGGAGACCCGCGCCTGCACCTGGCGCGCGGGCTGGGGAGCGGAGTGTGCGAGCAACGCGGAGTGCGCGCTGGGGGCCTGGTGCCGCCAGGGGCTGTGCCAGTCTCGAACGGCCGTCACGCTCTGTCCCTCGGGGGCGCGCGAGGATTGCCCCACCGGGCAGCGCTGCAACCTCGTGAACCTCGTGTGCGAGGAGGACCTCGGCTGCCTGGAGGATGCGGACTGTGGCGCAACCGAGGTCTGCAACACGGGGCTGCACGCCTGTGTCCCGCGTTGCACCGAGGCGACCGCCTCCACACTCTGCGCTGCGGGCGAGCGCTGCGCTGGGAGCCGCTGCGTCCAGTGTGTGGAGAGCGACGAGTGTGGCCCTGGCTTCCTGTGTGACGCTGCGGGCCGCTGCGCCGTCACGCCTCGCTGCTACTCGGATCGGGACTGTCGAGTGCCGCTGACCTGTCATGTGCCGACGGGGGCATGCCTGGAGCGGTCGCCACCCTGCACCTCCGATGAAGGCTGCGCTTCCAGCCAGCGCTGTGACATTGGCACGGGGGCCTGCGTGTCTCGGACCTGCCAGCTGGATGTGCTCGAGCCGAATGACTCCGCCGCGGAGGCCTTTCCTGTCAGCGCGAGCCGTTACCTCGATCTGACCCTGTGTGCGGGAGACGTGGACCACTTCGCGATCATGTTGCAACGAGGCGATCAGCTCGGGGTGAACGTCGAGGGGGACCCCTTCGCCGAGTCCTCTTTCTCCACGGTCATCCTGGAGGGGAGCGGACGGGTGCTCGCCTCGGGGCACATGCTGACCTCGTTCGTCGCGGCCTCCCCGGGGACGTACACCGTCCGGGCCTCCACCCTGGCTCCCGCGCAGCGGTACGACGTTGGCTTCTTCCTCTCGCGGGGCACCCCCTGTGACGACGACCGCCAGGAGCCCAACGACACCTCCGCCACGGCGAAGCCCTATGCCCTTGGGACGACAGTGGAAGGAGTCATCTGTCCGCAGGACTGGGATCACTTCACGCTGTCCGTGCCTGAGGGGCATAGCGCGAGGGCCTCGTTGACGAACTACTCCGCCGCGAGCGGGCTGTTGCGCTTGTGCCTCTTCGATGGGGCCACAGAGCTGGGCTGCTCGGAGGATCCAGCGGGGGCTGTCGTCTCGCTCCCGGCGAGCGTTGTGGGAGGGAAGCTCCTCACTGCGCGCATCACGGGAGACGCCGTGCGCACGACGAACGGCTACACCTTTCAGGTGGAGCTCCCATGAGCGGGCGTGCTCGCCTGAGCTTCCTGGTGCTGTTCCTGCTCGCGGCCTGTGGTGGAGAGCAGCGCCCGGGTCTGGATGCAGGGACTTTCCAGGACGCAGGGACCCAAGGGACGGGGGATGCTGGGACCTCGGACGCGGGGCCCCCGGATGGAGGCACGGATGCCGGTGTTCTGACTCCACCTCACATCCAAGGAGTCCTGCCCGCACGAGGAGAGAATGGCGGTGGGACGTGGATCACACTGCGGGGCAGCGGGTTCCTGCGAGGTGTGGCGAGCAGCACCACCGAGGCCACGAAGCGCACGGCGCTCGAGGTGGGCGGAAGCCGGGTTCGGGACTTCCAGATCATTGACGATTCCCTGCTCGAGCTGCGCACGCCACCTGGCCCAGCGGGCCCAGCGAGCATCACCTTGGAGAATCCCCGAGGACGCGCCGCCTGCGAGGGCTGCTTCACCTGGTTCGAGCCGCTCACCCTGCGCGCCATCTCCCCAGAGACCGGATCTCTGGCGGGAGGCAACGCGGTCACACTGACGGGCTCTGGCTTCAAGGAAGGGACGCGCGTGCTCATCGGTGGCTCGACGAGCCCCAAGGTCACCCGCGTGTCCTCCACGGAGCTGCGCGCCTGGGTACCCAGAGGCCACGCAGTGGGCAACGTGGATGTACGCGTCTACGGCGAAGGCGGAGGGGGCTTCCTGCGCCGGGCATACCTGTATGTCGAGGACCTGCGCATCACGGAGGTTGCTCCGCTCACGGGGCCTCTCGCGGGAGGGACGTCGGTGGTGCTCTCGGGTCAGGGCTTCGAGGGCGCCACTGCCGTGCTCTTTGGAGGAGTCCCCGCCGCGTCCTTCACCGGGGAGGGCCCCACGCGCATGACTGCCACCACGCCCCCAGGCACGAGGCTCGGAGCGGTGGAGGTGCGCATCGTCACGCTGAGAGAGTCCTGGACGGTCCGCGGCGGCTTCACCTACGTCGATGCCACTGGGCCCTTCGCGCTGCATGGGCTCTTCCCGCATGTGGGAGCACGGGCGGACGGCACCGTGACGCTGACCGGACAGGGACTGGACGCGCCGGGGCTGTCCGTGAGCTTTGGCGGAGAGCCCGTGGTACCTGGCGCCGTGACGCCCACCACCGCCATCGTCACTGTCCCCTCACGTGGGGCCCTTCCTCGCATCGTCACCGTGACGGCCACCCAGGGCACAGCGAGCGCGAGCCTCCAGGATGGGTACACCTTCCGGCTCTCCCTGGCAGCCGTGACACCGTCGAGCGGACCGACTCAAGGCGGGACGGACGCGCTGCTCGATGGAGCGAATCTCCCACCGGATGCCAGGGTGGCCGTGGGTGCGCTGGAGGCCATGCCCGTCTCCATCCCCAGCGAGACGCGCCTCCACCTGACCTCTCCTGCTGGCGCGAGCGGCAACGCGAGTGCCATCCACGTCCGGTCCGCGAGCGACCCGGAGAACGAGGCCCTGCTGCCCGGGGCCTTCCAGTACGAGGCCCCGCTCATGCTTGGCCAGGTCGAGCCCGCGCAAGGTGCCATTGCGGGAGGCACGCTCGTCACGCTTCGAGGCGAGGGGTTTGGGGAGGGCGCCACGGTCACCTTTGGCGGTGAGCCCGCGCGGGATGTGCAGCGAGTGGACGACCACACGCTCACTTGCCGCACACCATCCTCGAGCCTGGGTACGGTGGCGATCGTCGTGACGCGAGGAGGCTCCCAAGCTGTGCTGACCGAGGGGTTCACCTTCTTCGATCCGCGTGGCCCAGGGGGGCTGTCGGGCGCACCGCTCACCGGGACGCTCAACGTCACGGTGCTGGACTCCTCGTTTGGCTCGTACGGAGCGCCGGTGCCTGCGGCGAGGGTGATGCTCGGTACGGATCCAGCGACGCCGTTCCAGGGGACCACGGATGCGCGCGGGCAGCTGACGTTCTCGGACTCACGGCTCGCGGGAGCGCAGAGGGTGACGGCCTTCAAGGAGGGCTACGACGCCATCACCGTGATGGGCATCCGAGCGGAGAACCTCACGGTCTTCCTCCGCCGCATCGGGAGCGAAGTGAATCCGGGTGAGCCGCCGATTCCTCCCACGGCCGTCATCACGGGGCGGGTGTTCGGGTTCAAGCCCCCACGGCCCCTGGCGCCAGATGAAGAGCTGGAGGCCCGCGTCTTTGTCTCCCAATCGAGCCCCGCTGGAGGCCCACCCTTCGGCGGCGTGGGAGACCGGACCGCGGACACGTGGAAGCTGCACCAGGATGGGGCCTCCTTCCGTGTGCACGCTCAGCCGGGGCTGCGTGCCGTGTACGCCGTGCTGGGCGTCTTGAAGGGCACGGACTTCGAGCCATACCTGCTCGGCGTTCACCGGGGCATCAGCGCCTCCAATGCCCGGATCGCGGCAGGTCAGGACGTGGTGCTCGATATGCACCTGAATGTCACTGCGCCGCTCACAGTCGAGGGCCCCGTGAGTGTGGGAGGAGCTCCCGCGCTGCACGAGGTCTACGCGTGGCTGGATCTGGGCTCGGAGGGGCTCGTCCCGCTTCCCTCCAACTGGGGTACGGGCACGCGCCTCTATTCGTCCGTGACGGGGTCAGGGCCGTGGCTCACGTTCCCGTTCTTTCCGAGGCTCGATGGCTCGAGCTTCCTCTTCCTCGATCTGCTCCGAGGCACCACTGCGTATCCGCAGAGCCTGCTCTACCACCGGCAGAATGGAGCGGTGACCGAAGGGGTGGCGCTCGGGCCGATGCTGCCGCTGGCCACCTTCACCACTCCCACAGCGGGAGGGCACTTCGAGGGCACGGTGGCGTGGCGCGCGGAGGGGGGCGCCACACCCGATGTGCAGCAGCTCCTCCTCACGGAGCTGGGCCCCACGGGAGGACCGCGCTGGACGGTGATCATGCCAGGGGGAACAGCCCAGGTGGCGATGCCCGCGCCGGCTCTGGACGCGCTGCGCGCCACGCTCCCGCCGGGCGCCATGCTCCGAGCGGAGCTGACCACCTGCCGGGTGCCTCGCTTCCAGTATGACCACTGGACCTACGACACGCTGTCCCCGCTGGCGTGGACGGCGTACTCGCTGGCCCGCTCGGAGCTGATCGACCCGTGAACCGCCTCGGCTCCCTCGCGCTCCTCTTGCTGGTGCTCGCCGCCTGCTCCGACACCCGGAGCGGTGCGGACTGCCGCGAGCCCTCGGATTGTGGCTCCCCCGCGGAGGCCTATCGTTGCGATCCGGGCTCCGGAGCCTGCCTTTGCCGCACGGACGCTGCCTGTCTACCAGGCGAGCTCTGCAACCCTGCCGGTTTCTGTCAGGAGCGCGCGGGCTGCGAGAAGAACGCGGACTGCGCGGACCCGGCGCTCTTCTGCGACACCTCGACGGGGACCTGTCTGACGCGCGGGCGCTGCACGACAGACCTCCACTGCCAGGCCGGCGAGGTGTGTGAAGCCTCGCGCGCGACATGCGTGGAGGGCTGCAGGAGCTCGGGCGACTGCCCCGGGACGGCGTGCCGCTGCGGGGACGCCCCGTGCGTGTGCGAGGCGGTGGATGAACAGGGACGCGCTGCGTGCACGGTGGGTATCTGTGACGCGTCCTTCTGCCAGGATGACCGGGACTGTGCCTTCGGTGAGCGCTGTGGCACTCCGGCCGGCGAGCCTCGGGCGCGCTGCTACAGCGACGTGGACCCGCTCCGCCGCCCCTACTGCGCGAGCTGCAACTACGGTGGCGGCATCCAGGTGTGCGGGCGTGGTGCCAACTACTGCCTCGTGGAGACGGCGTCTGGAGGCGGCTCCTTCTGTGGCGTGGACTGCTCGGAGGGACAGGGCTGCCCCAACGGCTACCAGTGCGCGGACGTAGTGGTGGCCTACAGCCGCTCGCGCTGCCGCACCGACGCGGAGTGCTCGCCGGATCCCTCACTCCCCTGTCGCGGGGACGCGGACTGCCAGCGCGGTGGGCGATGCGTGAGGGCGCCGGGGCAGGAGGTAGGAGCATGCTCCGGCCGCTGCGACGTGGCCGAGGGAGACGTGCTGGGTTACTGCTCCTGCCAGCAGGACACGGACTGCGCTCAGGGCACCTGCAGCCAGGGCGCGTGCACGCTGAGCCGAAAGCCGTGCGTGACAGACGTGGACTGCCGGCCCGTGCGCTGTGTGGACTTCAACGGCGCGGGAGGCTGCCTCATCGGACAGAACTGCGCCCCGGACGAGGGCCTCACCTGCGCCGAGGTCATCCCGCGATGACCCAAACCCCCGACATTTCCGAAGAGTGGTGCGCCCCCCTCCTCCGGGGCAGGCAGAGCGGGCGAAATTGAATGTCCGGGCAGGTCCTCCGTCAGAAAGGGCAACTTGGCAACACGACGGAGGAACTCGAACATGGCCCTCAAGACCGGCATCTTCTTCCTGGCTCTCGGCGCGCTGCTCCTCGGCTCCACCGCGCAGGCGGACGGCAACCGAGACCGCCGGTACGGCCGCGCCCCCCGCTATGAGCACACCCACAGCAGCGCCTGTCGCCACGGGGCGCAGCCGAGGCCTCCTCAGAACGAGCAGGGCCGCTACGAGCTCAAGCTGACGCAGCAGTGGGTCCCCGGCCGCTATGAGCAGGTGTGGGTGCCGCAGGACTGCAGCTACAGGCCGCGCCGGGGGACGACGCAGTGCCGGGGTGGCTACTACGACCAGCGGTGGGTGGAAGGCCGCTACGAGACGGTGGAGCAGTGGGTGTGGGTCTCCTCCGGCTGGCACCGCAGCTCCGGCCCCGAGTGGAGCGCTTCGGTCCACTACAGCTATTAGTGTCCAGCCGTGACACCGGGGGCCATCTGGCTCCTGGTGTACTCTTTTATCTCACTCCCAAGTGTCTTTTGAGCGGCGCCCTGCTAGTGATGCCCTGGCATGGCGACCGCTTTTATTACGGGGGCCGGTATCCGCATCGGCAGCGCGGTGGCGCGTGCCTTGGGACACGCCGGCTATGACCTGGCGCTCCACGCCCACCGCTCGGTGAAGTCGCTGGAGGCACTGGCCGGGGAGCTCCAGGGCCTCGGTCGCCAGGTGTCTCTCTACTCGGCGGACCTCTCGGATCCTCGAGACGTAGACGAGCTGGGAGCTCGGGTCCGCGCTGCCCACCCCATCTTGGACGTGGTCGTCCACAACGCGGGTCTGTACGAGCGCGTTGCCTTTGAGGCCATCAGCCGCGAGCAGTACCGGACGATGCTCGCGGTCAACCTGGACGCGCCCTTCTTCCTCACCCAGGCGTTGCTGCCGAGCCTGCGGGCCGCCGTGCAG
>NZ_DASPHO010000673.1:0-8957 GCF_035629615.1 Hyalangium sp. | reverse complement strand
AAGCGCGTCACGAAGACCCTGCGCTCGCTCGGGGCCCGGCAGATGACCGTGCTGCGCGGCGTGGAGGACGGGAAGGCGTACCAGAAGGGCCTCAACAACACCGCCACCGCGAGGGATCTCGCCACCCTGCTGGCCGCCATCGAGCAAGGGAAGGTGGCCTCGGCCCGCTCTACCGAGGCCATGCGCACCATCCTCCTGGCCCAGGAGCTGAACGACGAGATCCCCGCGGGCCTTCCACCGGGCACACGCGTGGCCCACAAGACGGGGCAGATCACCGGCGTCCTCCACGACGCCGCCATCGTCTATCCCCCGGGCCGAGCCCCCTACATCCTCGTCGTGCTCACCAGCGGCATCCCCGACGAGAAGGTCGCCCGCTCCCTCATCGTGGACATCTCCCGGAGTGTGTATGCGCACGCCACCCGGAGTGCTCCCCAGGCTCGCCCGAAGCCGTCGACCGCCCCAGCCTCCAGGCCCTGAGGCGCTGGCGCCTCATGTGGGAGACACTCCCGCTCATAGGTAGTTGAAGGTCGATTCAGGTTTCATCCGCAACCCACTGGCCAGCCCCGGGTGTTGGGCGTACCCTCCGCGCCGTTTTTCCGGCGGCCAGGCTCTCGCGCCGCCACACTCACCAGGAGATTCACATGCAGCTCAAGGACCTGAAGGTGGTGGTGACGGGCGGTGCCCAGGGCATGGGTGCCCACTTCGCTCAGCGGCTCCACGAGGCCGGCGCCCAGGTGGCCGTGGGTGACATCAGCGAGGAGAAGCTCGCCGCCCTGCCCGCAGGCATCCACCGTCGTCGGCTCGACGTGTCCAACGAGGAGGACTGTATCTCCTTCGTCAGCTGGGCCCACCAGGCCATGGGCGGCCTCAACGGCCTCATCAACAACGCCGGCATCCTCCGGGACGCCCTGCTGGTGAAGAAGGACAAGACCACCGGCCAGGTGAAGAAGCTGAGCACCGCGGACTGGAATGCCGTCATCGGCGTCAACCTCACCGGCGCCACCTTCATGGTGCGCGAGGTGGTGGCGAAGATGGTGGAGACCGAGCAGAAGCCCGGCGTCATCGTCAACATGTCCTCCATCGCTCGGCACGGCAACCGCGGCCAGTCCAACTACGTCTCTGCCAAGGCCGCGCTCGCCGCCAACACCGTCACCTGGTCCAAGGAGTTCGCACCGTTCGGTATCCGCGTGGGCGCCGTCGCCCCCGGGATGATCGAGACGCCGATGACCCAGGGCATGAACCCCAAGGCCCGGGACGCGCTGGTGGCCTCCATCCCCGTGGGCCGCATCGGCCTCCCCGAGGACATCTGGGTCGCCGTGAAGTTCATCTTCGAGTGCGACTACTTCAACGGCCGCACCATCGACGTCGACGGTGGCCTCGCCTTCTGAGGGCGTGGCTTTGAGAAGATGGAAGGTCCGCTGAGGTTTTTCCGAACGGACGCTGCCCATCAATAGACGCAGACTCTGTTTCCTCTCTCGAAACGGAGTTGCCTGCTTGTTCCCTGGTATCGAGGATCCAAAGACGTGGATCGCGCTCGTCTCACTCTGCGCGATGGAGATCGTCCTGGGCATCGACAACGTGGTGTTCATCTCCATCTTGTCGTCCAAGCTACCCCCGGAGAAGCGCGACAAGGTCGCGCGGCTAGGCCTCGGGCTCGCGCTCTTCATGCGCATCGGGCTGCTCTTCACCATCAGCTGGATCATGGGCCTCACCAAGCCCCTCTTCTCCCTGCTCGGCCAGGAGATCTCCGGGCGCGATCTCATCCTGCTCGTGGGCGGCCTGTTCCTCATCGCCAAGGCCACCAATGAGATCTACGGCAAGATCGAGCGGGAGGACGAGGACCCCGCCGCCGCGGGGAAGGTCGTGAGCGTGGGGGTGATCATCGTGCAGATCCTCGCGCTCGATGTCGTCTTCTCCCTCGACTCGGTCATCACCGCGGTGGGCATGGTTCCGCCCGAGCAGATCTGGATCATGGTGAGCGCCGTCATCGCCTCCGTCGGTGTGATGCTGCTCTTCGCCAGGCCGATCTCGAACTTCGTGATGGCGCATCCGTCGGTGAAGATCCTCGCGCTCTCCTTCCTGCTCCTCATCGGGGTGCTGCTCGTCGCCGACGGCCTCGGCCAGCACATCTCGAAGGGCTACGTCTACTTCGCCATGTCCTTCTCGCTGGGCGTGGAGCTGCTCAACCTGCGCTTCCGCGCCCGCCGCAGACAGCAGCCGGCCACTCCCGCGCAGGCGGCCTGAGCCCGGCCTCCACGCCGCACGCGGGCTCGACATTCACCGCGTGCATGGGGTCCATGCAACCCAGCGCTTGGACGGCGGGCCCCTCTACCCTGGGAGAACAAAACCCTCTCGCAGGTGTCTAATGAGTAACTGAGGGTTACGACTAAACGGCCTCTGGCAGGTTGCCGGGACAATCCTGAGTTTCTAGATTATTCAGGAAGACGCGAGGCAGGGTGTCGGTTGAGTGAGACGAGACTGCACGAGGGCCTCGTGCACGAGGGCCTGAGGATGAGTGGGAGTGTGCCCTACGAGTGAAGCTCGAGGGGCATGGTCGTGCCCGCTTCGAACTCGGGAGCACGCCGCAGCTGGTCCAGCACGCGCGGCGCGCAACGGAGGGTCAACATGGGCAGAGAGCCGCCCGGCTCGCTGACTGACCGAACTGCGCCCAGGAGCTTGTGTGCCTCCAGCCAGCGCATGAGGTCGTCGCGAAAGCGTGCGTTCTCCGCCAGGCCTGCCTGGTAGACGGCCGCGCGGCTGTGCGCCACCGGTCGTGGCACACGACTGCGCGGAGCGTTGAGCTCGGCCGGCATGACCGTGACGTCGATCCACTCCGGCGTGGACGCGTCCCCCTCGCCCCTCCCCGGCAGGGCTCGGACCGAAGGGACTGCTCGCAGGTACATGCTGCCCTTCTCTGGTCCGTTCTGCTTCCTGCTCATGGCCCTTCCTCCCCCAGGCCCGGCGCTCCCATGGCGCCGGCCCCGGACACTACGTCGTCAGCGATATACGGCCAGTCCCTTGCCCGTCCGGTGGAGCGACGAGCGCTTGAGCTTGACCGTGTTGGCCAGAATCAAATCCTTCACCTCGAGCGCCGTCAAGTCAGGCGCACGGCAACGATACAGTGCGGCAATACCCGCAACATAAGGGGCAGCCATGCTGGTGCCACTCATTCGCTCGTAGAACGCCTGGTTGTTGCACCGCCGCTCGGTGCTTGAATAGATGTTAACACCGTAACCCATGACGTCGGGGACGGTCCTCTTGCCTACCACGCCGCTGGCCGAGAAGCTGGCCACTCTCCTGTCGAAGTCGACTGCACCGATGGCCAGTGCCTCCGGAAAGCCTGCTGGGTAACCAACCGTGTTCGGTCCACTGTTGCCTGCCGCAACAACGGCCAGCACGTTGCTGTCCAGCAGCCGACGGATCATGGTCTGCAGGGCGCGCAGGTTGAGCTTGTAGTCCGCCTCGCCGATGCCGGGCGGGCACTGCACCGGGAAGCCCAGTGACATGTTGACCACCGCGGGCCGCGAGGCGTTCTCCGGCCGGGAGAACTGGTGCAGCAGCCACTCCATGCCGGCGGCCACGCGGCCGAGGCTGGTGCGGATCGTCTCCGACTCGATGACCGAGGCGACGTAGAGGTCCACCTCCGGGGCCACACCGTGGTGAACACCCGCGGCGATGCCCGCCACGTGCGTGCCGTGGCCGTCCGGATCAAAGCCGCGCACGTCTCGCGCCGGGGTGTGGGGCGAGTTGGGGAAGAGCGAGACGTAGCGGAACTGGACGACCTTGCTGGCGTGCTCGGGATGGTCGGCGTCGATGCCGGTGTCGAGGATGCCGAGCATCACTCCGGCGCCGCGGATGCCCTGGGCGTGGGCCAGGGGAACACCGCTCTCGCCGGGCCACTCCCGCTCGGCCAGCGAGGCCATGCCGCGGTTGCGCGGGCCCGTCTCGCCCGTCACCGGGCCAGGGAAGGACAGCGGCACCACGTCCGGGATGAACTCGAAGTCGCCCGAGAGCTCGCCGCGAGCGGCGCGCTCGGCCTTGTCCGAGTAGAAGTGCGCCATCGTCGCGCCGATGAGCGGCATGTACCGGTACGAGCCGGCCTCCGTGCCGGTCAGCTCCTGCACCGGGCCGGGGATGGGCGTGGCGGCGACCTTGATGTCACCGGCCTTGCGCTGCTTGCCGCCGTTGGGCGTGCTCACGGCAGGACGCGCGCCGGGCAGCGTCGCCGAGCGCAGCCCGAGCTGCTGCAGCGCCTCGGCTGCGCGCTCCGCGCCCGTGAAGCGCAGCGCCGTGGAGCGCTGAAGCTGCCGCTCCCCGCGCGCTGTTCCCCTCACCCCCACCCGCGCCTGGGTCTCGATGCTCTCCTTGGGAACCAAAAGATAGGACGTCATGGAAGGTTCACTCCTTACTGGGACTCCAGACTGCTTGGGGACTGCGGACTGCGAGAGGGAGGACTGCAGTGCTTCTTCCCAGGAGAATTCATGGAAGCTCCAACCGGGCCCGGAGCTTGCCGGACACAACGGGAGCAATGGAGGCCTGGACGGCCTGCTGCACGCCAGCGGTGTGCGTGGCCCAGAGCAATTCAACCTGGTCCGCGTCCACCTGGGAACCCGCAGGGGCAGCAGGGAGTCCGACACCGAGCAGCTTCAGCAGCGACCAGCTCACGTCATCTCGAGGCTGGGGCTGAAGACCGCGAACGGGTTTGATGCGCAGGGTGGCCTCCACGTTGAGCCGGCCGTCTCCGAAGTACTCGTTGTACGTCCGAGACGGTTGATCCGGACGGGGATGATACGGGTAGGGTCCCACGTCGTCGGCGCCCAGCAGCAGCGCACGGCGGCAGGCCTCCACCCGCTCGATGGGCGAGAAGTCCTCGAGCGCCTGGCGGTGGAGGGAGAGCCAGAGCGCCGCGGCGGCGGCCACCTGGGGCGTGGCGGTCGAGGTACCTCTCCCCAACCGGTAGCCCTTGGGCGGTGAGGCCCACAGCACGTCAGGAGTGGGCGCGCACAGATCCACCTCCGGCCCGTCATTGCCCGACATGCGATCATTGAAGCGGTAGCGCTTCAGGCCCTGGGTGATGCCCGACACGCCGAGCACCCGGCGGAAGCGCGCCGGGTACACCACGCTCGTCGGCGTGCGCAGCGAGCCACCGAGCGGGAAGTGGTTGCCTGCCGCCGCGCAGAGCACCACCCCCTGCTCGTACGCGTGGTTCACGGCGTCCGCCCAGAGGCGGCTGGGCAGCCCCCCCAGGCTGATGCTGATCACCTGGGCACCCTGGCTGACGCAGTGGAGGATGCCCAGCGCCAGCGAGTGCGTGCCTACGTGCACCACCGAGGGCGACACGCGCACCGGCAGCACGGAGGCGTAGGTGGCCATGCCCTGGTACTCCTCGTGGTTGGCCGCCAGCAGGCAGAGCGTCGCCGTGCCGTGCCCGGGAGAGAATCCTACGCCTGTCTCGAGCGGATCCCTCGCGTCGATCCGGTGCCGATCCCACAGGTCCACCCCGGGCAGGAGCCGATCCGGGCCCGGCAGTGCGGGGTGCGCCGCCCAGCCGGTGTCCAGGTGGCCAATGAGGATGCCCTCACCGGGCCGCCGGCCGGCCTTCTCGAGCAGCCGCCACGCCTGCGGCACGCGGATGGCGCGCAGGTGCCAGTCCCTCGGGAGGTTCTTCCCCTGGGGATCCGGGAGGTCGGCGGTGGGGTGCACCATCACCGCGTCTGGCTCGGCATACTCCACCTCGGGCTGCTCCATGAGCGCGCGCACCGCGCCCCAGACGTCGTCCGCGGAGGGACCCACGGGCGCCGTGGGGGCCACGCCGCCGCGCAGCGACATGGCCGCGCGCTGCGGTCCTCCCCCCTGCGACGGCGAGCTCTTCGACTTCGAGCCGCCGCCGCCAGCTCCGGGGAGCTGCACGGTGTGCCAGCGCGCCAGCTCGCCGCCCGGCTGCACGAGCGGCAGCTCTGCCGAGAGCTTGGTGCCCCGGTGCGTGGGTGCAGGCAGCGCGTCCACCAGCGAGCCCAGCGCGCGCACACCCGCAGAGCGGGCAATGGCCGTCAGCGTGCGACGCCGCGGCGTGTGCGCCATCGCCAGGCGCACCCCCGGGGCAGACTCTCGCAGCTTCACATGGATCTCGCCGGTGTAGTGCACACCTGGCGTCATGACGGCCTTCATTTCATCCCCCACTTCGGACTTCCGACGGGCCACGGTGGAACCAGACCGAGCACCCCTGACAAATAATTACGGATTTCCCTTAGTAGACGCCAATCCGTGACGTACAGGTCCTTCGGCCCATTCCTGGAACGTCGGGAATCGGGAAGCATTCCATTGCAGGTGCGCGAAAGTGACCGATGGCGTACAGAAGGGGTGTCGGCCAAAGAACCCCGGTGTATTCAAAGCGCCCAAGCCACGGCCTGCCGACAGCCTGGCGGCCCCGTGGATGATTCAGCCCTACGGATTGTTCGTCAGGACCGTCGCATGCGGGTAAGGGGGTCCTCCCCGCCCGTTGGAGAGCTCTCTTGATTCCGTACGTCAACCCGCACTCGCTGAAGCTTGGCCCCATCGAGCCCTTCGGCATCTTCGTCGCGCTGGGCATCTTCCTGGCCGCGCGCATCGTGGTGAAGCAGTCGGCCAAGCAGGGGCTCGACCCGAACCCGATCCATGACTACGCCCCCTGGGGTGTGGGCGTGGGCGTCGTCGTCGGCCACCTCGTCCACCTGTTCTTCTACCACCCCGAAGAGCTCTCCAAGAGCCCGTTCCAGATCCTCAAGGTCTGGGATGGCCTGTCCTCCTTCGGCGGCCTGCTCGGCGGCATCATCGCCGCGATCATCTACTTCCGCGTGCGAGGCGTGAGCTTCGCGAAGTATGCGGACGCGTTCGCCCTGGGTGTAGCCCCCGGGTGGGCTGTGGCGCGGATTGGCTGCTTCGTCGCCCATGATCACCCCGGCATCCGCACCGACTTCTTCCTCGCCGTGAACTTCCCCGCCGCGACCTACGGCGGCCCCCGGCACGATCTGGGCCTCTACGACGCCGTCGCCCTGTTCGCCATCGCCGGCGTGCTCTTCGCCCTGCGCAACTCCGGCAAGCTCCAGAACCGGCTGCTGCACATGCTGGCCCTGCTCTACGCCCCGTTCCGCTTCTTCTTCGACAGCCTGCGGGCCACGGATCTCCACTACGTGGACGCGCGCTACTTCGGCCTCACGCCCGCCCAGTACTGCTGCATCCTGCTCGTCGCCTACGGCCTCTGGGGACTCGCCACGAAGCGGGCCTCCCAGCCGGGCTCGACTCCCTCCTCGACAGCCTCGGGCTCCGTCAAACCCGCACGGTAGTTGCTGGCCAGGTGTCCTCATGAAGGCGCTCATCTATGACGCGCTGATGGCACCTCTGGGGTGGATGGGCCTCACCGAGGCCCGCAGGCGGCTCGTGGCCCGTGTCCACGGCCGCGTGCTCGAGGTGGGCACCGGCACCGGGCTCGCCCTCCCCGGCTACCCCGAGGGCGTCGACTCCATCACCGCCATCGACATCGACGCTGAGGCCCTCGAGCGCGCGCACCAGCGCCGCCCGGGCGTCCAGCTCGTCAGGGCCAACGTGCAGGAGCTGCCCTTCCCCGACAGGTCCTTCGACTTCGTCATCTCCAGCCTCGTCTTCTGCAGCGTGAATGAGCCGGCCCGCGGGCTCGCGGAGCTCCACCGCGTGCTCGCGCCTGGCGGCGAGCTGCGCATGCTCGAGCATGTGCGCGCTCCCTCTCCCAGGCTCGCCCGCCTCCAGGACGGGCTCACCCCCGCCTGGTCCTGGATGACCGGTGGGTGCCGCCTCAACCGCGACACCTTCTCGCTCGTCCAGGCCGCTGGCTTCAACGTCACCCGGCGCGTGCAGCTCCTCGACGGGCTGGCCGAGGAGATCTCCGCTGTCCGCGTCCAGTAACGAGGCGCGCGGCTACCAGTACGAGACGGACATCAAGTCGAACACGTCCGGGTAGCCGCTGCTGTTCAGCATCTCGGTCGCCCACGCGCTGCGGCCTCCGCTGGCGCAGTACACCACCACCTTCGTCCCCGGCGGCCCTACCTCGGCCAGCCGCTGGGGCAGCTCGTGCACGGGAATGTTCCGCGCCTCCTTGGGGTGCCCCTCGCGGAACTCCTCCGGCGAGCGTACGTCCAGCAGCACTGCGCCCTCGGCGACGAGCCGCCGGGCCTTCTCTGAGAGCTGTTTCGGTGTCATTGCCCCAGGAGTCTAGACCAAAACCCGGCGCTGCCTCGCGCTTCCTCGAGAGCCAGCGCCCACCGAGGCGATGCCCGCGCACTATCGCCCGGGCGACACTCGCAGCCGGCGCGTGTGCGCATGGATGGGAGCGACGTGGCGTGATCTGCACATCTCGGCGGCGTGCGCTGTCGAAGCCTCAACGATCGACCAGAGGGCAGTGGCATCAAGCACGCCGGGCGCGCGTCAATCCCGGTGATGGCATCCACTCCCCAGCCGAGCACGCCTGGCGCGCAGGCCCTGACACCACCCCTGGTGCTCACCTGGCCTGCGGCGCTCATCGGGCTCGTCTTCGGGGTGCTGATGACGTACGTGCCCTACGAGTTCCGCGTGGCCTCGTTCCGGCCGCTGTACCCGTTCGTGCGGGAGATGGGCATCACCTATCTCGCCAGCAGCCTGGCGATGATGGGGGCCCTGCTGTACCCCCGCGCACCCCGGTGGCTGGACGTGCTGGGCCGCGCCGGCTTCATCCTCACCACCACCGTGTACTGGTGGGTCCTCAACGTCCTCAACGGCAGCCTCACCGGCATCCTCCTGTACCCGCTGCTCTTCATCGGCCTGGCGCTGGAGGCCTTCCCCTTCTTCCGCCACCGGCCCCTGTTCCGCGGCTTCGTCGCCCTCATTGGCGTGGGGTTCGGCCTGGCGATGATCTCCGCGCCCGAGCGCTTCCCTGCCGCCGTCTACGCCCACCTCGCCCCGCTGCTGGA
>NZ_DASPHO010000672.1:0-8659 GCF_035629615.1 Hyalangium sp. | reverse complement strand
TGACGCGGAGCAAGTGCTTGCGGGCCGGTGGGCGCCGACACTGGAGGGAGCGGCGCTGACCTATTCCGAGGTCAACGACTGGTTTGCGTGAGCGCCTCCCTCCTCGCGCTGTGCTACTCGGAGGTGATCTCCCGGAAGTCGCTCGGAACGACGAAGAGAGCGGGATCGAGGTCGGCCACCCGGATGTCCTCGAGCGTCAGGGTGCCAAACAGGTCAGCCTTCTCGCGAATGGGGTAGCCGAGCTCCCGATCCACCCAGTTGGTCACCGTGTCATGAGGCGCGTGGGTGCGCAGGAAGCGCTGGGTGCGCCGGCCCGCCACCACTTCCTCGCCCTCGAGCGAGCAGGTCGCACTCGCCTCGGTGCAGCCGCCGGGCAGGTGGAAGGGGAGCCCCACCCGCCCAGGCAATTGCAGCAAATCATAGCTGCGAGCCTTGAGATCCAGGGACGCCGTCACCCGGTTGCTCGGGTCGTACAGCAGCGTCTGCACGCGTGCGCCGTCCGCCGGCTCGAGGCGCACCCGCCCACAGCGAGACACAAAGATGTGGTTGCGAATGCTTCGGCCTTCCATCTGGTAGGAGGCCATGGCGCTGAAGTCCTTGGCGTAGACGGGCTTGGTGCACGAGTCCCCGGCAAGGATGCCGTGGCCCTTCCCCCCGGTCCGCGCTGACTCCGCCGGGCCATCCCACGCCCAGGCTGCGCCGGAAGCAGCGAGCACCATGAGCCCCACGCCCACGCGCGCGGCCAGGCGCCCTCTGGGCTCGGACGCGGAGGCCTGCCCCAGCAGGCGCCGCACCCGGGCGAGCAGCGGCTGACTCCCCACGCCCAGCGCCAGCGCCGGGCCCGACTGGCGCAGTTCCTCGAGGCCCAGCAGCGCCTTGGAGTACACCCGAGCGCTGCCGCACAGCTGGACCGCTGCGTCGTCACAGCAGTGCTCGCGCTCGAGCCGCACACGGCTCGACAGCCAGAGAGCCGCAGGGTGGAAGAAGAACACCACCTCCACCAGGCACTGCGCGAGGTTGGCCAAGGCGTCGTGGCGACGCACGTGCGCGAGCTCGTGTGCCAGCACCGCCTCGAGCTGCGCCGCGGTGAGCCGCTCGCTCAGGCCGAGCGGCAGCACGAGCACCGGACGCACCACGCCCACCACCAGGGGAGAGGGCGCATGGGGCGACTCCAGCACCGCCACCGCACGACGCAGGCCCAGCCGCTCCGCCACCCGCGCGGCGACCTGGAGGAGCTCCGCGGGCGCAGGCGTCGCGGGCCTGAGGAGCCGCTCGCGCATCCGTCTCCAGCCGAGCATGAGGCGCATCGCCACCCCGCAGGCGCCGGCAAGCCACACGGCCACGAGCAGTGCAGGCAGGCGCGCCGCCAGCGCCGCGAGCTCCGAGTCCTGCACCTGCATCGGCGCGGCGGCGACGACGCTCGGTGCGGCCAGGGCGGGCACTGCCTCATTCACCAGGGCGGGCGCCCCTTGGCTCGCGGGCACCGGGGCCTCGACGGGGGCGGGGCGGGGCAACAGCAGGGTGGCCAAGGGAGAGAGCACCAGCGCGACGAGCGCGAGGTACCCCACCCCATACCGGGAGCGGGCCGAGCTGCGGCGCAACAGCCACAGCGCGGTGCCAGCAGCCAGCGCGACGGCGCTCGTCTGCCACACGCCGTGGGCCAGCCACACGGCCAGCAGGCGCCCCACACCTTCTTCGATCCATGCAGCGCTCATCGGTCCTCTCCTCCCTTGTCATCCAGCAGTTGGCGCAGCTCCTCGAGTTCTTCCTTCGAGGCAGGCTTGAGCGTCAGGGCCTGCAGGGCGAGCTTCGCCGCGGAGCCGCCAAAGACACGATCGAGCAGGTCCTTCACCAGTTGACGCTGGGTGATCCCCTCGGCAACACGGGCCACGTACACGTGGCTGCGGGCGCTCTCGTCCCGGGCCACCAGCCCCTTGGCGGTCATCACCTGCAGCTGCTTGAGGGTGGTGGTGTAGCCGGCGCCCTTCCCCTCCTCCCGCCCAAGGGCCTCATGCACCTCACGCACCGTGCTCGGGCCTCGCTTCCACAGCACCGCCAGAATGGCGAGCTCGGCTTCTGTCGGGAGTGCATCCGCTGTCATGAGCCCGTTGTACGATTCCAGTCGTAGTTTGTCAACGACGCCCGTCGTACTTGCAGCCGCGACCCGCATTCGCAGAAATCAATGTGCTACACGCAACTTCACTATCCCACCTGCGACAATGAAGGCATCCCTCCTACACGAGATGCCCTCCATGCTCAGTGTCGATCGGTCTTCGCGCCCCTCTCCCACTGCTCGAGTCTCCCCTGCCGCCGAGCCGTCCTCTCGTCCCGAGCCCGTGTCCAGCCGGGCCGAGCCGGCCAAGTCGGCGCGCACCGAGCTGTTCACCCGGGATGCCTTCGTGGGCGCTGGCTCGCGCGCGGCCCGGGCCACACCGGTCGATGTGAGCGGCAAGAGCAACAAGGAGCTCGACGGTTTCCTCGTGGGGGCCGGCGGGGCGTATGACCCGCGCACCACGCGCATCCAGGACATCCCGGCCATGGAGCCGGATGGCGGCAACCGCACCGGGCGCACGGTCATCCACGTCAACGGCATCATGACGGACTACAGCTCGATCCGGTCGGAGATGAAGTCTTTGGCCAACTCCTCGGGAGACAGCGTCATCGGCATCTACAACGCCACCGAGGGGGGCGTGAAGGACGTCCTCCAGGCAGGCCTGGACAAGATCCGCGCGGGTGAGAACAAGGCCGTGGATCAGCTCACCTCGGTCCTCTACGACAAGATCAGCAAGGGCGAGCAGGTCTCCATCTCCGGCTACAGCCATGGCGGCCTCATCGTGAGCCGCGCGCTGCAGAACGTGAAGGACCGCCTGGCGAACGAGTCCACGAAGTTCTGGCCGTGGCAGAAGAGCGGCGAGGCCGAGGCGAAGCTGCGCAACCTCGTCACCGTGGAGACCTACGGGAGCGCCGCGAGCTCGTACCCGGACGGCCCGAAGTACACCCACCACATCAACTCGGCGGATCCGGTCCCGGGCTTCTTCGGCCTGCCGAAGAACATCTTCGGCCAGCGCACGGGTGGCGGGAAGGACGCCGTCATCAACGAGTTCAACACCTGGAACCCGCTCACCGCCCACAACTTCTCCCGGTACATGGAGCACCGGCAGGAGTTCTACGGGCAGAAGAAGGCTGCCTGAGCGGCCTCGAGCAAGTTCGCAACCCGGTCGCGGCGTGAAGGACCCAGGCTGAGGGTGGGAGTTAGGGGCTGCGCGCGACCGCGTCTCGTGATGGAACGGGGCTGACGATGCGGACCTTCATCGCCATCGAGCTGGGTGCAGCGCTGTGCGCGCGGCTGGAAGTCGAGCTGCGCCGCCTGGCGCGGCTGGCTCCGGATGCACGCTGGGTGAGGCCCGACAGCCTCCACCTGACCCTGGCCTTCCTGGGCGAGATGTCCGACGCGGCGGTGCCGGCGGTTGGTGCCGCGCTGGCAAAGGTCGCCTCCCGGAACCGGCCGCTCTCGTTGCGTGCAAGGGGCAGCGGCACCTTTGGGCCGCTCGACTGCCCAAAGGTCTTGTGGGCTGGACTGGCCGGAGACCTCGATGCGCTCGGAGCGCTGCAGCGCGCGGTCGCCGTCGAGCTCTTGCCCCTGGGGCTCGCCCCGGATCACGCGGTGTTTGAGCCACACGTGACGCTCGCTCGCGCCAGCAACCCGCGGGGAGACGCCGCATTGAGCCGCTGTGCCGACGCCCTGCGCACCACCGACTTCGGGGAGTTTGCCGTGCGCGAGCTGGCACTGTTCGAGAGCCAGACGGATCGTGGGGGGATGCGCTATATCGCCCTGGCCCGCCACCCGCTGGGGGCACCGGAGCCCTAGATGGCCCTCGCCCCGACGCTGTACGACTTCCAGATCTCCTTGAGCCACGTCGATCGCTCGATCGATCAGCCGCAGCTCGGCATCAAGGTCGCGCGCCACCCTTCCGAGACCCTGCAGCGCCTCTGGCTGCGGGTGATCGCCTACTGCTGGCTGTGGGAAGAGCGGATGACCTTCGGCAAGGGACTGGGCGAACCCGATGCGCCCGATCTCGAGTGCCGCGACTACACCGGACTGGTCACCCACTGGGTGCGGGTCGGCAAGGCGGACCCGCTCAAGCTTCAGCGCGCCGTCGATCAGAACCCCCACGCGAAGGTCTCCGTCCTGTTCGAGTCTGTCGAGCGGCTCGAGGCGTTCATCGGCGAGGTGCGTGAGGTCAAGGCGGCGCGCGTGGCCAAGGCCGAGCTCGCGGCGGTGGATGCCGAGCTGCTGCGTGCGCTCTCCGCCGTCGATTCACGGCGCGTCAAGCTGTCGCTGACCTTCGTGGGCGATCACATCTACGCCGACTGCGACGGCCAGCACTTCGACGGCCCACTGACCCGCGCGGCTCCGTGAAGCTCGAGCGCCACGTCGGCGGGCTCTCGCTCGCCCGCAAGACCCACTACCTGCGCGCGCGAGGCTGGAGCGAGACCGAGCACGGCTGGCAGAGTCCGATCTTCGGCACGCTGCCCCTCGCCAAGGCCCTCCACCACCAGCTCACCGATGACCTCAGCCAGGCCCTCCGCCAGCGAGGGTGGCAGGTGCTCGGGTTCTCCGATCGAGGCTACGTGCAGATGCGCGATGGCGAGCACGGCAAGCCCTGCTCGCTGCCGAAGGCGCTGCGCACCCAGGCGCGTCGCGAGCAGCGGCCGGTGGCCGAGCTCACCTACTCGCTGTTCCTCGCGGCGCTGCTCGAGGACGAAGGCCCGTAGGTCTCGCCCGAGCCTCACCCTCGCCGCACGAGCCCCTTGCCCAGCGCTTCGGCGAGCAGCGAGGGGGCGATCTCCTTCTCGGGCAAGGGCCCCTGCGCCAACGCTCGGAGCACCTCGGAGAGCCCCGGCGGCGCCGTGTGCACCTCCATGCCTCCCCCCCGCTTGCGGCGGACGGCGAAGCGCCACGGCCGGGAGACGGTCCGCCGGGCCGTCTGCGCCAGGGACTCCAGCCCGCTCAGCTCGACCGTGCCGTTGGCCCAGGCCCTCCCGGTGAGGTGGCGACGCAGCGCGCGGGCGGCGTAGACGAGCTCGGACAGATCCGCCGGGAAGGTGCCCACCCGCGCCTCCTCCACGAGCCCCACCTCTCCTGGCTTGGGAGGGGACATGGGCCGCTGCATCAGCGTGGGGAGGAACGTCTCGAAGGAGAGCGCCGCCGCAGCCGCTGCCCCCTCATCCGGGTACTCGCGGAGGCGCCGCCGGGCGAAGTCCAGGAACGCGTGGCCGAACGAGCGCCCCGAGCCCTCGAAATACTCTCGGAACTCGGCGGAGGAGGTGAAGGCCAGCAGCCCCTCGCGAGTGCCCGCCAGCAGCAGCCGGGAGATGGGGAAGTCCCGGTCGAGCTGCTCGGCGACCACGGCGAGGCGGAAGTCCGTCTCGGCGATCGTGCCCTCCACATCATCGGCCACCACGGCCCGGCGGACGCCATAGCCTAGATCGAAGAGCTCCCAGGGCCGGCTCACGTGGCTCAGGGGCGGCGGAGTGGCCTCCACGGGAGTGAGGCGCACAGGCTCACGCGTCTGCCGAGGCACCAGGTTGCGCAGGCGCCGCAGCGTGATCAGCGCCACCTCCGGAGGGTGCCCATCTCCCTCGAACGTGACCGCGCGCAGAGAGGTGCAGCGCGGCAGCACCTTCTCGAGCAGCTGGAACAGCTCCTCGCGCACAGGCTGGGTGTGATCGTCCACGTAGAAGCGGCGGGCCCAGCGGCGCGTCACCACGCCGCCCGCGAGGTGGAGCTCGATGACCCGATCGAATGGGAAGCCGTCGAGCCCGGTCTCCAGCGGCAGCTCGGCGCTGAGCTGGTAGCTGAAGAGGTGCCCCAGATCGAGCAGGAGGGGCAGCCCGGTGCGCGACTGCAGCCGGGCCATGAAGTCGAGCACGTGCATGTCCCCGCGCCGGGCGATGACGGAGGGGTTCTCCAGCGCCAGGGGCATGCTCAGCCCCGCCTGGACGTGGAGCGCGTGGGCGGCGCAGTCCTGCAGGCCCTCGTTGGTGAGGGGCGGCGTGAGGTAGAGGTAGCCGGGGAAGGGCTGCCCGCCGGAGTGCCACCAGCCCACGTCGTTGCCCACCCACGGGCTGCCCACGTTGCGCGCATGCGCGTCCAGGTCCTCGAGATCCTTGGCGGACTCGAGCACCGGCCCGTAGAGGTTGAGGTGCACCGGGTGGAAGAGCACCGGCACCTCCTTGAGGCGCCGGTGCATCTCCGGGAACAGCGTGGCGTGCTTCTTCGTCTCCCCGAGCGACAACGGAGCGCTGTACTCGACGAAGTCGAAGAGCTCGGGCTCCTCGTCGAGCAGCCGGTAGGGGTGGGGCGGGTCGCTGGCGCTGAGGTTGCTGCTCAGGCCCAGCCCACGCCAGGGCAGCGTCCAGAAGTCGGAGGAGGAAGCCATGCCCCTACCCTACCCGAGCCCCTCGCCCTGCTCACCCATCTCGGCTCCAGTTGCCCTGGAAGGCGGGCCCGCGCACACCGCTGGTGGTGCTGGTGGTGCCGATCTCACCCCAGCGCGAGTTGTACTTGAGGAAGTTCTGGCCGTTGAGCGGCCGCGTCTTCTCCCCCACGTTGATGACGCCACCGCCCTGGAAGCCCGCCTGGGTGCCCTTGCCGCCCGCCCAGGTGAACCAGCGGTGGTTGTTGTTCGTCTCGCAGCTGCTGGCGCCCCACCCCGCCTCCTCGATGGTGGAGTCACACACCGACTCGGAGACGTAGCTGGCGTGGCTGCCATCCGCCGTCCACACCAGCGGGTGCGTGGAGTTGAACCACTGCACGCTGGCCTTGGCGTAGTAGGTGACGTTCTTGTGGTGCGCGAAGTGGACGCCTGCCACGGAGTAGTCCGGGTTGAGGCGCACGTTGATGTGCTCCCAGTCGGACTCGTGGTTGAAGCTCAGCTGCGCGTCGTTGTACGGGAAGAAGAACCAGTACTGGACATTCACGCCCCCATAGCTGTTCTTGTAGACGTGGCCGTAGACCTTCCAGTCGGCGGAGTTGGAGCTGCCGTTGTGGACGGCGTCATCTGGCGGCTGGAGGAAGAAGTGCTCGCTGTCGTTCCAGTCCGTGCCGTACGAGAGCCGGGTGGTGCTGGTATGCGAGCAGAGCCAGTTCTTGTCGGTGTGGGAGCGGTTGGTGATGTTGGTCTGGTTCACGCTGCCCAAGGCGACGATGGCACAGTCGGAGCAACCATCATGGGTGAAGCGCATGTGGACGCGAGACAGGTACCAGTCCACGTTGGCGGGCTTCGTCCAGTCGATCGTCCAGGGCAGGTTGACCACGGGCGCGTGGCGCTGGAGGAGGCAGTTCTCGTCTCCGTCATCGATCCCGTCGGCATCTCCATCCACGCCGGAAGCGGTACACCCCGCTATCAGCTCCTGCTGCATGGACATCAGAGACAGCGTCTCATCCTCTGGACCACAGCCGGCGATGACCGTCAGGCTGAGTGCTGCGGCACCGAACCACGCATTTCGGTTTGACATGTTTCCCCTCCCTGGCAGGGAGGGCGGATATTACACGGATGACCATGTTCCATCGCAAGGGCCCGACGTTTTTCGAGCTGGCACAGCAGGCGCTCAGCTCGATCGAGCATGGGTACGATCTGCTCGCGCCGAAGTTCGAGTACACGCCGTTCCGCACACCGGACGTGGTGCTGAAGACGGCGATGGCGCAGGTGGGTGCGCCAGGCTCCATCGATCGGGCGTTGGATCTGTGTTGTGGAACGGGGGCGGCCCTGCGCTTCCTGCGGCCGCTGTGCCGTCAGGAGGTGGTGGGCGTGGACCTGAGCCGGGGGATGCTGGATGAGGCGCGCCAGCTGCTGGCGGAGGCACCAGGTGAGGCGAAGATCACCCTGGTCCAGAGCGACGTACTGAAGCTGACGTACGAGGCCGAGTTCGACGTGGTGACGAGCTTCGGGGCCTTCGGACACATCGTGGGGGAGGACGAGGTGCGGCTGGTGGAGGTGCTCGCACGCGCGCTACGGCCTGGGGGCCGCTTCGTCTTCGTCACGGTGCACCCGCCCTCGGTGTTGAACCCGGGCTACTGGATCGCCAAGGGCTTCAACGCGGCGATGCGTGTGCGCAACGCATTATGGAAGCCGCCCTTCGTCATGTACTACCTGACGTTCATGGTGCCCCGGGCCCGCGAGCTGCTGGAGGCGCAGGGCTTCGAGGTGGACGTGCGAGACGGGCTGATGCCGCGCCCCTTCACGCCCTTCAGCGTCGTCGTCGCCACGAAGAAGCCGTGACGTCATAGACGGGTATCCGCTGCACGAACCCCGTCTGGCATGAGCCTGGAGAGCCGCGCAGAGTGGGGCGATGGACGCGAGGCCCTCACAGCCAGAGCTATCGGGACGATCCGTTCGCCGCAGCCTCCTGTTCCGGCGCCGGGAGGAGAGGCGGCGGGACAGTGAGAGGACCGAGCTCTGCGGCAGGTTCCCAGCTGTCGAGGCGAGCCCGGGTGCTGGCCCAGTAGCGCGGGGCGAGTTCCAGGTAGCGCTGCCTGGGCCAGTGGGCCAGTACGCGGAAGAGGTCCCTCAGGTAGGCCTCGGGGTCGAGCGCGTGCAGGCGCGCCGAGGCGACGAGCGAGAGGATGTTACCGGCACTCTGGGCGTGGCCGTCG
>NZ_DASPHO010000671.1:0-7195 GCF_035629615.1 Hyalangium sp. | reverse complement strand
AACACGATGGTGGACCAGCTGCGCGCCTTCGCATCGGAAGTAACGCGCGTCGCCAAGGAAGTGGGCACCGAGGGCAAGCTGGGTGGCCAGGCCGACGTGAAGGGCGTGTCCGGCGTCTGGAAGGACCTCACGGACAACGTGAACGTCCTCGCCGGTAACCTGACCGACCAGGTGCGAAACATCGCGAAAGTCACGACGGCGGTCGCCAACGGGGACCTGTCGCAGAAGATCTCCGTCGAGGCCCGCGGCGAGATCCTCGAGCTGAAGAACACCATCAACACGATGGTGGACCAGCTGCGCGCCTTCGCCTCGGAAGTGACGCGCGTCGCCAAGGAAGTGGGTACGGAAGGCAAGCTGGGCGGCCAGGCCGAGGTGCCGGGAGTCGCCGGCACGTGGAAGAACCTCACGGACAACGTGAACTCCATGGCCTCCAACCTCACCGCCCAGGTGCGCAATATCGCCCTGGTGACGACGGCGGTGGCCAACGGAGACCTGTCCAAGAAGATCACCGTGGATGTGAAGGGCGAGATCCTCGAGCTGAAGAACACCATCAACACGATGGTGGACCAGCTGAACTCGTTCGCCTCGGAGGTGACGCGCGTCGCCAAGGAAGTGGGCACCGAAGGAAAGCTGGGCGGTCAGGCCGAGGTGCGCGGCGTCTCCGGCACCTGGAAGGACCTCACGGACAACGTGAACTCCATGGCCCGCAACCTCACCACCCAGGTGCGCGGCATCGTCCGTGTGGTGACGGCGGTCGCCAACGGCGACCTGAAGCAGAAGCTCGTCGTCGACGCCAAGGGTGAGGTGGCCGCGCTCGCGGACACCATCAACAACATGACCGACACGCTGGGCACCTTCGCCGAGCAGGTCTCCACGGTGGCCCGCGAGGTGGGCGTCGAGGGGAAGCTGGGCGGTCAGGCCCGCGTGCCTGGTGTGGCCGGCACGTGGAAGGACCTCACGGACAACGTGAACTTCATGGCCTCCAACCTCACCACCCAGGTGCGTGGCATCGTCAAAGTCGTGACGGCCGTCGCCAACGGCGACCTGGGCCAGAAGCTGGTGGTGGATGCCAAGGGCGAGGTGGCCGCGCTCGCGGAGACCATCAACAGCATGACGGACACGCTGGGCACCTTCGCCGAGCAGGTGACGACGGTGGCCCGCGAGGTGGGTATCGAAGGAAAGCTGGGCGGCCAGGCCCGCGTGCCCGGCGCGCGTGGCACGTGGCGGCAGCTCACGGACAACGTGAACCAGCTGGCCGGCACGCTCACCTCTCAGCTGCGCGCCATCTCCGATGTCGCCACCGCGGTGACGAAGGGTGACCTGACCCGCAGCATCACCGTCGTCGCCGAGGGCGAGGTGGCGGCGCTGAAGGACAACATCAACCAGATGATCATCAACCTGCGTGAGACCACGCAGAAGAACCAGGAGCAGGACTGGCTCAAGACGAACCTGGCGAAGTTCTCCGGCATGATGCAGGGCCAGAAGAACCTGGAGGCCGTCAGCCGCCTCATCATGAGCGAGCTCACGCCGCTGGTCGGCGCGCACCACGGCGCCTTCTTCCTGGCGGACCAGGAGGGCACCCTGCCGGTGCTCAAGCTCACCAGCACCTACGCCTACCGTGAGCGCAAGAACATCTCCAACCGCTTCCGCCTGGGCGAGAGCCTGGTGGGCCAGTGCGCCCTGGAGAAGAAGACCATCCTGCTCACCAAGGTGCCGCAGGACTACATCACCATCGCCTCTGGCCTGGGCGAGTCCAGCCCGCTCAACATCATCGTCCTGCCCGTCCTCTTCGAGGGCGAGGTGAAGGCCGTCATCGAGCTGGCCAGCTTCCACCCGTTCAGCGCCATCCACCAGATCTTCCTGGATCAGCTCACCGAGAGCATTGGCGTGGTGCTGAACATGATCATGGCCAACATGCGCACCGAGGAGCTGCTGCAGCAGTCGCAGAGCATCACTCAGGAGCTGCAGAGCAAGTCCAAGGAACTCACCCAGCAGCAGGACGAGCTCAAGCGCACCAACGCGGAGCTGGAGGCCCAGGCCCTCGAGCTGGAGGAGAAGGCCAAGCAGCTCAAGGATCAGAACACCGCCGTCGAGGAGAAGAACCGCGAGGTGAACCTGGCCCGCGCCAGTCTGGAGGAGAAGGCCGAGCAGCTCACCATCATCTCCAAGTACAAGAGCGAGTTCCTGGCCAACATGAGCCACGAGCTGCGCACCCCGCTCAACTCGCTGCTCATCCTCGCCAAGCTCCTGTCGGACAACAAGGACGGCAACCTCAGCCACAAGCAGGTGGAGTACGCCAACACCATCTACGCCAGCGGCGGGGATCTGCTCACCCTCATCAACGAGATCCTCGACCTGTCCAAGGTGGAGGCCGGCAAGATGCAGGTGGAGCCGCGCGACATCCTCCTCAGCGAGCTCAACCTGTTCGTGGACCGCTCGTTCCGCCCAGTGGCGGACCAGAAGAACCTCCACTTCTCCGTGGAGCTGGCGCCCAACACGCCGCGCTCCATCCGCACGGATCCGCAGCGGCTGCAGCAGATCCTCAAGAACCTGCTCTCCAATGCCTTCAAGTTCACCGACTCGGGCAGCGTGAAGATGGTGGTGAAGCCGGCGGAGAAGAGCGTGCGGCTCGACCACGAGGTGCTGCGCAAGGCCAAGCACGTCATCGCCTTCGCGGTGATGGACACCGGCATCGGCATCGCCAAGGACAAGCAGAAGCTCATCTTCGAGGCGTTCCAGCAGGCGGACGGCTCCACCGCGCGCAAGTACGGTGGCACCGGCCTGGGCCTGTCCATCTCGCGCGAGATCGCCAAGCTGCTGGGCGGCGAGATCCACGTGGAGAGCGAGCCTGGCAAGGGCAGCACCTTCACGCTGTACATGCCGCCCGAGTACATGGCGCCGGAGGATGATGGGGTCGCCCCGTCCACGCCTCTTGCCTCGCTCATGCCACCTGCGCCGCCCGCGCCGGGGAGCCTGGCTCCCACGTCGGCCCGCCCAGCCGCGCCGGAGCCGGCCCGCGTGACGGCATCGGAGCCGGCCCACTCGGCCACGCCGGAGCCGGCTGCCACCCAGGCGATCCACCTGACACCTCCGCCCGTGGCGGAGAACGGGCACGTGCTGGACGCGGCGCTGCCTCCCCCGGCGGACCCGCTGCTGGCCCCGCTCATGGTGGAGGATGATCGGGAGCACATCCGCGAGGGCGATCGCGTCCTCCTCATCATCGAGGATGACCTGAAGTTCGCCCGCATCATGGCGCAGATGGCGCGGGAGAAGGGCTTCAAGGTCCTGGTGGCCAGCCGCGGCGACAGCGGCCTGTCCATGGCCAACGAGTACCTGCCGCACGCCATCACCCTGGACATCCAGCTGCCGGTGGTGGACGGCTGGAGCGTGTTGGAGCGCCTCAAGCGCAACCCGCGCACACGCCACATCCCCGTCCACATCATCAGCGTGATGGACAAGCACCAGGGCAACACCCAGGGCGCCTTCGGCTACCTCACCAAGCCCGTGAGCAAGGAGGGCCTGGAGCACGTCTTCGGCCAGCTCGCCCGCTTCCTGGAGCGCAAGGAGCGGCGGCTGCTGCTCG
Organism: Hyalangium sp.; assembly: GCF_035629615.1. Classification (GTDB taxonomy): domain Bacteria; phylum Myxococcota; class Myxococcia; order Myxococcales; family Myxococcaceae; genus Hyalangium. Next base: position 3,612 of record NZ_DASPHO010000671.1, on the reverse strand, counting down.
TCGAGGACGATGACGTGCAGCGCGACAGCCTCACCCGGCTGCTGGGAGAGGGCGATGACGTGCAAGTGACGGCCGTGCCCACAGGTCAGGCTGCGCTGCACGAGCTGGAGAAGTCCGAGTTCGACTGCCTCGTCATCGACCTGTTGCTGCCCGACATGGACGGCACCAAGCTGGTGGAGGAGGTGAAGACGCAGGCGCGCTTCAGGGACCTGCCCATCGTCGTCTACACCGGCAAGGAGTTGACCTCGAAGGACGAGGCCCGCCTCAAGCGCTACACCGGCAGCGTCATCCTCAAGAGCGGGGCCAAGAGCCCGGACCAGCTCCTGGGCGACACGGCGCTCTTCCTCCACCGCCTGGACCAGCACCTCACCCCCCGGGCACGCCACGCGCTGGCAGTGCGCGACAACCGGCACGAAGGGGACCTGAGCGGCAAGAAGGTGCTCGTCGTGGATGACGACATGCGCAACATCTTCGCGCTCACCAGCGTCCTGGAGAACCACGGCATGGTGGTCTCCTTCGCCGAGAACGGCCGCGCCGCCATCGACATGCTCAAGAAGCAGCCCGAGGTGGACGTGGTGCTGATGGACATCATGATGCCAGAGATGGACGGCTACGAGACCATGCGGGCCATCCGCCAGGATCTCCGGCTCTCCCGGCTGCCCATCATCGCCGTCACCGCCAAGGCCCTGAAGGACGACCGTGAGAAGTGCATGGCGGCCGGGGCCAGTGACTACCTGCCCAAGCCGGTAGACACGGACAAGCTCATCGAACTCATCCGTCTGTGGGTGAATGCTTGAGTCGGATAGCGCACGTCTCGCTCCCCTCCGCTCTTCTGTTTGGAGGGGAGGGGACCTAGCTTTTCCCTTACCCCGGGTACCCGTCTGTTCAGCATGACTCCCACCAATGCCACCCCTGATCGCTCCGCCGAGGCCGCGCCACGCCAGCGTGCAAGCATCCTCATGGTGGACGATCACCCCTCCAACCTGCTGGCGCTCGAGGCCATCCTCGAGCCGCTCGGCCAGGATCTGGTGAAGGCCAGCAGCGGCGAGGAGGCCCTCAAGTGCCTGCTGCAGCGCGACTTCGCCGTCATCCTCCTGGACGTGCAGATGCCGGGGCTGGATGGGTTCCAGACGGCGGCGCTCGTCAAGCAGCGTGAGCGCACGCGCACCATCCCCATCATCTTCCTCACCGCGCTCAGCCGGGACGCCGCCCACATCTTCAAGGGCTATGCGCACGGCGCGGTGGACTACCTGCTCAAGCCCTTCGATCCGGAGATCCTCCGCTCCAAGGTCAGTGTCTTCGTGGACCTGTTCCTCAAGGAGCAGCAGCTCCAGCGCCAGGCGGCCCTGCTGCGCCAGCGGGATCGCGAGGCGATGGAGCGCCAGACGGAGCTGCGCTACCGGCGGCTGCTGGACTCGCTGCCGGAGACCATGTGGGCGACGCGCCCGGACGGGATGCTGTACTACGCGAACCAGGCCTGGCGCAGCTACACCGGCCTGGCCAGCGAGGAGATCACCAACCAGTTCTTCCTGGAGTTCTTCCACCCGGTGGACCGCGAGGTGATGCTCCGCAAGTGGACGGAGGCGGTGAAGCAAGGCAGCCGGTTCGAGCTCGAGTTCCGCATGCGGAACAAGGACGGGGTGTGGCGCTGGCACCTGGGGCGGGCGGGGCCCGAGCTGGACGACGCGGGCCGCGCCACTGGCTTTGTCTGCGTGGCCACGGACATCGACGACAAGAAGCGCGCGGAGGACGCGCTGGCGCGCTTCAAGGCCACGCTGGACGCCACGCTCGACTGCGTCCTCATGTTCGAGCCTGAGGGGCTCACGCTCACCTACGCCAATGCAGGTGCGGCCCGGCAGCTGGGTACCACGGTGGAGGAGCTGGTGGGCAGCAGCGTGCTGCGCGTGGAGGGGGACTTCGACGAGGAGGGCTTCCGCAAGCTGCTGGCGCCGCTGTTGAGCGGGACGCTGCCGAGCCAGACCTTCTCCACCACGCACCGGCGGCGCGACGGCTCCGAGGTGCCGGTCGAGGTGGTGCTCCAGTATGTCGCGGCCGTCGAGGGGCCGGGCCGCTTCGTCTCCCTGGCGCGAGACATCACCGAGCGCCAGCGCGCGGAGGCTGCGCTGCGGCTGGCCAACGAGGCCAAGGACGCCTTCCTCGCCGCGGCCAGCCACGAGCTGCGCACACCGCTGGCGGCGGCCAAGGGCCACGCCCACCTGGCGATGCTCAAGCTGGGCGGACAGGTGGACCACGGGCCCGGCAAGTCGCTGACGATCATCAACCGGCAGATCGACCGGATGACGAAGCTGGTGGAGGAGCTGCTGGACATCAGCCGGCTGCAGGCCGGGCGCCTGTCCCTGGAGCTGGAGCGCTTCGATCTGGGCGGGCTGGTGCGCGAGACGTGCGACCGCATGGCGGTGCTCTCCCAGGCGCACCCGCTGCGAGTGGAGGCGCCGGAGCACCTGGAGGGTGTGTGGGACCGAGGGCGGCTGGATCAGGTGCTCACGAACCTGGTGGCCAACGCCATCCGCTACTCGCCTGAGGGCGGCGAGGTGGTGGTGCGGCTGATGGAGGAGGGGGTAGGGGTGCACCTCTCGGTGAAGGATCTGGGCGTGGGGATTCCTCCCGAGAAGCATGTGCTCATCTTCGAGCGCTTCGGGCGCGCGCACGGCTCCAAGTATGGTGGACTGGGGCTGGGGCTGACGATCAGTCAGGGCATCGTGGAGCAGCACGGCGGTCGCATCTGGGTGGAGTCCCTGGGCGTCTCCGGCGAGGGCTCGACCTTTCATGTCTGGCTGCCGCGTGAGGCAATCCAGGCGAGCTCGCCCTCGACCCAGGCGCATGAGCCCGTGTCGGAGCCGCAGATCTCCGCGGGCTGAGAGGGCCCGTGGGATCAGGGAAGGTAGCGGCCTTCAAGGGGCCCAGCGAGATGCACGCGCGCGTGAGCGCGCACGACTGGGCCTCCACCCCGTTGGGGCCCGTTGAGTCCTGGCAGCCCAGCCTCGCGGTGCTCGTCAAGACGCTGCTCGCGTCCGCGCTACCCCATGGTGCTCACCTGCAGGTAGACAGCGCTCCAGGGCAAGGCGCCACCTTCATCGTGGAGGTGCCCCGGGGGGTTGATGTGTAGACCCTTGCACACCATCGTCCGCTGGGTGGGCGACGCGTGTGATAGCCGGTGACTGGATGAGCCACTTGACTGATTCTCTTGAAGCGACAACCGGCTCCCCCTCGACTCTTGACGGCTCACCTCAGCTGAGCCAGGCACTCTCAGAGGTGCTCGCGGGTGGTGGAGAGATGGGCGCGCTCATGCGCTCCATGGATTGGTCAAAGACGCCCCTGGGTTCTCCGGATGATTGGCCCCAGAGCCTGCGCTCGGCTCTCAGCATCTGCCTGGGCTCGCGCTTCCCCATCGCCCTCTACTGGGGACCTCAGCTCGCGCTGCTCTACAACGACGCCTGGCGCCCGATTCCTGGCAGCAAGCACCCGTGGGCGCTCGGACGTGGCGCGCAGGAGGTGTGGCCGGAGATCTGGGGCACCATCGGCCCGCAGTTCGAGCAGGTGATGACCACGGGGGAGGCGACGTATTCCGAGCACGGCCTCTTGCCCATGTAT
>NZ_DASPHO010000670.1:0-4288 GCF_035629615.1 Hyalangium sp. | reverse complement strand
CCGCTTGTGTAGAGTCCGCCGCCCTTTGCATGACCCTTCCCACCGTTGGGAGGGCGAGGACTGACCCCGTGAATACCCACATCTTCCGCGAGTACGACATCCGAGGCCTGGTCGACAAGGATCTCACTGTTGAGGTGGTGGAGCTGCTCGGCAAAGGCCTGGGCACCGTCATCCGCCGCCAGTATGGGCGCTCCATCGCCGTCGGCCGGGACTGCCGCGAGTCTTCCACCCGCTTCCGCGACGCCCTCGCCAAGGGCCTCACCTCCACCGGCCTCAATGTGATGGATGTGGGCGTGGTGCCTACCCCGCTGACATACTTCGCGGCCAACACGCTGCCGGTGGATGGGCTGGCGATGATCACCGGCAGCCACAACCCGCCGGAGTACAACGGCTTCAAGATCGGCGCGGGGAAGACGACGTTCCACGGCTCGGAGATCCAGGCGCTGCGCAAGCTCATCGAGGCGCGCGACTTCGAGAAGGGCGACAAGCCGGGCACCGTCACCCCGTACGACATCATCACCCCGTACAACCACTTCATCCGGGAGACCGTCAAAGTCGGGCGCAAGGGGATGCGCATCGTCATCGACGCGGGCAACGGCACCGGCGGTGCGGTGGCGGTGCCGCTGTTCCAGTCCCTGGGCTTCGACGTGGTGCCCTTGTTCTGCGAGATGGACGCCACCTTCCCCAACCACCACCCGGATCCCACGGTGGTGGAGAACCTCCAGGATCTCATCGAGGCGGTGAAGCGCGAGAAGGCCGAGGTGGGCATCGCCTACGACGGGGACAGCGATCGCATTGGCGTCATCGACGACCAGGGCAACATCCTCTGGGGTGACCAGCTGATGATCCTCTTCAGCCGCTACGTGCTGAAGGAGAGCCCGGGCGCCGCCATCGTCGGCGAGGTGAAGTGCAGCTACACCCTCTATGACGACATCGCGAAGCACGGCGGCAAGCCAGTGATGTGGAAGGCGGGCCACTCGCTCATCAAGGCGAAGATGAAGGAGACGCACGCGGAGCTGGCCGGGGAGATGAGCGGCCACATCTTCTTCAAGAACCGATACTTCGGCTTCGACGACGCGGTGTACTCCTCGGCGCGCCTGCTGGAGATCCTCACCCACGAGCCGCGCAAGCTCTCCGCGCTGCTCTCGGACGTGCCGAAGACGTACGCCACGCCGGAGCTGCGCGTGGACACGCGCGAGGAGAAGAAGTTCGAGCTCGTCAAGCGCGCCACGGAGCTGTTGCGGGCCGCGGGCCACAAGATCGTCGACGTGGACGGCGTGCGCGTCACCTTCCCGGACGGGTGGGGCCTCATCCGCGCCTCCAACACCCAGCCCATCCTCGTGCTCCGCTTCGAGGCCAGCACCCCCGAGCGGCTCAAGGAGATCCAGCTCCTCATCGAGGGCACCGTGGAGAAGGTGAAGCGCGAAGTCGGCGGCTAGCCGTCCACCGCATATATAAGGAGAAGGTGAGAGGAGAGCTTGATGCCGACGCTGGGAATCGACCTGGGTGGGACCAACGCCCGCGCCGCCGTGGTGGACGAGCACGGCCAGATCCTCACCTCCACGAAGGTGTCGCTCACCGAGCGCAGCCCCGCCGCCGTGGTGGAGGTGATTGCCCAGGCCGTCGCCGGCGCGATGGTCGCCGCGCCCGGGGTGGAGGTGCGAGGCTGCGGGGTGGGAGCGGCCGGGCAGATCCACCGGGACTCGGGCATCATCGCCGTGGCCCCCAACCTCGGCTGGCGCAACGTGCCGCTGGCGGGGATGCTGACGGAGCGGCTCGGGAGGCCGGTGCGCGTGGTGAATGACCTGGCCGCCGCCGCCTGGGGCGAGCTGAACGCCGGGGCGGGGCGGGGCGCGCACGATGTGTACGTGGTCTTCGTGGGCTCGGGAGTGGGCAGCTCCATCATCGCCAACGGCCAGCTCGTCCGAGGTGGCGGGGGCGTGGCGGGGGAGCTGGGCCACACCAAGGTGGTGCCCGGCGGCCGGCGCTGTGGCTGCGGCGAGCTGGGGTGCCTGGAGGCCTACGTGGGTGGGCACAACCTCATTGCCCTGGCGCGCGAGCTGCTCGTGTCCGGGCGCTCCACCGTGCTGGCGGAGCTGGCCGAGGGAGATCCGGCGCGCCTCACGCCCTTGACACTCGAGCGGGCGGCGGAGGCGGGAGATCCGGGCTCGCGGGAGATCCACGAGCGCGCCGGGCAGATGCTGGGCATGGCCATCGCCAACATGGTGACGGTGCTCAACCCGGCGCGGCTCATCCTCGGGGGTGGGGTGCTGATGAACTGCCCGGGCCTGCGCCGCTTCATCGTGGAGGGGGTGCAGGCGCTGGCCTCCACCACCTCTCGCGAGGGGCTGCTCATCGCCGAGGCCGAGCTGGGAGACGACAGCGGCCTCATTGGCGCGGCGCTGCTGGGCGCCTGAGGAATTCCAACAGAAGGTCGGAGGGCTCCGCTACGCTGAGGCGGCGCGCCGTTCCCGTGTCACGCACCGAGGTCGTTCATGTCCTTCGAATGGAAGCTGGCCAGTCTGGATGAGCTCAAGGGACTGTTCCTGGACACGTCCCTCCAGGACTCGCAGGTCCGCGTCAACCTGGTCACTGTCAAGGTGGACCAGCCGATCAGCCTGGGGCTCGAGGGGCTCTCCTTCGTGGTGGATGGGGGCACGGAGGCCTCCATCGAGGCCTACAACGCGCCCGGGGACGTCGACGCGGATGGCGTCGTTGGCGACAAGCCCGCGCAAGAGGATCCGAGCAAGCTGAGCCCGCCGCTGGTGCTGGGGCAGGATGCGTGGCTGAAGTACTGCGTGCGCGCCCGCGCCAAGGCCCAGGCGGGGGTGGCCCTGCCCTTCCTGTCCGCATCCGGCAGCGGTGAGGTGGCGCTGCAGGTGGCCGACTACCACGTGCACGGGCTGACCGAGAAGCTGCGTGACGCCATCAACGCCGACACGCGCAACCTCCGGCTGCCGCTGGTGCTCGACCACGTGCTGAAGCTCCAGCCGAAGGAGGCGCTGAGCTTCCAGGCCCGCACGCGCCTGGAGACCTCGGTGGTTCTTCAGTGGGGAGATGTCTTCACCTCGAACCTCAACCCCCTGAGCTGCCTGCTGCCGGGGGGCACGCTGCTGGCGATCAAGACCACGGTGGGGGCCGCCGTCACGGGCAGCCTCCATGTGACGGACGACTTCATGGTCACCTTCTCGCGCGAGAAGGCCGGAGCAGTGGTGGTCTCCCTGCAGAAGGGCGCGGCGCGCGAGGCGAAGCTCGCGGCGCAGATCGGCGTCACCGTGGAGGCCGGGGTGGACCCGCAGGTGCTGGACGCCGCGCTCGCCGCGCTGGTGGGGCTGCCCGGCGTCTCCCACTTCGAGAAGCTGTTGGACAAGATCGCCACCCTGGAGCTCAGTGACGAGGAGAAGAAGCTGCTGCGCCTGGCGCTCGATCGGCTCGGGCTGAGCCACTATGAGGCCGATGCGACGGCGCTCAAGAAGGCGTGGGAGGAGCAGAAGGTCCGGGTGAAGCAGGCGCTGCTGAACCTGGCCACGGAGAAGTTCAGCGCCGGGTTCCAGTACGAGTACTCCCGGCTCTCCGACACGCAGACGCTGCTGCGGCTGGAGCTGACCGACGCACAGCTGCAGAAGCTGCACACGCCGCTGGTGATGGGGCGGATGGCGCAGGTGCTGAAGCAGGTGGAGCCGGGCGCGGTGCGCAGCTACTTCCAGCAGGACACCCGGACGTGGAGCGAGGCGTGGGGCTTCTCGCTGGGCTTCTCGAAGTGGCGGCTGCTCCACGGCCAGAGCCAGAAGAAGCTGCAGCGGGTGGCGCAGTTCGGCTCGCCGGACGTCGTGCACGGCCCACGGCGCTATGCGTACATGGGAGTGCGCAGCTACGAGGGTGGGCTCTTCCAGGGCACGGGTGGCTGGTCCATCGACTTCAAGTGCGACATGAACGAGTTCCGCGTGCAGCCGACGGTGCGGGACTTCAACTACGGGCTCTACCTGCAGCTGCGGCGCCAGGGGAAGCTGTCGGAGATGGCGCTGCGCCAGGCCATCGACGAGGCCATCGTCTGGCACGTGCTGGATGACGCGGACGAGGAGCAGGTGTTCAAGCAGGTACGGGAGGCTTCCCAGGGCGACGCGGTGGAGGTGCGGCTGGAGGTGAAGCTGGCCGACACGCTGGTGCGAGAGCTCTCGGTGCTGGCGGCGGTGAGCCAGCCTGAGCTCTTCGCGAGGGCGCTGGCGCGCGCGATGCCGTGGGACACGAGCCGGGCCCGCTCCGAGCCTGAGTTCCGCCAGCGCGTGTA
>NZ_DASPHO010000669.1:0-6230 GCF_035629615.1 Hyalangium sp. | reverse complement strand
CCCTTGTCCCATGGGTATGTGAGGCGCTTCTCCTTGCCCTGGAAGAAGTACTCGTCATGGCACTGGCCGCAGACGAAGGCGCGCATCTCCTGGCGCGTGGCGTCCCGGTTCACGTCGTAGCTTGGGATTCCCTGTGCCGCCTTGAGCCGCGCCAGGCCCTCCATGAAGGCCGGCCGGGTGACGCGCAGCTGCATCGTCGCCGAGTCATGGCAGTCGATGCACGCCACGGGGTGCTCCACCTGCTTGCGCGCCTCGGAGTAGGTCATCGCGTTGAGCCGCTCGAAGCCCTTCGTGAGATCTCCTCCCCCCAACTGCTTGTACGTGCTGTAGACGGAGGCGTGGCAGTTCAGGCAGGTGCCCGGCTGCGGCGTCACCTGCTGGCGCTCGGTGAAGGTCTGATCCGTGAGCATGTGCGCGTGGCCGCGCTCCTCGCGGAAGTCCTTCGAGAAGGCATAGCCTGCCCACATCGTCTTCAGCCGAGGATCCTCCTCCAGCCGGCTCTGCGCCACCACGGAGCGCGGGTCCGCCTGGGAGGGAGTGTGCGGCACGGCCTCGCTGCCGCCGTACCGCGTGCGCACCTGATCCACCGTGCGCTTGTACCCATCATACTGGAGCGGGAAGTTCTTCCCCCACACTGCCGGGTCCACGGTGTCGTCCGTCAGCTCCACCACCCGGAAGAACGGGTTCTTCGCCTCCTGCTTGCGCTGGGAGATGTTGATGGCCAGGGCGATCACCAGCGCGAGGGCCAGCGCGGAGAAGAGCCCTACGGCGATGTACAGCGCCAGGACACGGCGGCGGAGCCCCTGGGTGGTATCGGATGGAGAAGCCGAGGACACGGTGCGTCACCTCTGGGAGTTCAATCTTCGGGGTGCCCCACGGAGCGGTGGCAGCGGATGCAGGAGGGCCGGTCTTCTTCTGAGTGGGCGGTGCCGCTCGCCGGGGCGTGGCGCGGTGCCGGTGCTGGATCGATGGCCTGGACGACGTCCACGTGGCAGGAGCGGCACTGCCCCTCGGTGATCTCGCGGTTGCGCGGGGTGATGCGGATGGGCTCGGGGAAGTCCCCGGTGGTGAAGGCCACCGAGTGATTCCAACCGTTGAGCGCCTTGGTCGCGTACTTGCCCAGGAAGCCCTCCGGTGCGTGGCAGTCGTTGCAGACGGCCACAGTGTGGTGGCTCGCCTTGCGCCAGCCCGCGTACTGCTCGGTCATCACGTGGCAGTTGGCGCACGCCGCCGGGTCATCCGTCAGGTACGCCGTCCCCTGGGCATAGGTGAAGGTGAAGCCCGCGGCTCCGACCACGCCCCCCAGGAGGATGCAGAGAACGAGGACAGCTCTGCGTTGGACGGAGCGGGTCATAGGAGTCCGGCGGAGCGCCAGGCTCGCCTCCGCCCCCGTGGCGTCGACCTTACCACCGAGGTTGGCCTCCGCAGGAGCCGGATTATCCGTCAGCTCACGTCGAGCGCCGTGGGCTGCTGGATGCTGCACGCTCCACACTCGCGCCAGGCCGTCTTCATGGGCAGAGCAGTCAGGTGGGTGGGGGAGCCTGCGGGCGGCAGCGCCTGGACCGAACCTGTCAGACAAGCAGACAGGTTCGGTACGAGTCCGCCGCCGGAGGCTCTGGAAGAGGCAGCGCTCAGCGCATCGGTTCGTCGTCGTCCGCCACCGCCTCTCGGCTGTCCGCTGGCGGCAGCTCTTTCTCGAAGCGCAGCCCCTCGGGCGCTTGCGCCGGATCATCCACCGGCCCCGGAGGCGTCTCCAGCGCCGAGGCCGAGACCCCCACCGCGGGCTCCACCGTGGCCGACAGCGTCTTCGTCAGCGTGAAGCTGTCACGCACCGTGCCGCTGGGGTTGAGGAACCGGGCGCTCAGCGTGCCTCCGTTCACCGTCGCCTCCAGGTACCCCACATCCGTGTTGTTGCGGTACGCCGTCCAGCTCGGCTGCGAGCTTGGGAAGCTCCGCAGGGTGGCGCCGCCGCTGCCCACCACCACATAGACGATGCCTCGCGTACCCGAGGGTGCCACACCCTCCCCCTTCATCGGCTTGGAGCGCTCATAGTTGTGATCATGGCCCGTGAGCGCCAGGTCCACCCCGTACTGCTCGAAGAGGGGACCGAACTCGCGCCGCATCGCCAGCTGGGAGCCGTGCTCACCGCTGGACCAGGACGGGTGGTGGAAGAAGACCACCTTCCACGGCTGCCGCGTGGCGGCCAGATCCTGCGCCACCCAGCTCTTCTGCGCCGCCAGCGTGCAGCGATCCGGCGAGGCCAGGCCGATGGCGCAGTTGGAGTCCAGCGCCACGAAGTGCACCGGGCCCCAGTCGAACGAGTAGTAGCGCTCAGTGCCCGCCGGGTTGTTGGCCGGCAGGTAGAGGTTGTCCAGGTAGGGCTGCCCCTGGTTCGTCACGTACTCGTGGTTGCCCAGGCTGGGGAACAGCGGCACCTGCCGCAGCAAGGCCGCCATGGGCTTGAACAGGCGATCCTGGAACTCCTGCTCGGTGCCCGAGGAGTAGGCGTTGTCCCCCAGCGCCACCAGCAGCTCCCCGGCCCGCCCCGGCTCCGCGAGCCGCGACAGCACCTGCGCCTGCAACGAGCCCCCCGTCCCAAAGTCCCCCATCGCCGTGAACTGCAGGCGCGTCGTCCCCGCGGGAGGCGCGGTGCGGAACTGCCGGACACCGGTGACCGAGCCGCACGCCTCGACCACGTAGCTGTACGTCTGCCCCGGCGTCAGGCCCGTCAGCTTCACCGCGTGCCGCCAGCCCGCCGCCGTCGCCGTCGCCGTCTGGGACACGTCCGCGCCCAGGCCGAAGCGCACGAAGGGCGTGCACGACACGCCTGTCCGGAACGCCACCATCGCGCTCGTAGGGCCCACGCTCTGCAAGTACGGCAGGCGCGGCAACGCCGGCCCCGAGTCCACCTCCGAGGGGGGGGAGGCCGTCTGCTCGCCGCACGCGCGCGCCTCGGTGATGGAGGCCCAGTCATTGAGCGCGTTGCCGTTCACGGTGATGCGCACGTAGCGCGCCCGCCGCGGAGCACTGAACGTGTACGTCTGCGCCTGGGTGTTCGCCGCGCTGACGCCCGCATACACCTGCGTGTAGCTCACCCCGTCCTCCGAGGTGGAGAGCGTGAAGTGGTTCAGCTGCACGGTGCCCAGGTGCCACGCCACGGCCGCCCCCGCGAGCGACTGCGCGCTGCCCAGATCCATCCGCAGCCACGAGCCCTTGCCGTAGCCGCTCCAGCGGGTGCCCAGGTTGTCGTCCTGGGTGTTCGCCGCCACGCTGCCAGCGCCGTCATCTCCGCTCGCGCTCACGGCCGCCGTCGTCAGCAGGCGGCAGTTCGTCACGATCAGCAGGGCGGGAGTGTCCTGCGGCTCCGGGAGCGGGGCCTCCACGGGAGGAGGCTCGCTTGGAGGGGTCGAGTCCTCGCACGCCGAGAAGAGCCACACCGCCAGAAGGCCTGCTGAAACAATAAGGGGGTATTTGCGCATCGCGGCACGCCCAACATGGTTCGTGGACCAACATTTCATCCACAACCGTCGTGTCGCGCGCTGGCGTCTCCCCGCTCGCTGAGCTTCCAGGCTTCCGCCCGGGCGGCCCTGCAAAAAGAACGACGCCGGAGTGCGCGGATGCACCCCGGCGTCGGGAACTTCTAGAGACTCAGGCGCGGGCTACTTGCCAGCGCGGTACGTCGTCCACATGGAGTCCATGCGGGCAGTCTGACCCGCGGTGAACTGGTTCATGCACGCGTCGTCGCTGTAGTCCATGAAGTTGTAGATGGGGTCCGCACCCGCCAGGTTGGTGCAGGTGTCGCGGCCCGCGGGGCAGCCGTAGGCAGGGGACTTCTCGGCCGGGGTGTCGCTCACGCCATCGCCACCCGTGGCCTGCCGGGCGCAGCCGCCCTGGAACGTGTGGTACAGGCCGAGCCAGTGGCCCACCTCGTGGGTGCCCGTGTCGCCCAGGTTGTACGGCACCGCGCTGCCGCCCGGCAGAGAGGTGTTGAGGATGACCACGCCGTCATCCTTCGGCCTGGAGGCGTAGCTGGACGGGAAGGTGGCCCACCCGAGCAGACCGCCACCCGGGTTGCTGATGTACATGTTCAGGTCGTCCGCAGTGCCCTTGCGCAGCGCGTTCTTCATCGCCGCCTCGGCGCTCGTGCCGGGGCCCGCGGTGTACCAGCTGGAGTTGCTGGTGCGGTCCGTGGAGACCAGGCTGAAGCGGAACGGGGTGTTCGCGTAGGCCGCGTTCAGCACGGAGATCTGGTTGGCGATCATCGCGTCGGCGACGCTGCCCGCCGTCCCGTTGGTGATGACGTGCGCGTAGACCGAGATGGTAACTGAGCCGACCGGCAGTGCGAACGCGCTGCGGTTCTCACGCAGCATCTCCTCGACCCTGTCCAGCTCTGCCTGGCTCAGGTTCTCCGTGGCGCAACCACGCTGAGCCGGGCGCTCCGCCTGCTCCTCGACAGGGGCTGGCTGAACCTCCTTGCTCTCCATGTCCGTGCAACCCGAGAGGGCAAACAGGGCACCGACCACCAGACTGCTCTTCCAGTTGAAGCGACGCGTCATTCCCGACTCCTAAGAAAGTGGGGGAGAAGAGGAATAATTCACCTTAGCAGAACAAGTCAACGCTCAAATCGGTCTATCTTGTAATTTTGTGTTTCAGCTACTCATCTGATTGGTAGGGTTTCCAGAGCATGTCTCAGCCTCCTTCTTTCACAGGCAATCCCGCCTCCACAGGTTCTGTGCGAGGGCGGGTCGATATTCACCCCCGAGGGTTCGGCTTCCTGGTGACTCAGCCGCCGACCTCCGGAGAGGTGCTCTCCGCGTTCATCCCGCCGCCGGAGCTGTCCTCGTTCCTGGCGGGGGACGTGGTGTCCGCGACGGTGAGCCAGGCCGCGGACGGGAGATGGGCCGCGAGCGGGCTCTTTCTGGTCCAGCGCACGCGGGAGCTGGTCTACGGCGAGGTGGTGCTGCGCAAGGGCACCCCGTACCTGCGCATCGACAAGGAGGTGGCGAACACCGACTGGCCGCTGGAGCCGGGCGGCGTCGCGGTGCAGCACGGGGACGCGGTGGTGGCGCGGGTGGCCGAGGGCAAGGTGGTGCTCGCCTACAGGCTGGAGCCGGGTGCGGACCGCTCCATCGAGCGTGTCATCGCCCGCCATGGCCTGCGCCGGGACTTCGCACCCGAGGTGATTGAGGCGGCGCGTGCGGCCCGAGCCGTGCCGCATGCGCTGGGCGCGCGGAGGGATCTGCGCTCGCTGCCCACCGTCACGGTGGACGCGCCCTCCACGCGGGACATTGACGACGCCATCTCCGTGCTGCCGGCGGGGGCGGACGGAGCGCTGCGCCTGCTGGTCTCCATCGCGGACGTGGCGGAGCTCGTCACGGAGGGCTCGGTGCTGGACCAGGCCGCGCGCGAGCGTGCCACCAGCGTGTACCTGGCCGGACACGTGCTGCCCATGCTGCCCGAGGAGCTGTCCGCCAACTGGCTGAGCCTGGTGCCCCGCGAGGAGCGGCTGTGCTTGACGGTGGAGCTGCGCATTGACGCGGAGGGGCGCGTCACCGCGGCGGACGTGTACGAGAGCCTCATCCGCTCGTGGGCGCGGCTGAACTATGACGAGGTGGCGGACTTCATGGACCGGGGCATCGTCTCCGAGGCCATGGAGCCGGTGCGTGAGGCCATGCCGTGGTTCCGCGCGGCCGCGGCGCGACTGGCGGTGGCCCGGGCGGGGCGCGGCGGCATCGAGATGGCGCGCGAGGAGGCGCGCTTCACCTTCGACACGCAGACGGGCCAGGTCTCCGGCATCGAGAACGTCCCGCCCACGTCGGCGCACAAGATGATTGAGCGCTTCATGGTGGCCGCCAACGAAGCCATCGGCGAGTGGATGCTGGCGCGCGGGCTGCCCGCCCTCTACCGCATCCAGGATGAGCCGGATCCGCAGCGGGTGGCAGACCTGGCGGCCTTCGCGCAGCACTCGGGCTTTGCGGCGGGCTTCGGCGGCCGGCTGACGCCGCTGGCGCTGGGCGCGTTCGATCGGCAGATCTCCGGCTGCACCGCGGAGCCGGCGCTGCGCTCGGTGCTGCGGCGCTCGCTGGGGCTGGCGCGGTACACGGTGGTGCCCTCGGGGCACTTTGGCCTGGCGGCGAAGTGGTACCTGCACTTCACCTCGCCCATCCGGCGGTACGCGGATCTGATCGTCCACCGGACGATCAAACAGTACCTGCGCGGCCGCCGGGACT
>NZ_DASPHO010000668.1:0-18711 GCF_035629615.1 Hyalangium sp. | reverse complement strand
GGCCCGCCCACCAGGATCACCGCGTCCACGTCCGCGGCGGTGATGCGAGCGCTCTGGATGGCCTCGTCGCAGACCTTGAAGGTCCGCTGGACCAGGTCCATCACCATCTTGTTGAACTGCTCCTGGTTGAGCTTCGCCGTCAGGTCCATCACGTTGCCGTTGGCGTCCTGGCAGATGCCCGCGCAGAGGATGTCCGCCACGCCCTGCTGGCCCACGTCGATCTTCGCCTTCTCCGCCGCGTCCTTGAGCATCTGCAGGCAGTACTTGTTCTGCCGCAGATCCAGCCGCGTCTTCGCCAGGAAGTCCTCTGCCAGCCACGTCATGATGCGGTCGTCGAAGTCATCTCCGCCCAGGTACGTGTCGCCCGCGGTGGAGAGCACCTCGAACACGTCCTTGCCGATCTCCAGGATGGACACGTCGAAGGTGCCGCCGCCCAGATCGTAGACGACGATGCGCTGGTTCACGTCCCGGCCGAAGCCGTAGGCGAGCGCCGCCGCGGTGGGCTCGTTGATGATGCGCAGCACCTCCAGCCCGGCCACGCGGCCTGCATCCTTGGTGGCCTGGCGCTGGTTGTCGTTGAAGTACGCCGGGACGGTGACGACGGCCTTCGTCACCTCGCGCCCCAGGTACGTCTCCGCTACCGCCTTCATCTCCTTGAGCACCAGCGCGGAGATCTCCGGCAGCGAGTACGTGTTGCCGCGCACCTCGATGCGCACCGAGTTGTGCTCGCCCTCGACAATCCGGTACGGCATCACCGCCTGGGCCTTCTTCACCTCGTCTGAGAAGTAGTACCGGCCGATGAGGCGCTTGGCGGAGTACACCGTCGCCTCGGGCGCCTGGATGATGTTCTTCTTGGCGGCATTGCCTACCAGCACCGAGCCGTCCTCGAGGAACGAGACACACGAGGCGTGGGTGCTCTCTCCCCACTCGTTGGGAATGACCGCCGGCTGCCCGTCCTGGACTACCGCCACGCACGAGTACGAGGTGCCCAGGTCGATGCCGATCGCAATCTCGTCCGACATTCCGTCTCCGGTGAAGTTCTGCACGGGGGTGTAGGTACTCTCACAAACCCGAAAAGCGCGAGGATGTTCGCACCCTGGTGCGGGCCTGTCAAACCTTCCGTCCGATCAAATCCGAGCCATTTCAAGGGCTTAGCCGGGGTAGAGGGGCCTGGGAAGCGTGGGTTGAGGGGGGGGCGTGGCATCCTTATCTATCTGCTGAGCCACACGCTTTCTCTGGGGGTTTTGTTCCATGTCCGTCGTCCTGGCGGTGCTCACATCCGATCCGAACCTGTTGAAGTGCGAGCTGGCGCGGTTGGAGGGGCAGCTCACCCTCCAGGTGGAGCCGAGGGCCAACGCCGTGGGGGTGGGGGCTTACGCGGACGGAGAGGTGTTGCTGCGGCGGCTGTCGAGCGATGTGGGGTTGACGGCGGCTTCGCTGGCGCCCCCGAATGAGTCCGGGGCGCTCGTGTTCCATGCGGGCAGGCTGCCGGTGGGGATGTCCCTGGAGGACAGCACCCAGCCGTTCCGATCCCGGGCCTGGCTGTTCGCCCACCAGGGTGCGCTGCACGGGTTCGATCGGCTCAGGGCCTCGCTGCTGGAGGAGCTCCCCGAGTTTCTGCGGTGGCAGGTGAAGGGCCCCACGGACAGCGAGGTCGCCTTCGCGCACTTCCTGAAGCACCTGCGGGGCGAGGGGCGGATGGAGGATCCCCGTCTCGATGCAGAGGAGGCGGGCCGGCTGCTGGTGGACACGGCGCGGGAGCTGGAGCGTGCATCGGCCCAGGCGGGGGCGGTGCGCACCTCCACGCTGAACTTCGTGGCCACCAACGGCCGGATCCTCGTGGCGACGCGCTCGGGTGAGGCGCCGCTCTACTACACGCGGCTGGAGGGCACGGATCGCTGCGAGGTGTGCGGCATCACGCCGGAGACGCCGGAGACGCAGCCGGCGGTGATGGCGCACCGGCGCCAGCGCGCGGTGGTGGTGGCCAGCCACGTGAAGCGCACCCAGGGCTGGGTGGAGCTGACGCAGGGCACGGCGCTGGCGGTGAGCGAGGACCTGCAGGTCCGTCACCTCCCCGGGCTCTGAGCGGGGCGCCTGAGGGCACCCCCTTGTTCAGGGCTGCGAGATGAGCGAGGGCGGATCATCCCTGAGCACGCACAGGTTCGTCGTCTCGTCGCAGGTGGTGGGGAAGGCCGGATCAATGGAGAGGCTGGGCCGCGGCTGCTGGCAGATGGCCGGATCTCGCTCCAGCGTGTTCCCCACGGTACGCTCGCACTTGAGCGCGGGGAACATGCCCACCGCGACGTACTGGGCCGTGCAGTCATTCTCCGTATAGGTGAGATCCGCGATCCACTGCGTCCCCGGGATGGCGGAGGAGCCCTGCACGCGCACATTGCTGAACTCGTAGCGGATGTCCCGCGTGCTCCCGTCCGTTTGGGCCACGCGCTGCCGGGCCTCGGACATGGAGGGCACCAGGCACAGCTCGTCCTCGCTCGGGTACTCGGTGGTGAAGTCCCCCTCGGTGTTGACGGAGTTGGCCGTGTCCTTGCCCTCGTTGGCGGCCAGCGGCCCGGGCCTGAAGACGAGGGTGGGAGGGATGCCGGAGCCGGGCGTGCGGAAGATCTGCGCGCCCAGCTTCTCGGCCGTCTTCGCGGCGCAGGGGCCGGTGCCGCGCACGAGCGTGTAGCGCACGGCGTGCTCGCCACGGCCGATGGTGCATTGGGGCAGGGGCTGGTCTGCGTTGCAGGAGCTGAGCAGTGCGGCCACGCACCCCAGGGGGAGGATCCAGCGGAAGGCGGATAGGGTCTTCATGGTGAGGAGGGCTCCGCTTTAGAACGAGAGGCGCGCGCCGAGGCGAATGCTGCGGGGCGACTGGTAGGCAACGGGCTTGCCGAAGTTGGGGTTGACGACGACGGTGCGATCGGTGCCACGGGCCTTGAGCGTCTCCAGGTCCGCCTGCGTGCCGCCGACGATGGCGTCCACCGTCTCCGAGGTGTAGCGCTGATCCACGGCGGTGACGGACTGGAAGTTGAAGAGGTTGAAGACGTCCATGCTCACGCTGGCCACCATGTCGCCGGAGAGCCGGTAGCTGGCGGACAGGCGCGTGTCGATGTTGTGCACGAAGGGCAGCCGGCCGCCCGCGCCGCGCGGGAGGATGAAGGTGAACTCCGGGCCATAGATGTAGTGCGCGCCCGTCACGTTGACCGGCGCCCCCGAGGTTCCCCGGTAGGACAGGCCCAGGTTGAGGCTGATCTGGCTGGTGAGGGGGAACTCCTTGGCCCCGTAGAGCTTCACCGAGTGCGTCCGGTCCAGCAGCAGCAGGCCCATCTTGTTCTCCGTGAGGGAGATCAGATCGAAGTCCGAGGTGATGTTGGGGGCCAGCTGGAGGTTCTCCGGGCGGAACAGACCGGAGTAGTTCCCCCACAGGCGGGACCAGGTGTAGTTGGCCTGCACCAGCCAGAGGTCCGCGAAGGCCTTGGTGAGCGAGAGCGTCACCGCGTCGTAGTTGCGCACCGGCTTGGGGAACTCGGAGGCGATGCCGCGGCCCGGGTTACCGATGAAGTAGTTGGTGGCCTCGTTGCGGGACATGTCCTCGATGACGGCGTTCATGTCCCGGTGCGTGTAGATGACGCCCAGTGTGGCGCGGGGGAAGATCTCGTAGTCGCCGCCCACCACCCACTCATTCGAGGACTGGGGCTCCAGATCCGGATCCACCGGGCTGTTGATGGCGAACGTCTGCGTGTACTTCTTGCTGAGGATCTCCGGGTTGCCGGAGGGGATGACGTTGCCCTCATTCCGGCACTCGGTGTAGGGCGCGGCCTGCGTGAGCGGATCGCACCCCGGCGCATCTCCCTGGGGCGTGCGCCGGCGGTTGGCCTGGATGCGGGTGATGTTGGAGAACTGCGAGTTGACCATGGCCAGCACCGCGTTCTGGTAGTAGCGCGCGAAGCTGGCGTAGAGCTTGGAGCGGCCCTGCTGGGTGAAGTCGTAGATGATGCCCACGCGAGGCGAGATCTGGTTGGGCAGCTCGAAGGCCAGGTCCCCGCCGGTGCCGTACACCGACTGCGTGTCGTAGCGCACGCCGGCGTTGAGCGTGACTTTATCCATCACGCTCCACGAGTCCTGGAGGAAGCCGCCGAGCGCGAGGGCGCGAGTAGCGGGGTTGACGGAGGGCTGGATCACCACCTCGTCCGGTCCGGTGAGGAAGCCGAAGGCGCGGAAGTCCTGGAACGTCTGTCCGTTGACGTTCTCGCGGTAGAGGACGTCGCCCGAGTAGCCGCGGACATCCTCGTTCGTCATCACCTCCGCGTCGAAGCCGGCCTTGATGACGTGGTGGCCCAAGGCGCTGAGCAACAAGGTGCCCACCACGTTGCCCTGGTAGCGCTCCACCGTACGCTCCTGGAGGAAGCCGGGGCCACCGAACAGGTACGTGGTGACAGGGCACTTGACGGCGTTGACGGTGCCCGCCGGATCGCACACGGAGGGATCCGGCAGCTGCTCGAAGTCATTGATGGAGTAGAAGGCCGGCAGGCTGCGGCCGGGGTTGGCGGGATCCGGACGGCTGGAGCGCTGCATCTCGAACTGGGGCAGGGTGGACAGGCCCTGGCCGCTGGCGATGCCGGTGCCGTCCGAGGGCAGGTTGGAGTCCACCTGGTGGTGCCAGCCCACGGTGGCGTCCAGCAGGATCTTCTTGTCCAGGAAGGAGGAGGTCAGCTTGAGGGAGATGTCGCGTGAGTCCTGCTCGTTGCGGTGCGCGTACGCCGCATAGGCGCCGGCGATGTTCTCCACCTCGACGGCGTTGTCATCCACGCGGTAGCCGAAGCGGCCGTTGCCGCCCGAGCTGTTGGGCGCGCCGTAGACGGAGAGGGTGAGTGTGTGGTCCGCAGCGGCCTGCCAGGTGAGCTTGCCGATGTACTGCACGGAGCGCTGGTCAGCGAAGTAGGAGGTGGTGGTGTCGGGGATGGGCTCGGTGCGGGAGAAGCCGTTCGCGTCCCGGACGCGGTTGCCCTCCGCATCCAGCACGAAGGCGTTCAGGCTGCGATCGAGCCTGCGGCGGGTGAAGGAGGGCGCCACGCCCACGTAGAACCAGAGCTTGTCCTTGATGATGGGGCCGCCGAGATCTCCGCCGAAGTCCCCCAGGTTCCACAGCTTCTGGTTCGTGGTGATGACGCTGCCCTCTCGGGGGATGAGGGTGGGCGAGTGCTCGAAGGCGCCGGGGGTGAGGTTGCTGAAGAGCGACCCATGGAACTCGTTGGAGCCGGACTTCGTGACGGCGGTGATGACGCCGCCGGTGGAGCGGCCGAACTCGGGCATGAAGCCGCCGGTGATGACGTTCACCTCCTGGATGAACTCCACGGAGATGGGGGAGCCGAGCACGCCGGTGGCCGGGTTGCCCGCGGACAGGCCGTCCACGAGGAAGCCGTTCTCCGGCGAGGTGGTGCCGTTGAGGGAGATGCCGTAGGCGTCCGCGTTGGCGCCGGGAGCCAGCTCGGCCAGGCTCTCGAAGGAGCGCGCCGCGCTGCCCTTGGAGCCAGGGCGCACCACGGCGATGTTGCGCAGCAGATCCGTGTCCACGCTCAGGCCGGTGCGGGTGGAGCCCACGTCGATGGCGGGTGGGGTGCCGGAGATCTCCATCGTCGTCTGGAACTCATCCGGCAGCAGCTGCGCGTTGAGGCGGATGGTGCGGTTGAGGCGCAGGGTGATCTCCGTGCGCGAGTAGGGCTGGAAGCTCTCCTTCTCGAAGCGCAGGGTGTAGACGCCGGGGGGCAGCTGCGGCAGGCGGTAGTTGCCCGTGGCGTCCGTGACGGCGACCTCCTCTCCCTGCAGGGCGGGGGAGGTGGCGGTGATGACCACGTCCGCGACGGGCTGCTGATTGCTGGCGTCCGCCACCGTCCCGGTGATCACGGAGGAGTTCTGCTGGGCCAGCACGGAAGGCGCCCACAAGGCCGTGCACAGCGCGAGCGCTGCGGCCAGGGCATGCGCCTGACTTCTCTGAAGACGATTCACTGGGAGTGCCCCCTCGGAGGGGTGCCCGGCCGCGTTGGCGGAGGGCACAGGGTGTTCAAGCTATACCCCATTTGCTTGAATACTTGTGAACAGATCAAGCCTGGGTCTTGCCTCACCCAGCCGAAAGCCCATGGCGTTCAGGCGCTCCGGCTGCTCACGGGCCGCCGAAGAACGAGACCTCGAGGAACTGCACGAAGAGGTTGCAGGCGGCGTGGAAGAGGGCGGCACCGACGACGGTGCCGGTGCGCTCTCGCATCCAGGCGAAGAGGAGGGCGGGGAAGAAGACGGACAGGCGCCAGGCCTGGAAGATGGCGAGGTGGCCGAGGGCGAAGAGCACCGCCGTGAGCCAGAAGGCGGGCCCCAGCCGAGCGCCGAGCACCTTGCGCCCGCCGGGCCATGCGTCGCGCAGCCGGGTCTGCATGTAGCCCCGGTAGAAGAACTCCTCTGGGAGCGCCACGACAAACACCTGGTCGACGACCCACTCGGCGAAGCGCGGAGGCAGCCTGGGAGAGAAGTGGCCGGGGCCGCTGTGCGGTGTGAGGAGCCGGGCCCAGTCCGAGGGAAGCCGGGGGACGAGCTCCACCCAGGCGGCGAAGCCCAGGAAGAAGAGGGGGCCGACGATGAGGCTCAGCGTGACGAACAGCCGCAAGTCCTGGCGCCAGGCGCGCAGGGTGAGGCCGTAGTCGCGATAGTCTTCGTCCCGCCAGCGCATGGCAATGAGCGGCAGGTAGAGGAAGCCCACGGTGGCCACCAGCTTGGGGATGCTGGTGCCGCCGAAGAGCAGGAACGCGATGACGATGCCCAGGAAGCCGATGGCCCACAGGGCGACGACTTCTTGCACGGCGGAGGGGCGCCAGGGCTGGGCGGCGGCGGCGCTCATGGAGCCTCTGCAGCGGAGGCGAGCTGGAGCTTCACGGCCGACAGCGGCAGGGCCCGGCACCCGCCCGTGCGGCGCTGGACGACGACGGCGACGAGCCGCCCCTGCGTGTCGAAGAGCGGGGTGCCCGGCATGAAGGGGATGCCCACGTCCAGGAAGGGCTCCTGCTTCGCGAGCCGGGCCACGGCGGCGAAGGGTTGGGCCGGCGCCTTCTTGCCTCGGCCGCGGATGACGCCGATGAGCCACTGTCCGTCCAGGCCCTCGGGGAGCACCTTCACGGGCACGGAGGGGTAGGTGCCGCTGGGCGCGGCGATGACGGCGACCTTCAGGTACGCGTTGGCGAGCACCACCGAGGCCGGCAGTCGCTTTCCGCCGAACTCCACCTCGGTGGTCTCCAGGCTCACGTGGTCCACGGCGGTGAGCACCTGGCCACCGCTGCCCACGATGACGCCGGGGCCGGAGCGGCGGGGTGCGAGGACTCGCACCACGGAGCGCTCATGCAGCTCCACGGCCTTCTGGAGATCCGCGCGGGTGGGGCGCTCGGCACCGTCGGCACGGGCCGTGAGACCGAGACAGAGGAGCAGGAGGGCAAGGAGGCGAGGCGTCACCGCGGCCCGGAGGTTAGCACCGCCTCGCGAACGCGGAAGTGAACTTCACCGGGCCCGGAGGGCCTTGAGCTGGGCGATGAACTTCGCCGCGGGCAGCGTGTTGAGCACATCCCCCTTGCGCGCCCAGCCCCGGCGCGCGGTGGCCACGGCGAAAGTCAGGTGGGCCAGGTCCTCCTTTTTGTGCGAGTCGGCGCTCACCACCAGCTTCACCCCTCGCTGGACGGCCTGGCGGACGTGCTCGGCCTTGAGGTCCAGCCGCGCCGGCTTGCCGTTCACCTCCATCACCACGCCGCGCTCGGCGGCCCGGTCCAGCACTGCCTCCATGCGCATCGGGTAGGGATCGCGCTCGTGGATGAGGCGCCCCGTGGGGTGGCCGATGATGTTCAGGCACGGGTTGTCCATGGCGCTGAGCAGCCGCCGAGTCATCTGCTCCTCGTCCATGCTGTGGCGCACGTGGACAGAGCCGATGACCACCTCGAGCTGCTCGAGCACGCTGTCACGGTAGTCGAGCGCGCCCGTCTCCAGGATGTCCACCTCGATGCCCTTGAGGAGCCGGAAGCCCGTGACGGCCTCGTTCACCCGGTCGATCTCCTCCCACTGGCGCTTGAGATCGTCCTCCTTGAGCCCGCCGGCGTAGACGGCCGCTTGGCTGTGCTCGGTGACGGTGAGGTACTGGAGTCCCATCGCCTTCGCCGCCCGCGCCATCTCCTCCAGCGAGTGCTTCCCGTCCGACCACGTGCTGTGCGAGTGCACCGCTCCCAGCACGTCCTCCAGCTCGACGAGATCCTCCGGGAGCCGGCCCTCCAGCGCGGCCTCGAGCTCACCGGTGTCCTCGCGCAGCTCGGGGGGGACGTACTGCATGCCGAGCAGCTTGTAGATGTCCGCCTCGTCGCGGATGGGCACCTTGGTGCCGTCGGTGCGGTGCACGCCCCACTCGGAGATCTTGAAGCCCTTGTCCTGCCCCATCCCGCGCAGGCGCACGTGGTGGGCCTTGGAGCCGGTGAAGTGGTGCAGGGCCGTGGCGAAGTCCTCGTCCGGCAGCACGCGCAGATCCACCTGGAGATCTGCCTCCACCATGCGCACGGAGCACTTGCTCTCGCCCTTGCCGATCAGCACGGCGACACCGGGCGCGTTGGCCAGTGCCTCGAGCGCCGGGCCGGCCTCGGGCGCGGAGGCCAGCAGATCCACATCCCCCACGGTCTCGGCACGGCGCCGCACGCTGCCGGCCGGGCTGACGCGCACCACGCCGGGCACCGCCTTGAGCCGCTCGAGCAGGCTGTCCACGGTGGGGAGCACATCCCCCAGCAGCTTTCGCTTGCCCTTGGCGCGCTGGTGCAGGGCGATGCCCTCTAGGATCTTCGCCTCGCTCTTGGCGCCGAACCCCTTGAGCTCACGCACGCGGCCCTCACGGCAGGCCTTCTCCACCTCGGCCACGGAGCCCACCTTCAGCTCCTTCCAGAGGGCGAGGGCCTTCTTGGGGCCCATGTCCGGCAGCTGGAGGACTTCCAGCAGGCCGGCAGGGAACTCGGCCTTGAGCTCCTCGTGGAAGCCGAGCTTGCCGGTGCTCACCAGCTCGCTGATCTTGTCGGCGAGCCCCTGGCCGATCCCTGGCAGCTCTTGCAGGCGGCCTTCCCGTACCAGGGTTCCCAGGTCCTGGGTCATCCCGAGCAGGCGGTCTGCTGCTGTGTCGTAGGCGCGGACCTTGAAGGAGTTCTCTCCCTTGAGCTGGAGGAGCAGGGAGAGCTCCCGAAGGATCTTGGCGATGGCGGCTTTGTCGGGCGGGTTCACGGGAGAGAAGGTAATCCGAGAGGAGCGAGCGCGCAGGCATACAGGGGTAAGAAGGACCCTCGCCCCGGGCAGGCTCGCCAGGGTAGAAGGACGTCCCACGGGGGGCAACCTGTCGTTTTATTTAGAGGAAGAACGAGGCCGATGAAGATCAAGCTCGGACCGGCGGACTTCGCCGAGAAGGAGATGCGGGGCTACGAAGTAGGGGCTCGCAACGTGTGCATCGCCAAGATCAACGGGCGCTACAAAGGGCTTGATGACTGGTGCAACCACGCGGGTTGCCTGCTGTCGGGTGGGCGCATCGAGGACAACCTGGTCATCTGCCCCTGCCACGAGGTGGGCTTCGACCTGGACACCGGCAAGAACGAGACTTCTCCGGGCATCGCCGATGACCAGACGGTGGTGAAGGTCGACGTGGAGAGCGGGCAGATCGTCATCGACGATCCCAAGGCGAAGTAACGAACAGCGGAGCCGCGAGGGGAGCCATGGCACACGACGGACACGATCACGATGATGACCATGACCACGGTCACGGGCACCAGCACCACCACCCGCACGCGGGGCATGGGCATCATGGGCACTCGCACTCGGCGGAGGAGCACAAGTCGCACGCGCCGGCCCACGTGAGCGTGTTCGTGGTGACGTGCTCGGACAGCCGGGACGAGGCACGGGACGAGAGCGGACGGGCGCTGCGGAGTGGGCTGGAGGCCGCCGGGCACACCCTGTCTGGCTACAAGCTGGTGAAGGACGAGCCGGAGGCGATCCGCGCGGTGCTGGCCGAGGCGGCGGGAGCGGGAGCGCGGGCCGTGCTCTTCAACGGAGGGACGGGGATCGGGCGGCGGGACTCGACGGTGGAGACGCTGCGGGGGCTGTTCGAGAAGGAGCTGCCAGGGTTCGGGGAGATCTTCCGGATGCTCTCGTTCAAGCAGATCGGCAGCGTGGCGATGATGTCGCGGGCCACGGCAGGAACGTACCAGGGGATGATCGTCTTCGCCATGCCGGGCTCGCCGCAGGCGGTGAAGCTGGCGCTGGAGGTGCTGATCCTCCCGGAGCTGGGGCACGCGGTGCGCGAGCTGACGCGCTGATTGACGGCGACGAGGGGGTTGGAGGTCGACGCGTGAGCAGGCGCTCTCGGAGCACGGGGTTGTCAGTGAAGGCCGCCGAGCGCCTGCGTCCGCTCCTGGAGTCCTTTCTGGCGTCGACGGATGCGCGCGCGCGCATCGCGTTCGATCCCGTGGAGTTCCCGCACCGGTACACGGACCCTCGGGACATCGAGACCAGCGCGCTCCTGGCGGCGGCGCTGGCATACGGCCGGGCGGACTTGTTCCGGCCCAAGGTGGAGGGGCTGCTGCGGCGCATGGGCCCATCCCCGGCCGCCTTCGTGCGCGAGCTGGATGTTGCGGGAGCGCGCGAGCTGCTGCACGGGTTCGTCTACCGCTTCAACGTCGGCACGGACGTGGCGGTGCTGCTGCTGGGGATGGGGCGGGCGCTGCGCGAGCACGGGAGCCTGGAGGCGCTCTTCGTGCGGGCCTGGGAGGCGCACGAGTCGATCCACGGCGCACTGAGTGACTTCACTGCAGCGCTTCGAGACGTGCCCATGGGCGAGCTGCGGCGGGCGCTCGGGAAGGAGCGGGGGCTGCACCACCTGCTTCCCTCACCCCTGGGAGCGGGGGCGGCAAAGCGGCTCAACCTGTACCTGCGGTGGATGGTGCGAGGTCCGGACGCGGTGGACTTTGGCATCTGGAAGCGGGTGCCAGCCGCGGGGCTGCTCATCCCACTGGACACGCACATCGGACGCATCGCCCGGCACCTGGGGCTGACGCGGCGCAAGGACCTGAGCTGGCGGACGGCGGAGGAGGTGACGGCCTCGCTGCGGTGGCTGGATGAAGCGGATCCGGTTCGGTACGACTTCGCGCTGTGCCACTACGGCATGAGCGGGGTATGCCCGGCGAGGCCTGTCGCGGAGAACTGCGCGAAGTGCCTGCTGCTGCCCACGTGCGCCGTGGGCCCTCGTGTCCTCAAAGTGAGGATACGCCGAGCGTAGTCAGGCATTGGGCGTTGTCGTGCCAAGTTCCACTCCCACACTACGGATGGTAGGGATAGCGTTCGAGAATCTGCCCATCCGGGGACACTGCATACAGCTCGAACCAGTCGAAGCCGGCACTGATGCCAGGAGCTGCCCGTCCGCACTTGTCCAAGCGCCGATTGATACGCACGAAATACAGCCCTCCCTGCTGCCCAACGAGCACTTCCATCGCTCTGGCAGAATAGGCGCAGCTCTGCTTGTATTTTTCAGGGAAGCGCTCAAGTACTCGCTGGAGAGCCGCATTGGCTGCAAGTACAGCAGGGCCATCCAAGGTAGCTAAGGGCTGCAAATCCTCAGGCCACTTGACGGGCTGTGCCTTGCTGGGCACAGCAGAGAGGGGGCCTGCGTCCCCCGCCGAAGCACGGGGTTGAGGAGCAACCGTCCCACCATCCAAATCTGTAGGGCTGGATGAGAAAGGGATGACGCCCGCATCCAAAAGACCTGGAACTGAGCCAATAGGTCCACCATCGGGATGTTCGAGGTCGATGGGTAGAGCCACCGAACCTCCTCCCACCAAGAGCAATACAAGCAAGCCGAGATAGCGTGGTTTAGTCACAGGGCCCTCAAATCTACAACCTCAATCGAGTGGTGGATTGCATTCTGGTTGCAGCGCTTTATCGGGATTGAAAGCGCTGGATTGAGGCTTACACATTGATCGGAATTCCCACTCTTGGTTTTCCTCATTCCAGATAAATACATTTCCCTGCAGGTCCCACTTGTAGAAGCGAGGCTCATCAAGATGATACGTGGCGAGCCATGCCGAGGTCGGAATCAACTCTCCCTTGGAGTTCCGAGCAAGATTGCCGGCAGGAGTCTCTGCGTAAACCATCAACTCCCAGACTTCAGTCCCCGCGTTCTTGATATGGATAGGAAAGGTACCCAGATCAGGACTGCTCATGTGCCTCCCACAGGGGTGGTTGTGAGCGAAGCCAACGACGGCTATCTCCCGCCCGAAGTCCTCATCCTCTACCCCGCCATAGGGCGGCTCACACATGCTGTTCTCCTCGAACAAACTTCGAACAGGCCATGAAGCACGCCAATCCTTCGGGGTCTTGTAGAGGGCTAGGCAATACTCAGTCGCATAAGCAGGCGGCTCTTTAGATTTCGGATCGCACTGGACCATCGCACCTGGCAAGGCCATCAAGGCCCTGAGCGTAGAGATGACCAACTCATCCGGAACCTTGCTCGCATCCGATACGACGACGGGCACGTGCTCGTTGTCCCAAGGCCCAGGTGTCACGGAATAGAATTGATCTTGATTCAGTTTGGGCAATTCACTGTGTAGGTAGAAGAGTCGGCGGCCCATGCACGCCAAGAGCAGAGCCAATACGGCTAAGAGGGCAAGCCGCATGGTGGATTGCTGCGTGGATTTGTTCAGTTCTACACGCATCGTTTTGAAGGTTCCTTCCCGGCGGCTTTCCCTTTCACGCGACCCCGAGCTTCTTCATCCGGTCCTTGAGGGTGTTGAGCGCGATCCCCAGCTCCTGAGCGGCGCGCGTCTTGTTGCCCTGGTGCCGCTCCAGCACGACCCGGATGTCCGCCTCCGTCAGATCGCCAGGCCGCTTGCGCAGCGACTGCAAGGCCCCTTGAGGCACCGATGCACTTGATGCCTCCAATGCCAGGGGAGGAGCCGCGACCGAGCCTCCGAACCCGATCATCCGCTGGGACAGGTACGCCTTCACCGCCGCCAGGGTGATCATCATCCGCGAGGAGCCCATGCCGTCGATGGCTCGCCCCGCAGCCTCGCGGGCGACGACGGCCTTCACAGTCGTCTCCAGCTCGCGGATCTGCCCCGGCCAGTCCACCTGCTGCAGATGCGCGATCGCATCGCTGGTGAACTCGGCGTCGTACTGCTGCTCCGTCTTCAGGCTGTGGAGGAAGTTCACCACGAGGTTCGGGATGTCCTCCCGCCGCTCCTCCAGCGCCGGCAGCACGATCACATCTCCGGTGGCCAGCCGCTGGGCCAGGTCCGGCCGCAGCCCCGTCTGCTGCAGCGGTGTCTTGGAAGCAGAGATGAGCCGGAAGCGCGGCGGCGGCTCCCGTGAGTCCGGAGCTGCACCCAGCGGCGCCAGGCTGCCTGTCCCCTCCAGCACGTCGATCAGGAAGTCCTGGGCCGCGGGCGGCAGGAACTCCACCTCGTCCAGGAAGAGCGTGCCCCCGTTGGCCACGTAGAACTTGCCCACCCTCGCGAAGGCCGCCCCCGTGAAGGCTCCCTTCACGTGCCCGAGCAGCTCGCTGTGCAGCATGCTCGCGTCCTGGGGGAGCCTGCCGCAGTTCAGGTTCACGAAGTTCCCATCCAGCCGGCTCCGGCTGTGGATCTCCCGCGCGATGAACGTCTTCCCCGTGCCGGACTTGCCCAGGATGAAGACCGGGAGCTGGTGCCGCGCGCAGATGTTGATCGAGCGCTCGAGCTGCGCCGCGGCCGCCGAGCCCTCATGCCGGGGACGAGGCCCCGCCACCAGCCCGTCTGGCACCTCGGCCAGGAAGAGGATGCGGCTGCGCCCGTTGCCAAGCAGGATGACGTTGCCCGCCTCGACGACCCAGTCATGCGAGGCGCTCATCACCTGGAAGTACTCGCGCTCGTCCCCCTGAAACGGGAACTCCGCCTCGCCCAGGAAGCTCTGGTTGCGCGAGTTGAGATCCCGGTACACCCACCGGTGGTCCTCGCGGAAGGACAGGCGCCCGTGCTGCCGCGACACGGCGTCATGGGCGAACACCACCGTGGACTCCGGCGCGCGCCCGAACACGTACGAGCGATCCGGGTAGAGAGGGACGATGTGATCCGGCACGCCCTCGCGCTGCACGCGCAGGGCCTTGGGCTCGCGGTAGGGCCGCGCTGGCTGGGGCGCTGAGGGCTCTCTTGGGATGCGCTCCCGGCGCGTCGGAACCTGGCTCGGGGGAGGGGACTCCTCCCCCAGAGGGCTCTGAAGCGATGCGGGCATGGGAATGAAGGCCGTCCGATTGAGCGACGGGCCCGCCATGGGCTCATCCCGCAACGGCGGCTCTACGGACAGCTTCTCCTTCGGGTCATCGCCGCTCGTCATGAGAGTCCTCACCCGGCATGTTGCTTGTCAGCTTTGACGTCAATCCTGACAGGTTGCGACCTCACTTGCCCATCAGGTTGGAGTGCTGCTTTCTCAAGGCACTGAAAAGACTGGGGTCTCGGCTCTGGGAGAGGTCGGCATGCCTCGTGCTTTGACAAGTATCGGGGGATGAATCCTGCCTGTTCCCCCAGGCGGGAGAGCTTGGAGCCAACGTGTTCACCATTTCGGCTGTGTTGAGTGGAGCGGGAATCACGACGAAGGCCACGCTGGCCGACCGGGAGATCTTCGTCGGCCGCTCGCGGAAGTGTCACCTCGTCCTGCGGGGCGAGACGGTCTCGGGAGTCCACTGCCGGCTGGTCGCCATCGAGGGTGGGGCGATCGTCCTGGATGAGGGCTCGACGAACGGGACGTTCCTCAACGGCGAGCTCGTGGTCCGGCCCACGGTGATGACCGTGGACGACGAGCTGTGCGTCGGGCCCTACGTATTGAGGGTGCAGTCCCTGGTGGGCGGCGAGAGCGAGCTTCCTTCGCAGCTTCGCAGTGCTCGCTCGCGGCGCAGCGCGCCTCCCGCGTCCGCCGAGGTCAGCCCGGCCGCGGAGCGCCCGCAGACACAGGAGCGGCCCACGGATCTCAAGCTGACCCAGGCGCAGGTGTTCTGGAGGATCCTCGGCTTCCAGGAGCCGGGCACCCTGGAGCAGGCCCGCGCCGCCTATGAGGCGCAGACGAAGGACTGCCGCCCGGACACCGTGTCGGACGTCAACCCTCAGCTGCGCGCTCTCGCCGAGCAGCGGTTCCGGGAGCTCGAGTTCGCCTGGGAGTACATCCAGCGGCTGTTCCGCCGGGCCCGGGACGCCGCCTGAGCCGCCTCGATCAGAGCAGGGCCCGCACCACGCCGCCGTCCACGCGCAGGGCGGCGCCGTTGGTGGCGGAGGACTTCTCGCTGGAGACATAGACGATCAGGTTCGCCACCTCCTCGGGGGTGGTGAACCGCTTCAGGAGCGAGGTCGGCCGGGCGTTGATGAAGAAGTCGCGCTCGGCCGTCTTCGCGTCCATGCCCCGCGACTTGCCCAGCTCGGCCACGAACTGCCCCACGCCTTCGGACAGCGTCGGCCCGGGCAGCACCGTGTTCACCGTCACGCCCGTCCCCGGAGACAGCTCCGCGAGCCCTCGCGCCACCGCCACCTGCGCCGTCTTCGTCATGCCGTAGTGGATCATCTCCGAGGGGATCTGCACCGCGGACTCGCTCGACACGAAGAGGATGCGCCCCCAGCCCTTCGCCCGCATCCTCGGGAAGTAGAAGCGGCTCAGCCGCACCCCGCTCATCACGTTCGTCTCGAAGAACCGCAGCCAGTCCTCGTCGGGGATCTGCTCGAACGGCTTGGGCTCGAAGATGCCCAGGTTGTTCACCAGGATCTCCACGTCCGGGAAGGCCCGCGTCACCTTCTCGGCCCCCTGGGCCGTCGACAGGTCCGCCGCCGCGACCGACACCTTGGCCCCCGGTACCGCCTGGAGGATGTGCTCCCGCGCTCGCTGGACTCGCTCCTCGGAGCGGCCATTCACGATGACGTGCGCTCCCTCGCGCGCCAGCCCCATAGCCGAGGCCAATCCAATCCCCGCCGTGGAACCCGTCACCAGTGCTGTCTTCCCTGCAAGACCCAGATCCATGTCCCTGTCTCTCCTCGCGGCACGGAGATGCGCCAGGCGCCTGCGCGTTTCCCTCGCCTGTCCGTTCAGGGCCCGCCATGGGCCAAGGTAGGAGAGCATCCCGCCCGAACGGCGGTTAAGGTGGAGGCCGCATGGATGACAAGCTGAAGGAGCGGCTGGGCCGGTTCGGGCAGGGCGGTTATGACCGATCGTTGACAGGGATGGAGCTGCTGGAGGCCAGCGGCGGCAAGGCCCGGGTGCGCCTCCCTGTGGGAGAGGCGGTACAGAACCTCAACGGCGTGCTGCATGGCGGCGCCGTGGCCACGCTGGTGGACGTGGTGGGCACGCTGGCCATTATGAGCGCGGACCGCGACCACCGGCCCGGCGTCTCCACGGACCTCAACGTGTCGTGGCTCGCGCCCGCTCCCGGCGGCTCGACCGTGCTGGTGGAGGCCTCCGTGCTCAAGTCCGGGCGCACCCTGGCCTTCGTTCAGGTGGACATCCGCCGGGAGAACGATGGCGTGATGGTGGCCCAGGGCCGGATGACCAAGTTCCTCAGCTGAGCACGGCGAGACGATGATGATCGGCAGACTCGTTTTAATCGCGGTGCTGAACCTGCTGGGCTACGCCGTGCTCAGGCGCCTCTGGCCGGCCGTCTCCAGCGGCTGGCGGCAGTGGACCTTCGTCAGCCTGGTGGCGCTGTCACTCCTGGCCTGGGGGCTGCCGATGCTGCTCGGGATCGGCATCCATGGGCAGATCCCCGTGATCGGCGCGCCGCTGAAGCTCTTCTCCACGATGTGGGCCGTGGCCGTGCTGATCGTCGTGCTGTTCGGCACGCCCTTCGTGCTCGCGCGCTGGTGGAGACAGCGCCGCTCCGCTTCCCAGGCGGGCCAGGTGACGGGGGTGGTGGACCTGGAGCGCAGGAGCGTGCTCATGAGCGTGGGGCGCGCGGTCCCCTTCGTGGCCATGGGGACGAGCTCCGCGGGTGTGGTCAGCGGCATCTCCGGCTTCGAGGTCCGCGAGCTGGAGGTGCGGCTCCGGGATCTGCCCGCTGCGCTCGAGGGCTTCCGCATCGGCCAGATCACCGACATCCACGTGGGCCCGTTCATCACCACGGACTATCTCCGGGCCGCCGTCGAGGCGATGAACAGCGCCGGCGTGCACCTGCAGGTGATGACGGGCGATCTGATCGATGACCTCTCCCAGGTCGACGGGACGATGGAGGCGCTCGGAGCCTGCCAGGCACCTCATGGGATGCTGGCCATCCTCGGCAACCACGAGCACTGGCGCGGCCTGGAGTCCATCCTCGAGGGGTATGAGTCCCTCGCGAAGCGCGGGGCGAAGGTCCGCCTGCTGGTGGACGAGTCCCATGTGCTCGAGCACGGCGGCGAGCGCCTGCGCGTGGTTGGCGTCGACTACCCGATGTCGCGGCGCAACCCGCTGCTCAGGGCTCAGCAGATGCGCCGCTCGGCGGACGTGGCATTCCAAGGCACCTCTCCCGGCGAGATGACGCTGTGCCTGGCACACCACCCCTCGTTCTTCCCGTACGCGGCCGAGCGCGGAGCCCACCTCACGCTCGCGGGCCACACGCATGGCGGTCAGGTCGCTTTCTTCGGCGTCCCCCTGTTCTGGTTCGCCTTCGAGTTCATGCTCGGCCGCTACAAGCAGAAGGACAGCCACCTCTACGTCTCGGGTGGCACGGGCCACTGGCTCCCGTTCCGGCTCGGTGTCCCCACGGAGGTGACGATCCTCACGCTCCGGCGGGCGTAGGGCGTCACTCACCCACTCTCTGCCACTAGCCGCGGAGTCCCGACAGGAACCCTGAATACGGGCAAAACAAGCGAAACTTGTGAGTGCGGTAAAATTTATTCAGGCGGTAAAAAGCGCAGTGATTCTGTTAGAAGGCCGCGCACCCAGGGCCGTCCTTGCGACGTCCCTGTATCGGAGGTCTCGTCCCCCCCCTTGAGTAGGTGAGGCGCTCCGCTGGGGGAGGAGGCACATGCCGAAACCAAAGGGAACGGTCCTCGTCACGGGGGGCAATCGGGGCATCGGGTTCGAGGTCTGCCGACAGCTGGGCCGCGGAGGGATGCGGGTGCTGCTGACGGCAAGGGACCCGGCCGCGGGTGAGGAGGCCGCGGCCCGCTTGCGCTCCCAGGGGCTCGAGGTGGCCTTCGAGCCGCTCGATGTGGCCTCCCGGGAGAGCATCGACGCGCTGGCCACGCGGCTCGAGCGCCAGGAGCGGCGGCTCGCGGTGCTGGTCAACAACGCCGCCATCACCATGGATGGGTTCGACGAGAACGTCGCCGAGCGGACGACCGCGGTGAACTTCTTCGGGGCCTGGCAGATCACCGAGCGCTTGCTGCCACTGCTCGAGGAGCACGGCCGGCTGGTGATGGTGTCGAGCGGGGCGGGGGAGCTGGGAAACCTGGCTTCGGAGATCCGCCGCCGGTTTGATCTGCCTCCTTCGAAGGAGGCTCTGGCCGCGCTGGTGCGTGAGTTCGTGGCGGACGTGCGCAGCGGGCAGTACGCGCGCAAGGGCTGGCCACCGTCGGCCTACCGCGTGTCCAAGGTGGCGCTCAACGCGCTGACGCGGCTGCTGGCCCCGGAGCTGAAGGGGCGCCATGTGCTGGTGAACGCCGTCTGCCCGGGCTGGGTGCGCAC
>NZ_DASPHO010000667.1:0-2782 GCF_035629615.1 Hyalangium sp. | reverse complement strand
GACAAGGGGGGCGCTGAGCCTCAGACGCGCTTCAGGTCCGGCACCTTCTGGAGCAGCCGCGCCAGGTACACGTCCGAGATCTTCTCCAGCACCGTGTTGCCGCGCAGGCGCTGGTTGAGGTTCACGAAGTCCACCTGGTCCAGCTTCTGGTCCTGGTTGAAGCAGGAGAACACCCACGTCTCCTTGCCCGTGATCGGATCCACGTGCTTCTGGAGGCACTGGGCGCAGATCTCCTTCATCATGCACTGCATCGGCGAGTTGATGGAGCCGATGGCCTCGTGCTCGGGCTTGAGGAAGGGCTGCAGCACACTGTGGCGGGCCTGCTGCACCGCTCGCATCATCCGGTCCGAGCCGATGGCGATGATGCGGTCCACCTCGCTCAAGGAGATGAGCGGCTTGGGACCGAGCGTGCCCTGCGCATAGGCGAGCATCGCCTGGACGACGTTGCCCTTGAACGCCGCATCCTGCGGGCGCCGGGACTCGATGAGCTCG
Organism: Hyalangium sp.; assembly: GCF_035629615.1. GTDB lineage: Bacteria > Myxococcota > Myxococcia > Myxococcales > Myxococcaceae > Hyalangium. The sequence goes on along the minus strand of NZ_DASPHO010000667.1, from coordinate 2,290 downwards.
CCCCCGTCCACGGACCAGACGATCTGGTCCGTCCCGGCCTCGATCTCGTCCTGCTTGAAGCTGTCGGCCTTCGTCCGGTAGCCCGCGAAGTAGACGACGCGGCAGCCGGCCGCCTTGAGCGAGCGCGCGATCGAGAAGAGCACCGCGTTGCCCAGGCCGCCGCCCACGAGCGCCACCGTCTCGTTGCGGCTGATCTCGGTGGGCGTGCCGGTGGGACCCATGAGCACCACGGGCTCACCCGGCCGCAGCGCCGCGCACAGGCGCGAGGAGGAGCCCATCTCCAGCACGATGGTCCCCATCAGCCCCTTCTCCTTGTCCACCCACGCGCCGGTGAGGGCCAGGCCCTCCATGATCAGCCGCGTGCCGTCGACGACAGGGGCCAGCCGCTCGAAGTTCTGCAGCCGGTAGAACTGGCCGGGCTCGAAGTGGCTGGCCGCGAATGGCGCCTTCACCACCACCTCCACGATCGTGGGCGTGAGCCGGTTGACGGCCACCACCGTGGCGTTGAACGCCTCGTCCAGCTTCGCGAAGTGCCGGGCCAGCTGCTCGTCTCGCTGGCGCTGGGCCACCTCGTCCCGGAAGTCCACCGAGGCCAGCTCCCGGGCGTAGAGCCGGGACACCTCGGGGTACCCGTCCTTCGCGCTGGCCATGGCCTTCACCACGTTGCCCGCGTAGGAGGGGTGGTTGTCTCCATAGAAGGAGATGAAGCGCCCGTCCTTCCGGTACGAGGTGAAGAAGCCCGTCTTCGCCGCCAGATCCTCGCTGGCCGCCACGGGCTTCAGCTCGAAGTCGTTCCCCGCCTCCGCGAGCTCGAACCCCTGGAAGTACTCCTGGTTCTCGTCGAGCTGGAAGGTGCCCGGGTACTCCTTCTCGTAGGTGACGTTGGGCGAGGTGCCCGCCGCCACGCAGACGGTGCGCGCGGGCAGCTCGAAGAACTCCCCGCTGCCCTTGAGCTTGCCGTCCTTCGCCACCATGCGCTCGAAGCGGATGGCACGCACCGCGCCGCTGGCATCCGGCAGGGCCTCCACCGGGCTCATGCGCTCGATGAAGCGGATGCCCTCCTCCAGAGCCTTCACCACCTCCTCGTGGTTGAGGCGGTAGGCGGGGGACTCGGTGAGGTTGCGGCGGTACACCAGGCTCACGCCGCCCCAGCTCCGTACGAGCTTGATGAAGTCGGGAGCGCGCCCCTCGGCGCTGGCCCGCTCACGCTCGGCGCGCACCGCGCGGCCGTGCTCCAGGAAGGTCTGGTAGGTGGTGCGCTCCTCCCCGTCCAGCTTCGCGAGGACGGCCTCCTCGCCGATGTCCGCCGCCAGCCGCTCATGCCGCTCGAGCGTCCGCTCCACCTGCACCGGGTAGTAGGCCATCAGCTCCGTGGCCGTGTCGATGCCGGTGAGGCCGCCGCCGATGACGATCGCCGGCAGCTGCATCTGGAGGTTGGCCAGCGAGTCCCGCTTGAAGGCGCCGGTGAGCTGCAGCGCCATCAGGAAGTCGCTCGCCTTGCGGATGCCCCGGATGAGGTTGTTCTTCATCCCGATGATGGTGGGGCGGCCCGCGCCCGCGGCGATGGCGATGTGATCGAAGCCCAGCTGCCAGGCGTCGTCGATCGTGAGGGTGCCACCAAAGCGCACGCCGCCGAAGATGCGCAGGTTCTCCCGGCGCGCCAGCGTCAGGTGGATGAGCGTGAGGAAGTTCTTGTCCCAGCGCACGGTGATGCCGTACTCGGACACGCCGCCGAAGCCCTCGAGCACGCGCTCGTCCAGCTCGCGGGTGAGGGCCTTCCAGTCGTGGATGGCCCTGAGCGGCTTGCCGTTGCGGCCGAGCAGCTCGTCATCGAACGTCTCGATCTTCAGGCCGTCCATGCCCGTGACGCCGAAGCCCTCGTTGAGCAGGAAGTGCGCCAGCGTGTAGCCCGCGGGCCCCAGGCCAACGACGAGCACATTGCGGCCCCGGTATGGCAGCGCGTACGGCCGGCGGACGTTGAGCGGGTTCCACCGGGTGAGCAGGCCGTAGATCTCGAAGCCCCAAGGCAGCTCCAGCACGTCCGTGAGGGTGGCCGTCTCCGCCAGGGGGATGTTCACCGGCTCCTGCTTCTGGAAGATGCAGGCCTTCATGCAGTCATTGCAGATGCGGTGGCCGGTGCCAGGGCACATGGGGTTGTCCAGCACCACCATGGCGAGCGCGGCCACCGAGTCGCCCTCGCGCTTCAGGGCGTGGACCTCGGAGATGCGCTCATCCAGCGGACAGCCGGTGAGGGGAATGCCCAGTGGGTTCTTCTTGAAGGAGTGGCCCT
>NZ_DASPHO010000666.1:0-10260 GCF_035629615.1 Hyalangium sp. | reverse complement strand
GAGCGAGACGAACTCGCCCTCGCGCACTTCGAGCGTGAGGCCACGGACCACGGGTGTAGCACCGAACGACTTGACCAGCCCTTCGAGAGCAATAGCCGCCATCACCGCACCTCCGCGGCACGTCTTTGCACGAGCGAGAGGAGCCCCTGTCCCAGCAGAACGAGCGCCACGAATGCACAGGCGAGCACCGAAGCGGCGGCGGGGTCCGCGTAGCTCTGGAGCTCGAACAGGAGCGTGCCCAGCACCTGGGAGCCGGCCGGGACGAGCAGGACGGACATGGTGATCTCCGTGGCACAGGAGAGGAAAGCCAGCACGAATGCGGCGAAGAGCGCGGGCCGCAGCAGCGGCAGCGGTGCGTCGATGAAGGCCCGCAGCGGGCCGGCGCCGCTCACCCGCGCCGCCTCCGCGAGCGACGGATCAATCTGCGCGAGCGCCTCTGAGGTGTTGCGCGTGCCCAGCGCGAGGTACTTCGCTGCGTAGGCAATGAGGAGCAGCCAGGGCGTGTGTGAGAGCGCCAGGACCAAGGCGATCCGATCAAAGAGGATGAACCTCAGATCGCGCGAGAACGCGATGAGGAGCGCGATGGCCAGCACTGTCCCGGGGACGGCATAGGGCCAGACGGCGAGCGCCTCGATGCCGGCACCCAGCCGACGGAACTGGCGCTGGAGCACGGCGCTCGCGAGCCCGAAGGCGCAGACCAGCAGGCCCGCGCCCGTTGCGAGCAGGAGACTGCGCCCCATGGCCTGCAGCGTGCGCGCCTCGAAGAGCACGCCCGACCAGTGCCTGAGCGTCAAGCTCTCCCAGGCCAGCGTGGCGCCGAAGCTGCGCTGGATGGAGGTGAGCGCCACAGCGCCAAGCGGAAGCAAGACGAGCAGCACGCCCACAGCGCCTGCCGCCAAGGTGGCGGGCAGCCGGGCTCGTCCCAAGGGAAAGAGCCGGGGAGAGACGCCCTTGCCAGCGCTCAGGCGCACACGGCCGGATCTCCCCAGCGCCCAGGTGGCCCAGAGCGCCAGGGGTGTAAGCAACAGGAGCGCGGTGGAGAGCACCACGGCACGCGCGAGGCTCCCCTCTCCTCCGAGGAGGACCAGCTCGTAGATGCGCGTGGTGAGGACTCGCGTAGGAGGCGTCGCGGACACGCCGAGGATGTACGGCACACCAAATGCGGACACCGCCATGAGGAAGACCATCACCGCCCCGGAGAGCAGCGACGGCATCGTGAGCGGAATCGTCGCCGCGAGCAGCGCGCGAACGGGCGAAGCGCCACACACACGCGCAGCCTCCTCCAGTGCCGGGTCCACGCGTCGAAGCGCGGCCGCCCCCGCGAGCAGCACGAGCGGCAGCCCCGACAGCCCCATGACGAACGCGATGCCACCGGGGCCATAGATGTCGAGCGTCCCTTCTCCCAGCAGTCGGTTCAGGTACCCCGCGCGCGGGCTGGCGAGCGAGATCCACCCCATGCCCCAGATGAACGGAGGGATGGCGGAGGGGAGCATGAAGAGCACCGCGAAGGTGCCGCGAAGTGGGAGGTCCGTGCGGAAGAGAAGCAGCGACAAGGGCGCACCGAGCGCGAACGCGAACACCGAAGCCCCAAGTGAGATGACGAGCGTGTTCACGAACGCTCCCGCTTCGCCCGAGAACGCGGAGAGCGCATCGCCGCCAAGAGCCCACACACTTCGCAGGAGCAACACGGCCACCGGGCCGAGGGCGAAGAACAGGACAGGCCCCAGCCAGGCGCCGAGCCCAAGCCACCGAGGGAGTGGCTCTCGCGCGCTCATCGCGAGAAGGCCTTGCTGAACGTCTCCTTGATCTCCCCGCCGCGCGTGAGGCCCCGCTCGATGAGAGCGGGAGTCCAGAGCTGGGAGCGCGTCATCAACAACTCCAGGCCGTCCTCACCGCGCGGCCCCTCGAGCCGATCATCCACCGCGTGCATGTCCCCCTTCCCCACGATGATGCGCTGGCCCTCGAGTGAGAGGAGCACGTCCACGAGCGCCTTGGCTGCCACGGGGTTGCGCGTCGTGTGGAAGAGGGCCACATGGCCGGGGATGACGACAGCGCCGTCCTCGGGCCAGACGATCTCGATGGGGCTGCCTCGCGCCTTCGCGGCGAGGGCGTTCTCGAGCAGCAGGACACCCGCGTCCACCTCCCCGCTCTCCACCTTCTGGAGCACGGCGGCATTTCCTCCCGCGACGATGGCTCCCTTGTGGCGCAGCTGTGCGAAGAAAGCCCCTCCATATTTCTCATGGATGAACACGGCCCAGGTGAACGCCGTGCCCGAGGTGAGCGGATCGCCAATGGCAACGCGTCCCAGCCAGCGCTGGCCGACGAGGTCCGCAAAGGAGGCCGGTGGGGGCACGTCCCCCTGCCTGTGGACGAGGACCATGGTGGACAGGCGCACAGCCGCGTAGCGGGCGTCGAGGTCGAGCAGCGCGCGAGGGACCCGGAGCACGTTCGGAGAGGCGTAGCGCAGGAAGCTCCCCTCGCGCGCGAGCCGCTCGTACAGGAAGGGATCGGACGTGGCGATGACGTCCGCGCGAACGGCGCCCGCAGCTCGCTCGGCTTCAAGGCGGCTGGCGACCTTCTCGCTTCCCGCCTGGTACCAGTGGACCTGGACGTTCGGGAGCTTCTCCTTCAGCAGCGGAGCGAGCGCATCCAGCACGTGCTGGTACATAGAGGTGTAGACCCACACCTCTCCAGAGGGCGCACCTTCCTGGACCGTCGAAGCGGGCGCATCCGAGGGCGCAGCCGATTCGATGCGGCACGAGGCCAGCAGGACGAGCGCGGACGCGAGACCGGCCCGCAAGAGGAGGCAGAGGTGTGACATGCACTGCGGATTATGCGGCCCAAGCGTGAAATGTCACCGAGGGCGCGTGGCAAGGGGCTCACGGCACGCACGGGACAAACCTGCCTGACAGCCAGACAGGTTCGGCTAGTGTGAGGTCCTCCACCTCGAAGCCGCTAGGCATCCCTTGGACGTACCCCCACCGTCAGGCAAGCGCGTGCGCTGGCTCGTCGCCGGGGCCTTCCTCCCCACGCCCTCGGGACGCCGGTTCCCTCTCACCGAGGACTTCTTCACCGGGCAGCTCGGAAGCGCCGCCAGCCGGCTGCGCCTCACCGTCCAGGACCGAATCGGCTCCGGCGACGCGAGTTCCTATGAAGTCTCCTTCGAGCGGCTGGGCGCCTTCCATCTCTCCGAGGTCGTCAACTCCGTTCCGGATCTGCGCACGCTGCGCCCTCTTCTCGAGGTGCTGTCCGGCGCTCGCATGCCGAGCGTCGAAGAAGCCGCTCGCCTCGAAGATCTCCTGAGCACGGGCCGCCTGTCCTCTGCCATGGCCCAGGCCCTCCGTGGCTCTCGCTCGCCGGAGGACGCCCGCCGCATCGCGCGCGCCGCCCTCGAGGAGGCCCTCTTCGCCACCGCGCGTGACCTCCTCCACCATCCCGTCGTGACACGGCTGGAGTCCACCTGGCGTGGGCTCCACTGGTTGAGGGAGCACTGCCCCGCCTCCGCGGGCATGGACATCGAGGTGCTCGATGTCGAGCCCGCCTCGCTCGTGGAGACCCTCGCACAGTGCCTGGACGTCCCTCCCCTCCAGCGTCCCGATGCCTGCTTCATCCTGGACGCGAGCGAGGACATAGACACCCTGCACCAGCTCGCGGCCCTGGGAGAGCAGGCCTCGCTGCCCATGGTGGCGGCCGTTCCCTTCTCCTTGCTCGGAGAAGGACAGCAGCCCGCCAGCGAGCAGGAGGCCCGCTCACGAGAGGCGTGGAAGCAGCTGCGCTCGGACGAGGCCTCACGCTGGCTATGCGCTGCCCTCAACCCCGTGGTGATGCTGGCCGAGCACCAGGGAGAGATCCGCCGCCAGTGCTTCACCAGCCCCGCGCTCGCCGTGGCGGCTTTGCTTTCGGCCAGCTTCCGCGACACGCGTACCTTCGGCCGCCTCGTCGGGCCTGGGAGCGGGACGCGCTCGCCCGCGGTCTGGCAACCTCACGCGGGCTCCACCGTGTCGACCGAGGCGGGCCTCTCCCTGAGGGAGCAAGAGCGGCTGGCCGCGCAGGGCCTGCTCGCCGTGAGCGGATGGTGGGACTCGAACACCGTGATGCTGGCGGCGGCCCCCACCGTGTATGGCGGCCGTGACGCCACGCGGCTCCCCGGGCAGCTCCTCACCGGCCGCCTCGTCCGCTTGGCTCAAGAGCTCGCCGAGCGCCTGCCCACGGGAGCCAGTCCTGACGCGGTGGCCGCCGCCTTCTCTCGGGCCGCCGAGGCATTCCTCCCCACTGGCTCGGGGCAGGACTGCCAGCTCCATGCGCGGGTGGTGTCTACCGGGAACGGCGAGCGGGGCGTGCAGGTCCGCGCCTCGCTCAGGCCCGAGCTGGCAGGCGCCCATGTTCAGCTCGCCTTCACCCTGCCGCTGCCCCGCTGAGCTCCTGGCCCTTCCGCAAGCTCATGGCCCGGACGGCTCGGGCGAGAAGGATGCGGACTCGATGTCCTTGACGGAGACGAGCTTCTTGTTCATCCGGGTGTCGAAGACATGCGCTGATTTCGTCTCACCGGCCAGGGCCACCACGAGCAGCAGCCCACCCCTGGCCTGAAAGCCGAGGCGGTCGCCCTCCTTCGCCGTCAGCCCCTCGAGTTCTACCAGCTTCCCCTCCTGCTCCCAGCGCACAGGAGCAGACGGGAAGAAGGTGCCCTCTTCCGGATCCCGCCTGCCCCGGTAGTGGAGAGTGCCGCCCGGCGTGGACAAGGACATCCACTTTCCAGACGGCTCCTGTCCCGGCAGAGCGGCCTCCAGCCTCTGCGCTGCACCCTCCGAGGCCTCCTGCCCAGGGGGATCCCCGAACAGGGAGAACGTCTGGACAGGCAGAGCCTTGGCGGCCTCGAGCACGTCGACTCCGGGGGAGCTCTCCGGCTCGAAGAAGCTTGCCTTCGCCTCGAAGCGCTTCCACTCCGTGCCCTCCAGCCGGTATGCCAGCGCCAGCCCTGGCAAGCCCTCGCCCCCCTTCACCGGGTAGCGCTGGCCCTCGAAGGTGATGAAGCGCTCACCGCCCTCACCCTTCTCCAGCGCGCGGTGGACGAAGACGAGCGCCACAGGGCGCCCCTGCGCATCGAAGCCCACCATGTGGATGGACGCCTTGTCGGGGCCGGCCCCTCCCGTCCCGCCGGGCAGTCCTTTCAAGTCCATCGGCTTGCCACTCTTCCCCGCGAAGTCCACAAGCCAGGTGCGCGGCTGGGCCCCGTCGCCCACGGCAAAGCTGAACACCAGCCCCTGGGTGCCGTCCGGGCTCCAGGACAGCAGGGACTCGTCACAGGGCGCGTCAAAGGTGTAGTCCGTGAGCGCCCCGGAGGGGAGCGGCTGCCGGACCCACTGGCAATGCTGAGCGTCCACGGGCTTCAGGTACGACAGCGCGGTGCCTGAGATGGCGGCCGGCGCTGGCGTTGGCGTGGGCTCCTTGCTGGGAGCGGGCGTCGCGGTGGGCTCCTTGCGGGGAGCCGGTGCAGCGGCAGTGCCTGTGTCCGTGGCGGAGCTCTCACGAGGCTCCGACTTGCAGCCTGCCAGGACGAGCATAACGGCGAGCCACAGACGGCTCCGGCAAAGCAGAGGCATGGAACTTCTCCGTCTCGGGTAGGAAGGGGGGCGCAGACTACTGGTACACCGGCCTGGGGTGCTAGAGAACGAAGCCAGGAGGTCCATCCGTGTCCCTGTTCCTCGCGTCCACCACGCTCCTGCTGCTGGCGGCCACTCCCGCCACGGGCGATGTCACCCCTTCCCAAGGCTTGCGACTCCACGAGGGGTTGCCCGCGGGCTTCAAGGTCGACGGGAAGCTGGGGGAGTGGAAGCTCCCCGCCTCCATCACCTTCGGGGCCGACAGCCAGGTGGCCGGCCCTTCCAAGGTCTCCTCGCCGCAGGATCTGTCCGCCCAGGTGTGGCTCGCCGTGGGAGCCGAGGGACTCGCCGTGGCCGGTGAGGTGCGAGACGACAAGGTCCAGCTCTCCACGAAGCCCGAGCACATCAACAATGACCACGTGGAGATCTGGCTCGCCCTGCCCCAGCCGGTGATGCCTCCCCTGGCCTTCGTCAACCAGTTCGGAGAACACGCGGTGCCCACCGCCGAGGCCTGTGAGAACAACGAGGCCATCGTCGAGGGCACGCCCGCGGACTGCCGCAAGTGGTGGAAGAAGCAGGCGGACCTCCGCAAGCAGCTCGTGCGTCCGTTCATCGCTCAGTACGGGCTGATGTCCGGCAGCCTGGTGCGCTTCGGCCAGAAGGGCACGGTGGGCTCCGTTCGCTACGAGCCCATGGCAGGCGGCTACCGCTTCGAGGCGCTCATCCCCCCGAGCGCCTTTCCACGGTCGGCCCAGGCGCCGCTGCAGAGCCTCCAGGTGCTCGTGGACCTGGTCGACAGCGACGAGGGCAAGGGCAAGCTCGAGACCTTCCTGTCCTCCTCGAAGGGCCGCCGCTTCGGTGACCCGAGCACCTTTCATGCGGTGACGCTCGCCAGGCCGCTGCGGTTCGGCGCATGGCCGGCGCTGCTCGAGCGCGCCCTGAAGGCCCATGAGAGCGGCTCGTACCAGCCGGCGCCGGACGCCCGCTCGCTCGAGGTGTGGATCAACCCAGCGATCGGCTACCAGTACGCTCCCGAGGCACCGAGCCCCAAGGTGGTGAGCCTCGACCTGTCCAAGCTGGAGGAGCAGGCCACGCTGGGAGACGTGCAGCTGCTGACGGTGCCGGCGCAGGTGGAGGTGACCGGAGACATCGGCCACTGGGTGGTGTCGCGGCGCGACAAGACCCTGCTGGACGCACAGTACAGCGGCACGCGAGTCCTCCTGCACACCCAGCGGCCACCGGGGCTGCACATCCTCCGGGTGACCGAAGGCATTCAGTCCCTGCTGGGGACCGGGACGTGTGGCTCCTGCCCCCAGGTGACCTTCCACCTCGTGAAGATGGATCCCGAGGGCCGGTTCTCAGAACCCGAAGAGCTGGAGGGCGCCTCCAGCCAAGGCCAGAAGGTGGACTGGGAAATCACGCCAGACCTGTCACGCATCGAGGCTTTCGTCCATTGGCAGGAGCGAGCACCGCGGCACCTCTCCGTCCGCTACACGTGGAACCCGAAGACGGGCCGCTACGACCCGGAGCGATTCGAGAAACCCCCCATGGAGGACGAGGGCGGGTAGGGCTATGATGCCTCCGCGGCATAAGAGGAGGCAGACGACATGGCCCCGGCATGGAGAGTCGCAAAGTCACTGGATCAGCTCCTGGCCGAGTTGAACAGCATCGCTCCCAAGCGAAGCAAGGCCAGTGACGGCTCCATTGGCGATGCGGCGCACGCCGCCTCGGACAGCGACCACAACCCGTGGGTCAAAGACGGGAGCATGGGAGTGGTGACGGCGCGTGACCTCACCCACGATCCTGCCAACGGCGCCAGCATGCACGACATCGTGGCCCAGCTGGTCAAGCGCCGCGACCCTCGTATCAAGTACATCATCTGGGACCGGCAGATGTGGCGCTCCTACGCCAAGTCCGCCACTCGCACCAAGCCCGCACTGCCTGCGTGGACTCCCGCGGCCTATACCGGCGCCAATGGCCACACGCACCACGCTCACATCTCCGTGAAGACGGACAAGGCCTTGTATGACTCCGCTGCCTCGTGGGGGCTCTCCAAGACGGCGGTGACCTCCGATACGGGAGGAACCTCCACCACCGGAGGAACCTCCCACACCGTGTCGACGAAGACGCCCAAGTTCGAGACGTATCGCACCGGAGTCGCGCTGTCGTCTCGCACCCTCAAGGAGGGCAGCGCGGGGGACGACGTCAAGTCGGTTCAAGCCAAGGTCGGCGTCCGTGCCGATGGTTACTTCGGTCCGGTGACGAAGCAGACCGTCATCGAGTGGCAGAAGGCCCACAAGCTGGATCCAGATGGAATCGTTGGGCCTCTCACCTGGAAAGCGCTGACGGCTCCTTCTGGCTCGCCCAAGAAGGACACCCCATCCCAGGACACTCCGCTGGTGGGGACCACCGAGTTCATCAAGGCCGGTCGCACCTTCCCTAGCAGGGATGGCTACCCGCTCTATGCCCAGGGCTACGACAGCACCACAGGCAAGAATGAGACCTGGGGGAGCATCGTCATCGCCAGCGCGTCTGGGAAGAACGTCAGCCAGATTGGCTGTGCCATGACGGCCGTCACGATGGCCCTCAGCGGCATCACCGGCAAGGCGATCACGCCGGACGAGATGGCTGCCTTCATGAAGAAGAACAAAGGCTTCGGGACTGGAGGAGATATCCAGTCGTGGGACCTGATGGGGAAGCTGGTCACTCCCGAGGTTGATCTGGTTCGGCTCCTGGATGTGAAAGCAGACAAGATCGACCAGGAGCTGGACGCAGGACGCCCTGTGATCGTCCACGTCGACTACTCGACCAAGGTCAATGGCACGCGGGAAGGCAAGTACGACGGGACGGGCGATCACTGGTTTCTCGTCACGGGCCGGACCCAGGCCAAGGTCTACCAGGCCAATGATCCCGCTGGCGGCAAGCTGATCACGCTGCACCGGATGCCGGATGGCAGGCTGGAGGCGGACACCGTCACCAAGTACGGGACCAAGTACCGCACGGTCGGCAATGCCGTCACGTTCAGCCGGGGCCCAGCGGTTCGCGTGGCGGACAACAAGAACCAGGCATCCACCCACACCTCGACGACGACGGTCACCCTCGTCCCGACCCAGACGACCCAGATCGTCACGGCCAACACGAACCAGACAAAGTCGCCGCTGCCCGCCTTCCAAGGAGGGGATCGCACGGCGACCGTCAAGGCGATCCGTGAAGAGTGCGTCCGCCAAGGCGTCACCCTGCCGGAGCAGATCGCCTATGTCCTGGCCACCGTGCAGCTCGAGACAGGCGACACCTTCCAGCCCGTCAAGGAGGCCTACTACCTGGGAGCCAAGGCCGAGGCGTACCGGAAGAACAACCTGCGCTATTACCCGTATTACGGGCGCGGCTACGTCCAGCTCACGTGGAAGGAGAACTATGCCAAGTACGGCAAGCTCCTGGGCCTGGAGCTGGTGACAAGCCCCGACCTCACCTTGCGGCCGGATGTGTCGCTCTACGTGCTCGTGCATGGGATGAAGACAGGCAGCTTCACGGGCAAGAAGCTCTCTGACTACATCACTGCGTCCAGCGTCGACTTCCGCAAGGCGCGCGCCATCATCAATGGCACGAACAAGGCCGAGCTCATCGCAGGGTATGCCCGGAAGTGGCTGAGCTCGCTGAAGCTGAAGAACGTCGCCTGAGCGGCCGCTTCCCAGGTGAGTGAGGAGGCCCCGAGGTGAGGACGGCATTCCAGGAGGAGCTTCAGCTCGAGCTGACGCTCACGTTGGGAGGGAAGTCCTTCTCCATTCCTGGCGGCCAGGTGAAGCATGTGGCCTTGCACATGGCCAGCCATGGCTTCACCGGCTCGGTCACCTTCTGGACCTCGATGGAGAAGAAGGACGCGCCGCTCTTCACCGCCTTCCAGAAGCCGGATCTGGCCCAGGTGCGGCTGTCCGTGGCCTCGGTGGATCCCACTCTGGATCCCCCCCCCGCTCCGCTCCTGGTGCAGGGGCTCGTCCGCAGCCGCCGCCTCATCGCGGAAACGCACGGTGACACCAAGGACACCGAGCGCGTCTTCCGCCGCTACACCCTCGAGTTCGCCGACGCTGCCCAGGTGCTCTGGCGCCAGCACCGCCCCGTGGAGCTCCACACCGACATGTCCGTGGCGGACATCGTCGACGCCCACAAGGCCAGCCTCCAGATCTCCCAGGACTGGGCCGTGCTCCGGCAGAAGCTGCCCATGCTGTGCCTGGCACTGGGCGCGGACTCCCCCGAGGTCAGCTTCTACGACTTCGTCCTCTGGTACGTGGACGCGAACAACGGCGTCTTCAGCTACGACTCGCAGAAGAACGAGTACCTGCTGGCCGACAGCAAGCCCTCCTCGGGCACGGCCGCCCCGCTGAGCCGCCTCCGGGTGGGACACGTGCAGGTGCACCTACCTCAGGCCATCCGCCACTCTGCCCGCGTGCTCAACGCCCTGGCCGAGGGCCCCACCACCGAGGCGCTCGAGCAGGCCCAGGCCGTGGCCGGCGTGTCTCATGACGTGATGCTGCGCACGCCCATCACCGCGCAGGCCGAGCAGCGGCAGAAGCTGGAGAAGACACGCCTCCAGGTGCGCGAGCGGCAGCTCCAGGTCTCCTTCAAGCAGTTCCCCTCGGTGGATGTCTTCCCTGGCGCGCTGCTT
>NZ_DASPHO010000665.1:0-16846 GCF_035629615.1 Hyalangium sp. | reverse complement strand
CGACATCAACGAGCGGCTCGAGACCATCGAGAAGAGCCTGTCTGGCATGAAGCAGTGGATGGAGGCGGAGCGGGTGGGCCAACTCCAGGGCAACCTCACCTACCTCAAGCACCTCTCCCAGGCGCTCTGTCGCTGTGATCTCACCGACGATGATGCGGCCGCCTTCTGTATGCAGGTCGAGAACATCGAGCGTGAGTGTTGTCAGGTCATGGCCACGGTGGACGCGCCCTTGGACTGCTGCGTGGGGAACTTCCAGGAGCAGCCCCTCTCGGGCTCGGGGCTCAAGGAGAACTCCCGTGCGGCCCAGGAGCTCGTCGATACCTTCAAGCGCAACTCCCAGGTGTACCTCCTCGCGGCGTACGTTCGTGGCGCCGTCATCCAGCTGCGCACGTCTCTGCCCGTGAGCAAGCAGGTGGCGCAGCTGTCCCTGGAGGAGCTCTCGGCCGAGTTCCAGCGGCACAACGACCGCCAGCAGAAGTTCATCACCACCGTTGAGGGCCGCATCCCGGAGCTCAAGGGCGAGTGGACCTGGGCCTCTACGGACGCCGAGCACCAGAACCAGCTCCGCACCATGCTCAAGGACACGGAGTGCTGCCTCGGGACGGCCAGCAACACGGTCGCCGAGGCGGTGCAGACGCTGGAGCAGCAGCTCCAGGAGCTGGTCGCGGCCAGGAACCGGCCCCTCGAGCTGGTGGCCACCCTGAACAACGCCGGGCAGCTGATCCAGCTCGAGCGGCTGGTCCAGGCGTAGGCAAGGGCCCCGCCAGGGCCCTGGCCTCGAAGGCCCCGAACGTGCCTCTCACTGCGAGCTGGTGGGCCCCAGCGGGATGTAGATCGTCGTGTTGTTGGGCGACTCGGCCAGCTTCTTCTGCGCGTCGATGGCCTCGTGCTGCAGATAGTGGGAGGTCAGTGTCGAGCTGATGATCCGCTGCGCCTCGGCCTTGCCCTTGGCCCGATTGACTTCAATGGCCGCATCCTTGATGACAATCTGCTGCTGGGTGTCCTTCTCCGCCAGCAGCTGCTGGGCGGCCAGCTTGCGCTCCACGGCCTGGACGACCACCAGCGGGTAGTTGATGTCACCCACCGAGAGGTTGACGAGCTTGAAGGGAGTCTTCTCCAGGTAGCGCTCGAGCCGCTCATGGACGATGCGCGCGCAGTCATCCATGGTCGTCTTCAAGTCGGTGCTCTGGTACTGCTGCACCGCGTCGCGCACGAAGGAGCGGAAGGGCTCGGCCACGAAGCGCGGGTACCAGTCCAGCCCGCCGTACTCGTTGACCACGCGCACCACGCTGCCCTGCTCGATGGAGATGACCGCGTGGAACTTGAACTGCAGCGTCAGGTCATCCTGCGCCAGCACCTCGAACGCCTCCGAGTGAGTCTGCGGCCGCATGTCGATGGAGATGGCCTCGTTGCGGAACAGCGAGAGGCCGAAGTTGCCAGGGCCCGCCACCGTGCCCTGGAACCCTCCGTGCCCGAAGATGCGCGGCCGCTCGTAGACGTAGCCCTCGTGCCCGGGCTCCACGTAGGGGTTGGTCCGGGCCAGGGCCGCGACCACGAGCGTCGGGCACACCGTGAGGAGCACGGTGAGCAACTTCAGGGTCCTCTGAGCGCGCAGGGCTGCCGCGCGCTGCTCCGCTGTCTCTTCTTGCGGTTCCTTGGGCGGGGCAGGGGGGTCGTCTGGATCAGGGAGATCGAGTTCTTCCATGAGGTACGAGGCTTTTATGATCCAGAGGGAACCCGGTCGAGCCCGCAGTCCAGGTGACTTCCTGGCATACCTTTGCTACCTTTAGTACACGCATCTCCATCAGCCTCGCGGCGTGCTCGGTGTGCCAGATTTTAGGGGAATACCATGTTTTGCCAGCTTCTTGCAGCAGCCGGTGTAGCCGTCGGAGTCGTGGTCGGGCGTGTGTCGAAGAAGGACAGCGCACGGAAGGTGATGAAGTCAGCCATTCGAGGAGGACTCGCGGCAGGCAAGGCCGTGCAGACGGCCTTTGGTGGAATCCGGGAGCAGATCACGGATCTGACCGCCGAGGCCAAGGCCGAGATGGTTCAGCCGTCCGCCCGCCCCGTCGAAACGGCAGCGGCTCCCAAACCCCCGGTTGCCGGCCCAGCAGCCACGGCTGCGCCTACACCGCCGACAGCTTCCTCCTCTCCGGTTGTCTGAAGGCCGCCTGGTCGAATGTTGGGCGCTCCTCTCTGAGATGAGACCGTAGACAGATGGCTGCGCCCGTGCAGCTTCCTCCCTCGCGCTCCGAGCGATATGCTGCCTTGCATGCGCTGGTGGGCCTGAGCTTGGGCCTTGGGTTGGGGTGGCTGTTCCCGTTCACGCTGCCGCTGACCTGGTTCCTGGAGGCCATCAGCAGCACCTACGGGACCGTCGCCCCAATTCTCCTCTATCTCATCCTCGCTCCCTCGCTGCTGAAGGTGGTTCGCCACTCGTTGGCAGGGGGGGGCTGGTTCCCGCTCAAGACGCTCGCGTGGTTTGCGAAGGCCCGCCTGGCCGCCTGCCTGCTGGCCATCGCTGTCGTGTCGGCCGTCTATCAGCTCCCCCTGCTCGAGAGCGGCCAGGGCACGAAGCTGCTGGGCCTCCGCGCCTCTCTGGGTGTCCTGGGCCGGACGATGACGGAGAGCCCCTACTTCTTCGCCATCTACGCCTCCTTTGGCACAGTGCTGCTCCTGTGGAAGAGGCAGGGGTGGCTCATCCAGAAGTTCGTCGAGCTCCCTGAGCTCGTGGAGACGTTGGGGCGGCTCCTGACGCGGGTGACGCCCCTCTTTACGCTCTTGATGGGGCTGTACATCGTCAACCTCCCCGCGGCGCTCCAGGAGCGGTTCCAGGGCCAGGCAGGCCTCGCGCCCAGGAGCGTGCCGTTCCTGGGGGGCACCCTGGAGGCGGTGGGCTCCTCGGGCATCCTCTGGACGTACCTGGCCCTCTCGCTCCTCACGGGGATCCTCTGTCTCGGGTGGCACCTGGTGCTGCTGCTCTACGTCAAGCTCCAACTCCGGGGCTTCTCCATCCTCGGCTACCTGCGCGACTACCTGGCCAGGATCTACCCCCTGCTCTGGTCCACGTGCTCGGAGGCCCTGGCGATGCCGCTCAACCTGTACCTGATCGGCAAGCACTACCCGGGGATCCAGGGCACCGTCCGGCAGTTCACGGTGGGGGCCGGCTCCGTGCTGAGCACGAACGGGACGTTGATGTGCTGCTTCGCGATGATCCCCGCCGTGGGCGCGATGGTGGGCGTCGAGGTCAGTGTGACGAAGCTGCTGCTCTGTCTGCCCGTCATCTACATCCTGGGCTTTGGCGTCCCCGGCATCCCCGGAGAGCTCGTCCTGTTCGCGGGGCCGATCATGAGCATTCTCTCCGTCCCGGGTGAGCAGCAGCAGCTCTTCCTCCTGGCCTTCATCGGGCTGCAGGCCGGCCTGCCGGACTCGTTCCGCACGGGCGCGAACGCGACGGAGAGCTGCCCCGCGGCGCTGCTGCTGAGCCGCACCCTGCCCGCCTCAGGGCTCGACTCGCTTCTTCCCCCCTCTCATGCCACCTCGAAGGGAACATCATGATGCTAGAGACACCACGGCTTGGCCCTGAGGACGTCGTCATCCGGAGCATGACGCCAGGCCGGCTTCGCCTGGGGCTGAGCGAGCACGCCCTGGGGCAGGTGAGTGGCAAGGTGCAGGAGCTCGTCACCGTCGGAGTCGCTCGCTCGGTGGAGCTCAACCCGCTGACGGGCTCGGTGCTCTTCGCCTACGACGCCAACCGGCTCTCCGAGCGCGACTTTCTGGACCAGACCCTCGATCACTGTGGCCTGTCCCTGGAGGACCGTGCTCGCGTGGCGTTGGGGTTCTCCCTTCACGCTCCGGCCACGGCCGCGGCCCCTCGTCCGCTGGACCCCGCGGAGGTGGAGAACTGGCAGGTGCGAAGCAGCACTCCCGGCCGCCTCCGCCTGTGGCACCCCTTCATTGAGCGGTACGAGGCGGTGGCCACCGGGATCGACGCCTGTCTCCGGGATCTGGGGGGCGTCTCCAGCTACTCCCTCAACCCCGCCACCTCTACCGTGCTCGTGCGATACGACGAGGCCTTCCTTCCCCAGAGCGAGCTGCAAGAGGCGCTGCGAGAGGCCGTCCGCGGTGTCGTGGCGTCCGTGAGCCTCGACAAGCTGGTCCAGACTCCGGTCGAGCTCGACGCGGTCCAGCTGCGGCTCTCCACCTCCACCATGACCATGCTCGTGGCCGGCGTCAGCCTCCTGGTGCCGGGCCTGGGGACGATGGTGACGCTCGGCGCGCTGGCCGCCGCGAGCCACATCCTCCTGAGCGCCGCGCGCTCCCTCTTCATCGAGCGGAAGCTGCGGGTGGACGTCCTCGACGCGACGGTCATCACCCTGGCCCTCCTCTACCGGCGCTCGGTGCCCGCGACGTTCATGATCTGGGTCGTCGACATCAGCAACCTCCTGCTGGACGCCTCTTCGAAGGAGTCGCGCCGGCGGCTCACGGAGGTCTTCGGCCGCCAGGTCCGCAAGACGTGGCTGCTGACGGATGGCAAGGAGGTCGAGGTCAAGGTCGCCGACCTCCAGCGCGGCAACACCATCGTCGTCAGGGCCGGCGAGCAGATCCCCATCGATGGGGAGATCTCCGTGGGAGGAGCGCGGGTGGATCAGTCCGCGCTCACGGGCGAGTATGCCCCCGCGGAGAAGACCGTGGGCGAGCGTGTGTTCGCCATGTCCGTCGTGCTCTCGGGGGAGCTTCAGATCCGGGTGAATGAGACCGGAAAGGACACCAACGCCTCGAGGATGGTGCAGATCATCGAGCAGTCCTTGGAGCACAAGGTCCAGGTGCAGTCCGTGACGGAGCGCTTCGCCGACGGAATGGTGCTCCCGACGCTGGGGATTGGCGGGCTCGGGTACGCCGTGGCGGGGCCCAACGCGATGATGGCCATCGTCAACGCCGACTTTGGCACCGGCATCCGCATCGCCGGCCCGCTGGCCATGCTGACCTCGCTCTCGGCCGCAGCGAGGAACGGCATCCTGGTCAAGAAGGGGGCGGCCCTCGAGTCCTTCAGCAAGCTGGACGCGGTCATCCTCGACAAGACCGGCACGCTGACGCAGGAGATCCCCCTCGTGGCCCGGCTGCTCCCACTGGATCCGGCCATCACCGAGGACGTGCTGCTGTACTACGTCGCCTGCGCCGAGCAGCGCTTCAAGCACCCCATCGCGAAGGCCATCCTGCAAGAGGCAGCCCGCCGGGGGGTGAAGCTCCAGCCGGTCGCTGGCTCGGACTACAACGTGGGGTTCGGCATCAAGGCGCGGATCGACGGGCACATCATCCGCGTGGGGAGCCAGCGCTACCTGGAGAGCGAAGGCATCCGCCTGTCTGCCCTGGCGCTCCGCTACCTGGAAGAGAGCAACGCCCGGGGCGGCTCCGCCGTCCTCGCAGCCGCCGATGCGCACGCCATTGGCCTGTTGGAGCTGCAGGCCACTCCAAGGCCGGAGGCCCTCCACCTCGTGCAGGCGCTGCAGCGGCGGGGCATCAAGGAGACCTACCTGATCTCTGGAGACCACGAGGCGCCCACGCGCGCGCTGGCGGAGCAGCTCGGCATTGAGCGGTACTTCGCCGGAGTGCTGCCCCAGGAGAAGGCGAACTACGTCCGCCAGCTGCAGGAGCGGGGGCTCCGGGTCGCCATGGTGGGGGATGGCATTAACGACACGGTCGGGCTCTCCCAGGCCGACTGCTCCATCTCGCTGCGAGGGGCCGCGGACGCCGCTGTGGACATCGCGGACATCGTCCTGCTGGACGGTAACCTCGGGAAGATCGAGCTGCTGTTCGAGATCTCCGACAACCTGAACCGGAACATCCGGCGCAGCCTTGGGCTGGCCCTTGTGCCGAACTCCCTCTGCATCGCAGGAGCGCTGGCTGGGTTCTTCGGGCTCGGCACCTCGCTCATCCTCAACAACGTCTTCAACATGGTGGCGGTCGGCAACGGCCTGCGGGCACAGAGCTCCCTGGAGAAGCCCCACAAGAGCCTGGTGCGGCAGTGAGCAGGCCTGGCGCGTCGCTCACCGCGTTGGAATCGTGACAGCAGCCCGTGTGTTCCGTTCGCGTGGCGACCTTATGAGCAGGCACCCTGACAGACGCTTGCTCCGCGAGGCTTGCGGCATGAGGTCCTGAGCCTATTTTCCTGCCCTCACAAGGCCGGGGACTTAAGTCATGCCAATGAACACTCTGCCGTCGCTGTCCCGCCGGTTCACCGCCGAGGCGGTGGGGACGGCCTTCCTCCTGGTTGCAGTCGTTGGCAGCGGCATCATGGCCGCACGTCTGGCGGGTGACAGTGAGGGGCTGGCGCTCCTGGCCAATGCGCTGGCGACGGGAGGGGCCCTCGTCACGCTCATCCTGACCTTTGGTCCCGTCTCTGGAGCGCACTTCAACCCGGCCGTCACCCTGGCGGTGGCCTCTCAGGGCGGCTTGCCGTGGCGCGAGGCCCCTCTCTATGTGGTGGCCCAGATCCTGGGAGCCTTCGCCGGGGTGGCCGCGGCACACCTCATGTTCGGGGAGGCGCTCTTCACGGCCTCTACCCACGTCCGCGCGGGCGCCGCCCAGGCCTTCAGCGAGGGGATCGCCACCTTCGGCTTGCTGTCCGTCATCTGGGGAGTGTCACGCTCACAGGCTGCGATGGTCCCCTTCGCAGTGGCAGCCTACATCATGGGGGCCTATTGGTTCACCTCCTCCACCTCCTTCGCCAACCCCGCGGTGACGCTGGCCCGGGCCGCGACCGACACCTTCTCGGGTATCCGCCCTGCGGACGTGCCAGCCTTCCTCCTCGCGCAGCTCGTGGGGGCCGGCTGCGCGACAGTGCTCTTCCGGTGGCTGGCCCCCGCGGATCCCACGAAGGTCCCCATGAAGCGAGTGCCCACGGAGCCCAGGCCCCTTCCACCCCCTCATGGAGCGCAGCGCGAGCGCGCCGGCGCCCTCTATGGCGCTCTTCCTCCGCGGGAGGCGGCCCCCCCTGTGGCTACGCAGGATGGGCGCCCATGACGGTCTCGAGCCTCTCGGTGGGAATGGGCGGGAGCAGGAGCGAGACCAGCGAGGCGGCAATCAGGAACGCGCACGACCAGATCAGGCATCCCACGAACCCCTGCGTCTGGTACACCCACCCGGAGAGCAGCGTCCCCGCGAGCCGGCCCCCGGCATTGGCCATGTAGTAGAAGCCCACATCCGCGGAGGCCTTCTTGTGATCGCTGTACACCAGCACCAGGAAGGAGTGGATGATCGAGTTGACGGCGAAGAAGACGCCGTACCCCATCAACCCCACCATGAGCACAAAGCCCGGGTCGAAGCCGACGGAGAGGGCGAGGATGATCAGGGTGGGGAAGAGAATGAGGGAGGCCGTCCAGAAGGCGACCGACTCGTGGCCCATGGAGATGGCGAGCCGTCCCCCATCGAAGAACCGGGAGACCGCCGTCTGCGACATCCCATAGCCGATGATCCACGCGCCCATGAAGCCCGCGGTGAACGTGTAGCTCCAACCCAGCACCTCCTGGAGGAAGACGGGGAGCCCGATCACGAACCAGACATCCCGCGAGCCGAAGAGGAAGAAGCGGGCGCCTGACAGGACGTGGATGGCCTTCGTCTTCTTGAACTGGGAGCGGATATCGAGCGGCTTGTGGGATCTCCCGAGATTCTTGGGCAGCGCCGGCAGGGTGAAGAAGATGCCCACCGCGAGGCACACGGCCATGATGGCCATGGCCACCTGCATGCTCGTGACGACCATCAGCACGCCGCCCAGGAAGAAGCCCACCCCCTTCAAGGCATTCTTCGAGCCCGTGATGATGGACACCCACTTGAAGAGGGCCGAGTCCGACTTGTCAGGGATGATGAACTTGAGGCTGCTCTTCGAGCTGACCTTGACCAGATCCTTGGCCATCCCCGAGAGGCCCTGGGTGATCATGACATAGGGCACGGTGAGCCATGACTGCCCTACCGTGAGCATGCCCATGGCGACCACCTGCAGCGCCAGCCCCGCCACGAGGATCTTCTCCAGCCCCAGGTTGGAGCCCAGCCACCCCCCCACGAAGTTGGTGACGATGCCTGCGATCTCGTAGAGCAGGAAGAGCCCGGCGATCTGGAAGGCGCTGTACCCCATCTCGTGGAACGTGAGCACGATCATCATCCGGATCGCGCCGTCCGTGAGCTCGAAGCCCATGTAGGGGAGAGTGATGGAGAGAACGCGGGCTGCGTCTTTGATGGGAGGCACGGGGAGTTTGTCTCCTCTCAGAGGCTCGCCGCGACCTTGGCCACAAGCTCGATCAGGCGGTTCGCGTACCCGAACTCGTTGTCATACCAGGCGAGGATCTTCACCTGGGTGCCATCGACGACCAGGGTGGACAGGCCATCGATGATGCTGGAGCGGGGATCGTTGACGTAGTCGACGGAGACCAGGGGCCGGGACTCGAAGCCGAGGATGCCCTTGAGCGGGCCCTGCGCTGCGGCCTTCAGGGAGGCGTTGACCTCCTCCACGGAGGTGGGGCGCGCGACCTCGAAGACGCAGTCCGTCAGGGAGGCGTTCAACAGGGGGACGCGGACGGCGAGGCCGTTCAGCTTGCCCTGCAGCTCCGGGTAGATGAGCCCGATCGCCTTGGCCGAGCCCGTGCTGGTGGGGATGAGCGACATCAGCGCGGAGCGAGCCCGCCGGAGATCCTTGTGGGGGGCATCGACGACCGTCTGGGTGTTGGTCACATCGTGCACCGTGGTGACGACACCGTGGCGGATGCCGAAGGTCTCATGAATGACCTTGACGACAGGGGCCAGGCAGTTGGTGGTGCAAGAGGCCGCCGTCAGCAGGTGGTGCTCGGTGGGCTTGTAGAGGTGATCGTTGATGCCCATCACGATGTTGAGCGCCCCCTGGTGCACGGGAGCGGCGGCGATCACCTTGCGCACGCCTCGCTTGAAGTAGGGCTCGAGCGTCTCCGGCGTGAGGAACTTGCCCGTGCTCTCGATGACGATGTCCACACCCAGGGAGTCCCAGGCGACCTCGCCAGGGGTGGAGGCACTGCTGAAGCCAATACGGGAGGAGTCCACCTGGATGGCCGAGTCGGAGGCCTCGATCTGGTGGTGCCACCGGCCATGCACACTGTCGAACTCGAGGAGATAGGCCGCCGTCTTGGCCCCCCCCTTGTGCTCGTTGATGTGGACGATCTCGACGCTGGACTTGAGAGGTGAGGCGCTCGCTGACATCTGACGATCGACAGCGGCGCGCAGAGCAAGGCGGCCAATACGGCCGAACCCATTGATGGCGATGCGAGAGGGCAAGGCAGCTCCCGGTTAACGCGAGAGAGATGAACAGCTCGACATATACATGGCCCCCTCCCATGGGTCCAGCGTCACCCTCGTTCCGTTGGGTTCCGCTCTCACCTCTCTGGAGTGTTGTCTGGATGAGGCCAAACTCATCTCCGTGTCTCGTTGCGAGGAAGGTCCCAGCAGCTGGACGCCGCGGGTGGTTGGAGGGAGCCGGCGGCGCCTCACGGAGGCTCGGCGTGGAGCAGCTCTCGGAACAGCACCTCGGCCACCTCTCGGAACAGCTCACCTGAGGCCAGCAGCCCGCCGCAGTGGTGCGGCTCCCGGGCGAGCGTGAGCGCTACAGCGTTCTCCAGCACGGCCTCCCAGAAGGGCCCGGAGCCCTCGGGCAGCAGGAACTCGCGGATGATGCTTCGGGGCCAGGGCAGCACCGTCGTTGGGTCCGCATCGCTCGGCGTCGTGAAGCAGTCCAGGTCCACATCGAGCAGCACCCGCTCTGCGCGCTCCATCACCTCGCGCACCGCATCCCCCGGCGCGGGAGCCCGGAACGCCTCCGCGGCCCGGTCCACCGTGGGCACCACCACCAGCCGGTGCTCTCGCCCCCGCGTGTCCCGGTAGGAGTCCCGCTCCAAGGCGCCCCGCGGGCGCGTCCGGGCGATGAGCAGCGCGTCCCCCACCAGCCCTGCCTCCATGGCGGCGAGGATGTGATCGTAGTTGCGCACGTCCAGCGCCCACCGCGCGTGCTCGTCCAGGGCGCGCAGGCCCGCGGACCGGTCCGGCACGGCCTCGGGCTGGCGAGGCGGCACCACATCCAGGTGCCGATCCAGGCTCACCAGCAGCGCAGGCGCCCCGCCTTCTCCGAGCGCGCACGCCCAGGAGGGCAGGGCGAGCCGGTGCGGATCGAAGACATAGGCGTCCGAGGGCCCCCGGCCGCCAGAGAGCGACAGGCGGATGACGCCGGCAAGGCGCAGGTGGAGCGGGGCTTCGGGGTCCATCAGGGGAATAACCTCACAGGTCTGTGCTTTCCCACCGGATGCGTGGAGCCAGGGAGTGTAGGCTTCGCGCCCCTTCGACGTGAAAGGAGTGCGGGCCCTCCTGGGGCCCCAGCATCGCATGCGCCACCTCGCCGCCGCCGTGCTCCTCCTCGTGAGCCTCCCGGTCCTCGCCCAGACCCCTCCCACCAAGCCTATGTCCGAACGGAAGCCCGACACCTTCCTCCGCCAGTACTCCGAGACGCGCCGCTTCATGAGCGGCCGCCCCGGCAAGCCGCGCATCACCCCGGACGAGAAGACCCTCCTCTTCCTGCGGGCCCAGCCTACGTCCGCCACGCAGACGCTCTTCGCCTTCGACGTGGCCACCGGCGCCACGAAGGAGCTGCTCACTCCAGAGGCCCTCCTCAAGGGAGCCGAGGAGACGCTCTCCGTGGAGGAGAAGGCCCGGCGCGAGCGCATGCGCGTGAGCACCCGAGGCTTCACCACCTATAACTTGTCCGAGGACGGCGAGCGCATCCTCGTGAGCCTCTCTGGCAAGCTCTACCTCGTCGAGCGCTCCACCGGGAAGGTGACGGAGCTGAAGACGGGCCCGGGCATCATCGATCCGCACTTCTCTCCGGACGGCAAGCAGATCGCCTACGTGCGGGACAACGATGTGTTCCGCATCGACCTGGCCACCAACAAGGAGCAGCGCGTCACGAAGGGAGGCACGGAGGAGAAGACGCACGGCCTGGCCGAGTTCGTCGCCCAGGAGGAGATGAGCCGCTTCTCCGGCTACTGGTGGAGCCCGGACGCGAAGCTCATCGCCTACACCGAGTCCGACACCTCCGCCGTCGAGAAGCTCACCATCGTCGACGTGATGCACCCCGAGAAGGGCGGCAACACCTTCCCGTACCCGCGGCCGGGCAAGGCCAACGCCGTGGTGCGCCTGGGCATCACCCCCATCACCGGTGGCAAGACGGTGTGGGTGGACTGGGACTCGAAGGCGTACCCATACCTGGCCACCGTGGCGTGGCAGAAGGGGGGGCCGCTGACGGTGCTGGTGCAGAACCGGACGCAGACGGAGGAGCAGCTCCTCGCGGTGGAGCCACGCACCGGCAAGACGCGCCTGCTGCTCACGGAGAAGGACGACGCCTGGCTCAACCTGGAGCAGGCCTTCCCACGGTGGCTCGAGGATGGCAGCGGCTTCCTCTGGTACACCGAGCGCAACGGTGGCCCCGAGGTGGAGCTGCGCAACGCGGATGGCAGCCTCGCGCGCTCGTGGGTGAAGCCGAGCGCTGGATTCCGGGGCCTGGCGCGCTTCGTCGAGAAGGACCGCACCCTCTACTTCCACGGGGATGCCAACCCCACCGAGAGCTACCTCTGGCGCGTGAAGGACGGCGGCGCGCCCGAGAAGATCTCCACCGGTACACCCGCTCCCGCCTACGAGATGCCCGTCACCGTCTCCAAGCAGGGCGGGCTGCTCGTCGCCATGACCCAGACGGACACCTCCATGCCGCGCTTCCAGGTGCTGCGGCCGGATGGCGCCAGCGTGGGGGAGCTGCCCTCCGTGGCCGCCGCGCCGCCCTTCACCCCGACCACCCGCTTCTTCCAGGTGGGCAAGGAGGGCTTCCACGCCTCCGTCACCTACCCCAAGGGCCTGAAGCCCGGAGCGAAGCTGCCCGCCATCCTCTATGTGTACGCGGGCCCCACCGCCACCGTGGTGCGCCGTGGCATGGCGGAGAACCTGCTCAACCAGTGGCTGGCGGACCAGGGCTTCCTCATCGTCAAGCTCGACGGGCGCGGCACCCCGCTGCGCACCGCCACCTGGGAGCGCACGGTGAAGTACGACTTCGCCACCATCACCCTGGATGACCAGATCGCCGCCCTCAAGGGCCTGGCGGAGAAGGTGCCCGAGCTGGATCTGTCACGGGTGGGCATCTATGGCTGGAGCTTCGGCGGCTACATGGCCGCGCTCGCCGCCCTCAAGCGCCCGGACGTCTTCAAGGCCGCGGTGGCTGGCGCGCCCGTGGTGGACTGGCGCGACTACGACACCCACTACACCGAGCGCTACCTGGGGCTCCCCGAGCAGCACCCAGAGGCCTACGAGAAGAGCTCCCTGCTCACCTACGCCCAGGAGCCCGGCAAGCCCATTGCCCCGCTGCTGCTCATCCACGGCACGGCGGACGACAACGTCTACTTCTTCCACACCCTCAAGCTCTCCCACGCGCTCTTCCTGGCGGGCAAGCCGCACGAGCTGCTGCCGCTCAGCGGGCTGACGCACATGGTGCCGGATCCGCTCGTCACCCAGCGCCAGTACGAGCGGGTGCTGGGCTACTTCCAGAAGCACCTGTAGCGAGCGCCGCAAAGAGAGAGGCCCGGCTCCCGCCAAGGGGGACCGGGCCTCGATTCACCCGCCAGTCCGTGAGGAGTGGCGGGGCTCCGCGCCTAGCCGGCGCGGACGTTCTGGGCCTGAAGGCCCTTGGGGCCCTTCGTCACCTCAAACTGGACCTTCTGCCCCTCCTGAAGGGTGCGGAAGCCATCCATGTTGATCGCAGTGTGGTGGCAGAACACGTCCTCGCCACCCCCGTCCTGCGTGATGAAGCCGAAGCCCTTCGCATCGTTGAACCACTTCACGGTACCAGTTGCCATTGTACGTCCTTCGTAGCGGGCGGCGCCGGAGCCCCCCGGGTTCTTCAGCCCCCCGACTACCGGGAGGCACTCTGAGTTGTAGTGAACCCTCGCGCTTCAAGTCCAGATGCCCGTGTGGAATTGAAACGTTCGGGGCATCACACCTCGAGCAGCAGCCGCTCCGGGTCCTCGATGCACTCCTTGACACGAACGAGGAATTGGACCGCCTCGCGGCCATCCACCAGCCGGTGATCGTACGAGAGCGCCACGTACATGATGGGCCGGATGACGATCTGTCCGTCCCGCACCACGGGCCGGTCCACGATGTTGTGCATGCCCAGGATGCCCGTCTGCGGCGGGTTGAGGATGGGCGTGGACAGCATGGAGCCGAAGATGCCGCCGTTGGAGATGGTGAAGGTGCCGCCCTGCAGCTCCGCCAGGGTGAGCTTGTCGTTGCGGGCGCGCAGGCCGGCGTCGCCGATCTTCTTCTCCAGCTCCGCCAGGGACAGCTTGTCCGCGTCGCGCAGCACCGGCACCACCAGGCCGCGCGAGCCGGACACCGCCACGCCGATGTCGTAGTAGTGCTTGAAGACGACGTCCTCGCCCTCGATCTCGGCGTTGACCTGCGGGAAGGCCCTGAGGGCCTCGATGGAGGCGCGGGCGAAGAAGCTCATGAAGCCCAGCTTCACGCCGTGCTTCGCCTGGAACTTCTCGTTGTACTTCTTGCGCAGGGCCATCACCTCGCCCATGTCCACCTCGTTGAAGGTGGTGAGGATGGCGGCGGTGGACTGGGCCTGGAGGAGGCGCTCGGCCACGCGCTTGCGCAGCGGCGTCATCCGCACGCGCTCCTCGCGGGCCGCGTTGGGCCGAGGACCCGAGGGCGCCTGCGGGGCCGAGGGTGCCGGGGCGGGCGCCTGCGTGCCCTTGGTGAGCTGGCCGAGCACGTCGTCCTTGGTGATGCGGCCGCCCGAGCCCGAGCCCTGGAGCTGCGTGACATCCACGTTGTTGGCCGCCGCCATGTTCCGGGCCGTGGGCGTCATGCGCGCCTCGGAGGCGGGGGCAGCGGGAGCCGCGGCCGCCGGCGCTGGGGGAGCGGCGGGCGCCGGGGTGGAGGCGGGCGGAGCCGCGGCGGCGGCGCCATTGGCCTCGATGAGGCCGAGCACGTCGCCGACGCGGACCTTGTCACCCTCCTTGAAGGAGAGCTGGGCCAGCGCGCCGGCCGCGGGGGACGGCACGTCGATGGTCACCTTGTCCGTCTCGAGCACGACGAGCGGCTCATCCGCGGCGACGGTGTCGCCCTTCTTCTTGTTCCACTTGCCGACGACGGCTTCGGTGATGGACTCGCCCAGGGGCGGGACTTTCAGTTCAACGGCCATTCTTGGTTCCTCGGAGGATGGCTTCCTCCACGATGAGGTGCTGCTCGTAGTCGTGGGTCTTCGTGAAGCCGGTGGCCGGACTGGCGGCATCCGCCCGCCCGATGTAGCCCACCTTGACAGGACCGCTGGCGCGGGAGGATGCCATGTCATGCAGGCGGGGGAACATGAAATACCACCCACCGGCGTTGCGAGGCTCCTCCTGCACCCAGAAGAGCTCGGCCAGCTTCGGCATGCTGGAGACGAGCCCGGCCAGCGTGTCGAAGGGGAACGGGTAGAGCTGCTCCACGCGGACGATGGAGATGTTCCACGCCTTCTGCTCGTCCCGGGCCTTCACCAGATCGTAGTACACCTTGCCGGAGCACAGCAGCAGCCGGGTGACACCGGCGGGATCCACTTCCTTCCGGTCGGGGATGACCTCCTGGAAGCGGCCCGTGGCCAGCTCGTCCAGCTTGCTGAACGCCTCCGGGCGGCGCAGCAGGCTCTTGGGCGACATGATGACGAGCGGCTTGCGGTAGGGGCGCACCACCTGGCGGCGCAGCAGGTGGAAGATCTGCGCGGGCGTGGTGGGGTAGCACACCTGCAGGTTGTCCTCGGCGGACAGGCTGAGGAAGCGCTCCAAGCGGGCGCTGGAGTGCTCCGGGCCCTGGCCCTCGTAGCCGTGCGGCAGCAGCAGCGTCAGCCCTGACAGCCGGCGCCACTTGGCCTCACCGGCGGCGATGAACTGGTCGATGATGATCTGCGCGCCGTTGGCGAAGTCGCCGAACTGCGCCTCCCAGATCGTCAGCCCGTCCGGCACGTCCATGCTGTAGCCGTACTCGAAGCCCATGACGGCCATCTCGGACAGCGGGCTGTTGTAGACCTGAAAGGAGGCGCGGCCGGTGGAGAACTGCTGCAGCGGCACGAAGCGCGCCCCCGTCTTCACGTCGTGCAGCACGGAGTGGCGGTGGCTGAAGGTGCCGCGCTCGCTATCCTGGCCGGACAGGCGCACCGGGTGGCCGTCGGAGAGCAGCGTGGCGTAGGCCAGCGCCTCGCCCTCGGACCAGAGCAGCTCCTCGCTCTCCAGCATGGACTGGCGCTTCTTCAGCACCGTGCGCTCTACCACGGGGTGGACGTTGAAGCCCTCGGGGGCCTCGGCCAGCTTCTTCAGCGCCTCGCGCAGCCGGCCCTTGTCCACCGCGGTGGGCACCTCCGGGGCGTTCTTCGTCGAGCCGCCCTTGTAGGGCTTCCACAGGCCCTCCAGGGCGCTGGGCTCCTTGAACTGGCGCGCCTGCTTGATGCGGGTGAGCGCGTCCTCGAACTCCTTGAGGCAGGCCTGCTTGACGGCCTCGGACTCCTCGGGGGTGAGGCGGCCGCGCTCGGCCAGCGCCTTGGCGTACAGCGTCCGCACCGTGGGCTGCTTGCGGATGAGCTCGTACATGTGAGGCTGGGTGAAGGACGGATCGTCCCCCTCGTTGTGCCCGTAGCGCCGGTAGCAGATGAGATCGATGACGACGTCGCTCTTGAACTGCTGCCGGAACTCGGCGGCCAGCCGCGCCACATGGACGCAGGCCTCCGGGTCATCCCCGTTCACGTGGAAGACGGGCACATCCAGCATCTGCGCGATGGCGGTGGAGTAGATGGAGGAGCGCGAGTCGTGCGGATCGGTGGTGAAGCCCACCTGGTTGTTGATGACGATGTGGATCGTCCCGCCCGTCTCGTAGCCCTGCAGCCGCGCCAGGTTGAGCGTCTCCGAGATGACGCCCTGGCCCATGAAGGCCGCATCCCCGTGGATGAGCAGCGGCATCACCCGGCTGCGCTCCTTGTCCCCGCTGCGGTCCTGCTTGGCGCGCACGCGGCCCTCCACCACCGGATCCACCGCCTCCAGGTGGCTGGGGTTGAAGGCCAGCGACAGGTGGATGTGGGCCCCGCTGCGCGTGGTGTGATCGGAGGAGAAGCCCATGTGGTACTTCACGTCTCCGCGGCCCATGTAGGCCTTCGGGTCCGCCGGTCCCTCGAACTCGCTGAAGATCTCGTCCGGGCTCTTGTGGAGGATGTTCGTCAGCACGTTGAGGCGGCCGCGGTGGGCCATGCCGATGACGACCTCCTTGAGGTTCATGTCGCCGCCCACCTCGAGGACGGAGTCCAGCATGGGGATGAGGCTCTCACCCCCGTCCAGGCTGAAGCGCTTCACGCCCACATACTTGGTGTGGAGGAAGTTCTCGAAGCCCTCGGCCTTGGAGAGCAGGGTGAGCAGGTGGCGCTGCTCCTCCACCGAGAACTGCATCCGGTTCTCGCTCAGCTCCATGCGCTGCATGAGCCAGCGCCGGCGCTCGCTGTCGAGCATGTGCATGAACTCGACGCCGATGGAGCCGCTGTAGGTGCGGCGCAGCCGGGAGAGCAGCTCCGAGACTTTGACGCGGGGCTCGGTGAAGACGGCGCCGCTCTCGATGGGCTGCTCCATCTCCAGGGAGGAGAAGTGCTTCTCGTCCACCATGGGCATGTCTGCCACATGCTCCAGGGGCGGGCGGGGGCGGCCGAGCGGGTCCAGCGTGGCGCGCAGGTGGCCGCGCAGCCGGAAGGCGGTGATCGTCTGGTCCACGCGGGCCT
>NZ_DASPHO010000664.1:0-3034 GCF_035629615.1 Hyalangium sp. | reverse complement strand
TGACGCCCTGAGCCCAGGCAATCGGCACGGGGCCTCTTCGTAGGCAGCGGGTACCCCTCTCACCGGAGCCTGCCGATGCGCTCGATGTCCCTCCCCACCCTGGCCCTCGCCACCTTCTTGGCCTTGCCCGCCCTGGCCGAGGACACAGCGAACCCACAGGCCGCGGCCCCCAAAGAGGGTTCTGCTCCCAAGGTCGTCTGCGCCGTCCACTCGAAGAATGGCTCCCGGGCTGTCCAGGGCTCGGACCTGATCCTGAAGGCGGGTGAGAAGGCCAAGGATGCGGTGGCAGTCGACGGCGACGTGGTGATCCGCAAGGGCGCGGTGGTGGACGACGTGGTCGCCATCCGCGGCAAGGTCATCGTCGAGGAGGGCGCGGAGGTGAAGGGGGACGTGGTCGCGCTCGGAGGGGAGCTCCACCTCCAGAAGAATGCGCGAGTCCGAGGGGACGCCGTGGCGCTGGGCGGCTCACTCCAGCTGGGCGAGGGGGCCAGCGTGGGCGGCGACAAGGTCACCTTCTCCCTGAACATCAATGGCGAGGACATCGCGAAGAGCTTCCTCCAGAAAGCCCTGGAGGACTCCGACTGCACGCTGACCGTCGGCAATGATGACGACGGTGACGATGACGACGATGACATCTAGTCCCTGCCGAGAGGGGCCACGCTCGCCCCTCCCCTCCCTCCCCTAGAGATCGTCCGGTCCCCTCCCGTCCTCACTCGATGGGGCGCCAACCTTCGAGGCAGCAAGGCTCCCCGGTACCTGCCGGGTTGTTCTCTCGTAGGGGTTGCCGCCGTTTGCGGCTATCTTCCGCGCACTTTCGGCAAGGAGGCCGGCAATTCGTATCGGTGTCCCTCGAGAAATCCTCCCTGGTGAGCGGCGCGTCGCTGCCACCCCCGAGTCCATCCGCAAGCTCCGCGAGCTCGGCTTCGAGGTCCAGGTCGAGAAGGGTGCGGGCACTGACTCTGGCATCCCGGATGACGCATACCTGGCCGCGGGCGCGACGATCGCCGACACGGCGGACTCGCTCTGGAAGGACTCGGACGTCGTCGTGAAGGTGCGGCCCCCGACGGCAGACGAGGCCTCGCACGCCCGCCCGGGCACGACGCTGATCTCTCTGCTGCAGCCGGAGCGCAACCCGGAGCTTCCCCCGGTCCTCCAGTCGCTCAAGCTGTCGGCCATTGCTCTGGAGCGCATCCCCCGGGTGACACGCGCCCAGAAGATGGACGTGCTCAGCTCCATGGCGAACCTGGCGGGCTACCGGGCCGTCATCGAGGCCGCGCAGCACTACCAGGGCTTCTTCAGTCCGCAGATCACCGCCGCGGGTGCCATGCCTCCGGCCCGCGTGCTCATCATCGGCGCCGGTGTCGCGGGGCTGGCTGCCATTGCCGCCGCCAAGGCCCTGGGCGCGGAGGTGCGCGCCTTCGACGTGCGCGCCGCAGCTCGCGAGCAGGTGGAGAGCCTGGGCGCCGCCTTCCTCCAGGTGGAGATCCAGGAGAGCGGCGAGGGTGGAGGCGGCTACGCCAAGACGATGAGCAAGGAGTTCATCGAGGCGGAGATGGCCCTCTTCCGCAAGCAGGCCGCCGAGGTGGACATCATCATCACCACCGCGCTCGTGCCCGGCACGCGCGCGCCGATCCTCCTGCCGCGCGACGTGGTGGAGAAGCTCAAGCCCGGCTCCATCGTGGTGGACATGGCCGCCGAGCAGGGCGGCAACTGCGAGCTGTGCCAGCCGGGAGAGATCGTCGAGTTCAACGGGATCAAGATCATCGGCTACACGGATCTGGCCAGCCGCATGGCCGGCACCGCGAGCCGCTTCTTCGCGAACAACCTCGTCCACCTGATCACCGAGATGGGAGCGGGGGAGAAGTTCCGCGTCGATCTGGAGAACGACGTGGTGCGCCCGGCGCTCCTCACGCACGGAGGCGAGCTGCTGCCGCCGCCGCCGCGCAAGGAGCCCTCGCCCGCCGCGCCTGCGAAGCCGAAACCTCCGCCCGCGGATGCCAAGCCTCAGCAGCAGGCCATCATGGCTCCCTCGCGCCGCGCCTGGGGGACGACGATCGGCGGCCTGGTGGTGATTGGCGTGCTGTTCGTCCTGGGCCGCTTTGCTCCCCAGGACTTCCTCCAGCACTTCACCGTCTTCATCCTGGCCTGCTTCGTTGGCTGGCAGGTGATCTGGAGCGTCACCCCTGCCCTGCATACGCCCCTGATGAGCGTCACCAACGCGATCAGCGGCATCATCATCATCGGCGGCATGCTGCAGATAGGGGAGCAGGTGAACCTGGCCTCCATTCTGGGCGCGATCGCCGTGTTCTTGGCCGCGATCAACGTGGCGGGTGGCTTCCTGGTGACCCAACGCATGCTGAAGATGTTCCGGCGGAACCCCAGAGGTGGCGCATGAACGGCGACAGCGCCATTGTCTACCTCCTGTCGGGGGTACTCTTCATCCGCAGCCTCGGCGGCCTGTCCAAGCAGGAGACCGCCGCGCGCGGCAACCTGTACGGCATGATCGGTATGGCGCTGGCCGTGGGTGTGGCCGGCGTGACGTGGTTCCGGTCGACCGACGGCGCGCTCGGCACGGGGATGGCGCTGCTGGCCGGCTCGGTGCTGGTCGGCTCTGCCATCGGGGCCGTGCTGGCACGCCGGGTGGAGATGACGGGCATGCCGGAGCTGGTCGCCATCCTCCACAGCTTCGTGGGACTGGCGGCCGTGCTGGTGGGCATCTCCTCGTACCTGGCGCCTGGCTCCGGGCACGAGCTGCAGGGGGCGGCGTATATCGTCGCCAGGGTGGAGATCTGGGTGGGCGTGGCCGTGGGCGCGCTCACCTTCACAGGCTCCATCGTCGCCTGGGCCAAGCTGCGAGGAACGCTCTCCGGCAAGCCGCTGCTGCTGCCGGGCCGGCACATGATCAACGCCGCGATCGCGGGAGGCATCGTGCTGCTGACGGTGCCCTTCGTGGCATCCAGCGGGGCGGGCACGGGGCTGGTGTGGCTGCTGATGATGACGGTGCTGGCGGGCCTGCTGGGCATCCACCTGGTGA
>NZ_DASPHO010000663.1:0-2228 GCF_035629615.1 Hyalangium sp. | reverse complement strand
CGGGCTTTCCCTCGATGGTGATGTTCGCCCAGGGGACGGCGTCCACCGTGAGGAAGCCCACTGCCGGGGGACGTCGCGGCTCCGGTGGCTTGGGCGGTGTCGGCGGAGGCGTCACGGGATCCGGGGCTGCCACGACGGGCGGAGAGGGTTCCTCCGTCTCTTCCCTGGCCTCTTCCTTGCCTCCGAGGATGGGAGGGGACTCCTCCTGCCCGGGCCCGCTCCCCTCCGTGCCACTGGAGGGCACCTGACTGCCTGGGCGCGTCGTATCAGGCGGCTGAGGGCTCTCGAGCTTCTCCTGAGATGTCTGCGAGCCCGAGCGGCTCACCCACCAACCCACCCCGAGGGCCGCGAGCACGAGCAGCCCCCCCAGTGCGGCCGCCCACATCCTCCGCTGGTGCCGACGGCTCAGCGGGGGCGGCGCCTCCAAGGCCAGGGTGCTGTTGCGCTGGGCCTCCAGGGCCGGCGTGTAGGAGGACGCCAGCTCTGGAACGACCGAGGTCCCCAGCTCCGCCATCACAGGCGCGGCGACCGTCCCGGCCAGCGAGAGCGTCTCGGTGATCGTCCCCACGTGCGGCTCGCCCATGGGCACGGAGAGGCTGAGGCTCTGGGTCTCCGGCTTGGGTAAGGGGGGGACGCTGGTGCTCGAGGTGGCATTCATCGCCACCAGGGTGCGCGAGGCACGATCGAGCGTCACCACCACCGCGGGGCAGACCTCGGTCACCAGCGCTCCCAGCACCTCGGCGCGCTCCTCGGCGGAGGGCGGGGGCAGCGCGTCGCGGAAGGCCCGCGCGGAGGGGAAGCGACGGTTGGGGTCCTTCTCGGTGGCCCGGGAGATGGCCTCCACCAGCGCTCGCGGCAGATCCGGCCGCAGCAGGTCCAGGAATGGCAGCGGCTCGTTCTGCAGGGCCTTCAGCGTCTCCTGGGTGCTGTGGCGCGAGAACGCGGAGCGCCCGGTGGCCAGGAAGTAGAGGGTGAGCCCCGCCGCGAACAGATCCACCCGCGAGTCCAGCCGCTGGAAGCGCAGCTGCTCCGGCGACAGGTAGTCCATCTTGCCCCGCACCACGCCCGGCCGCGTCTGCCCCACGGCCGCCTGCACCTTGGCGATGCCGAAGTCGGTGAGCTTCACCTCGCCGTTGACGGACACCAGGATGTTGTGCGGCGTCACATCCCGGTGGATGAGCCCCAGCGGCTTGCCGTCCGGCCCGGCGAGCGTGTGCGCGTAGTGCAGCGCATCCAGCAGCCCTCGCGCCACATGGAGGATGAGCGGCGCGCTCAGCGTGCGCTGCTGCTGGGCCAGCACCCGCACCAGCCGGACCAGCGAGACGCCGTGCACCAGCTCCATGGCGAGGAAGTAGCGCCCCTCCTCTCGCCCGAGATCCAGGATCTGGACGATGTTGGGGTGGTTCATCCGCGCGCACAGCCGCGCCTCGTCGAGGAACATCTTCACCACCTGCTGCTCCTCGATGAGGTGGGGCAGCAGCAGCTTGATGGCCAGCGGCTTCTCGAAGCCATCCAGGCCGTGCTGGACCGCGATGAACACCTCCCCCATGCCCCCGCTGGCGAGCTTCTCGCCGAGGAGGTAGCGCCCCAGGGGGATGCCCGTCGAGGAGTCCATTCAGAAGGCCGTGAGCAGGACGACCGCGCCCGCGCCGCCCACGAGCGCGCCGCCAATGAGGAAGTGGGACTGAAGCGCCTTGCGCCGGGCCCGCGCGTCCAGCTCCCGTGTCTCCGAGGCCCAGGGCGCCTGGTCCGCCGCGCGCGAGTCGCTGGAGGCCTGCACCGCCAGGACGGTGCCCACGCCACGCTCATAGCGCAGGGACTGGAAGAGGGCGCGGCCCTCCTCGAGCTGAGGGTTCGCAGTGGTGAGCCACGTGGCGACAGACAGCAGCAACAGCATCCCGTCCTCATGAGTCCAAGGGACGGGCCCTGGTCTGGCGTGCCGCTGGCTCGTCGCGTGGGTGTGGAGTGTATACCGGGCGCGCCTCCTGTTCGCCTCTGCCCCTGCCGCTCACCGCCTCTGTCCCACCCAAGCGACCCGTGAGGCGCGCATGCACACTCCACTGCCTCCCTGCTCCGAATATTCCTCCTGTTTTCAGACACTTACCTCTGGATGCGATGGCCGGAGGAGTGGCCCTGCTCAGGCGTGGGGGCCCTCTTCGTGTTCTGAAAAGTCGCCCCAGGGGCGCTGAAATCGGGTAGAGGCCCGACACGCCATGCTCGTCTCGCTC
>NZ_DASPHO010000662.1:0-13640 GCF_035629615.1 Hyalangium sp. | reverse complement strand
GCTCGGCTCGGTGGAGGTGGTGCGGCCGGCGGCCATCGTGAACCTGCTGGGAGACCTGTGGCTGCAGAAGGGTGGGCCGCGCTTCGAGCAGGTGCTGGCGATGCCGGGTGTACGGCTGCACCTGTATGGCAAGCGCGATGCGCGCAAGGGCCGGAAGATGGGCCACCTGTCCGCGGTGGGCACGACTCCCGAGGATGCGCTGGCGAGGGTGAAGGCGGCCTCCCAGGCGCTGGGGATCTGACGCCGTGAAGACGAACGCCGCCCGTCTGCTGGACACGCTGGGCATCCAGTACGAGCTGCGCGAGTACGAGGTGGATCCGGAGGATCTCTCCGCGGAGACGGTCGCCGCGAAGGTGGGGCTGCCGGCGGAGCAGGTCTTCAAGACGCTGGTGGCGCGCGGGGACCGGACGGGCGTGCTGATGGCCGTGGTGCCGGGCGATGGGGAGCTGGACCTGAAGGCGCTGGCGAAGCTGAGCGGGGACCGGAAGGTGGACACGGTGCCGCTCAAGGAGCTGCAGCCGCTCACGGGCTTCATCCGCGGCGGGGTGACAGCCATCAGCGGCAAGAAGGAGTACCCCGTCTTCGTGGAGGAGACGGTGGAGCTCTTCGACGTGATCTCGGTGTCTGCCGGAGTGCGTGGGACGCAGATCCTCATCGCCCCGGCGGACTACCTGAAGGTAGTCAAAGGCAAGGTCGGCCCCATCTCCCGCGCCAAGAGCTGAGCTCTCAGGACTTCGTGCCGTTCGGCGTGAAGAACACCTTGCCCGCCGTCATGTCCGAGGCGGCGATGCGCAGCGCCTCACCCGCGGACTCCAGCGGCAGCTTCGCGCGGACGGGCGTCTCGAAGTCCTTTCCCACCAACATGGGCACGTCCACCAGCGCCCGGAGTTGATCCTTCCCGAAGCGTCCCTTGAAGAAGTCCGAGAGCCAGAAGCCCTCGAGCTTCTTGCCGTGGAAGATGAACTCCTGCGGGTGGATGCGGCACTCCTGCTCGGAGAGTCCCCCGTAGACGATGACCGTGCCCCCATCCACCAGCGCCCGGGCGAGGTGGCCCGTCATCGGCCCCGCCACCGCATCGAAGGCCAGCGACACCCCCAGCTCCTGGCAGCGGAGCCGCAGCCGCTCTTCGAACTCGGGCTCGCTGCTGTTCACCACGTGCTCGGCCCCGAGCTTGCGCAGCAGCTCCTCCTGCTCGGCCCGGCGCACCACGTTCACGATCGGGAGCTTCTCCTTCTGTGCCAGCTTCAGCAGCATTCGCCCCAGCGTGCTCGCCGCCGCGCTCTGCACCAGCGCCCGGTGCTTCCCCCGCCGCGCCTGATCCATCAGCGCCCACGCCGAGAACGGGTTCACGAAGAAGCTGGCGCCCTGCTCATCGTTGATGCGCGGCAGCAAGGGGATGCACTGCCCCATCGGAGCGACCACGTACTCGGCCCAGGTCCCGTTCATGGTCGGCAAGGGCACACATCCCACCCGCCGCCCCACCAGGAGCCGCCCCGCCAGGCTCCCCGCCGCCACCACCTTCCCGCTGCCCTCGAAGCCGGGCACCGCCGGCAGCGGCTTCTTCACGCCATAGAGTCCTCTGACGAACATCAGGTCCGAGGGGTTGATGGGGGCCGCGGCCACTCGCACCAGCACCTGGCCGGGGCCGGGCTTCGGTACGGGCAGCTCCGTCATCTGGAGTGACTCCGGACGACCGTCGTAGGCCGTGAGGCACAGCGCTCGCATCGTCTCGGGGAGGCCAGAGGTCGTCATCCACAGACCTTTTTATTCCTCCACGCGTTCCAACGGGAACCTTTCTCTCGCCCTCCGCGTCGGAGCCCCGATGTCTGCCACTGTGCTGCAACTCCACCACCGCGAAACCTTCGAGCGAAACGTCACCCTCGCGCTGGCTGCCGGAGCCGGCGCTGGCCTCCTGCACCTGGCCAGTCTCAAGGCCGGGCTGCCGGTGCCCCTGGCCTACCTCGCCATCGCCGGCACCCTGCTGGCCGTGGCCCGGGGGGACAAGTGGGACCGGCTCCTGCTGTCGATCTTGGGAGTGCTGCTGCCCGCCCTGCCCTACGCCCTGGGCATGGCGCCTGCCTGGACTGCGGGGCTGAGCGCCGCGACGGCCGGAGCCCTGCTGGTGCGGGCCCACCTCAACGAGCGGGGCGCGGAGGGACAGGTGGGCGAGCGGCGCCCCACCCTCGTCAACTATGTGCTGGGCGCGGGCCTGTGTGCCGGGCTCACCCTGGGGGGCGTGGAGGTGGCGCGCATCCTCTTCGCACGGCTGGCGGATCTGGCCACCCCCGTGCTGCTGGGCGCGGGTGTGGCCGGTGCTGTCGTGGGCCTCTTCGTGGGCTTGAGCTCCGTGGCCGCGCACCTGGCACTCTCCTCGGATCCCGTGGAGGCCCGCTGCGAGGAGCTGCTGCCTCAGCTCTCGGGTGACTTCCACACCCTGGCCGAGCGCGCGCTGACGATCTACCGGCAGTGCGGCCAGTCCCTGGCGCAGCTCCCCCGCGAGCCTGCCCGTGAGGAGCTGGCTCGGACGCTGTCCAAGATGACGCGGGACGCCGTGGAGCTGGCCTCCGAGTGGGCCGGCGTGGAGGCCCAGCTCGAGGAGCGCGCCCAGACCGAGCTCCAGAAGGAGCGCGAGGAGCTGCTTCGCGCCGCGAAGGCGACCATCGATGAGATCGCCCGCCGGCAGCTCGAGTCCGCCGCGTCCTCCCTGGCCGAGGAGATCGAGCGGCTGGGAGAGCTCAAGCTGCGCCGGGAGCGCATCCTCGCGCGGCTGCGAGCGCAGGTGGCGCAGCTCGATCGGGCTCGCGTGGCGCTCTTGTCGCTGCGCAGCGGGCACGCGCAGCTGAAGGCCGCCGAGCTGTCGGCGCTGGCCCGTCGCTTCCGTGCACTCTCGACGTCCCAGCTCGAGGAGGGACAAATAATGGATGCGGTGGCGGCCCAGGCGACGCTCGCCCAGACCGAGGCACCGCCCGCTGCACCCGCTCCCGTGCCGGTGGCTGCCGAGAGCCTGTCTCCCATCGCTCCCGTCGCGGAGAGCACGGAGGCCGCTCCTCGGATCGCGCAAGAGCGAGTGTCCTGAGCTTCACCCTCCGAGAGTTCGAGCGTGCGCTTGTGACGCTCGTGCCACGGGTTTGTTGACTGGCGCTCACTCACCCGGTGTCGGGCGGTCAGAGGGATCCGTTACATCTTCCAGGCATGAGCCATCCCCTGACCCGCGGTGCCGTCGATCCGCCAGCCTGGCTCTGGGATGGTGACGAGCCTCGGATCACCTCCGTCTTCCAACCCATCGTGGATCTGAGGACCGGAGCGCCCATCGGGTACGAGGTGCTCTCACGTGGCGTGGGGCCTGTGCAGGCGCCGCACGTGCTCTTCAGCAGAGCCCGGGTGGAGGGCGTCTCCTGGGAGCTGGAGCGGGCATGCTGGACAGCGGCCGTCCGGCGCATCGCCCTGCTGCCGATCGAGCATCGGCGAGTCCCCTTCTTCCTCAACGTAGGGCCGGACGTGCTGAGCGATCCGCGCTTTCGGGACGGCTCCACCCTGGAGCTGCTCGCGCGGCATGGCGTGAGCCCTCGGCAGATCGTCCTGGAGATCACCGAGACGAGCGCCTTCGCGGACCTGGAGCAGCTCCAGCAGATCACGCGCCAGTGCATGGGCCAGGGCTTCGGGATCGCCCTGGATGACTTTGGCGCGGGGCACTCGGGGCTGGTGACGCTGGTGCACAGCGCGCCGCACTTCATCAAGCTGGATCAGGCGCTGGTGCGGGACATCCACCGGAGTGGGTACAAGCAGTTCCTGGTGAAGTCGCTGGCCGCCTTCGCCTCCAGCGTGGACTGCACCCTCATCGCCGAGGGCGTGGAGACCTGGGACGAGCTGAACGTGCTGCTGCGCCTGGGCCTCCGCCACGCACAGGGCTTCCTGGTGGCACGGCCCGCCAGCGATCCCCCCCACCCTTCCGAGGAGTTCGAGCTGCGCCGCCGCGAGGCCACCCGCGCGCTCCTCTTCCAGAAGGACGAGGAGGACGAGACGGTGGGTGGCATCGTCATCCAGCGTCTCTGGGTGGACTCGGGCATGGGGACCGAGGAGCTGAAGCGGCTCTTCCACCGCACCCCAGGGCTGGATCATGTCGTCATCGTCGAGGGAGAGAGGCCCCGGGCCCTGGTGACTCGGCAGAACTCCGAGCTGGCGTCGAATGAGCGGCCGCTCGTGGTGGAGGACACCCTGGCCATCACCGCGCTGGCCAGGGTGGCCATGGAGCGTGCACCGGAGGTGCTCTACGAGCCGGTGGTGGTGACGGACGCGCAAGGAAGGTTCCTGGGCACGGTGACGATGAAGCAGCTCATCGCCCGGGCCGCAGAGCTGGAGGTGCGCGCGGCCACGGGGGCCAACCCCCTGACGCACCTGCCGGGGAACGGAATGATCGAGCGGTGGATCCGCCAGGCGCTCCCAGGCGCGGAGTTCGCCGTCATCTATGGGGATCTGGACTGCTTCAACAGGTACAACGATCGCTACGGCTTCCCTCAGGGGGACAAGCTCCTTCGGCTCACTGCGCGCGTGCTCTCGGAGAGCCTGCACCTGCTGCCGTCCGGGAGCCACCTGGGCCACGCGGGTGGGGATGACTTCGTGCTCGTGTGCCCGGGGCATGTCGAGCCCGGGGCCTTGGAGGCCATCTGCCGCCGCTTCGACGAGGAGAAGCGCTCCTTGTTCGACGCGAGCGATCTGGAGCGCGGGTACTTCGAGGCCACGGATCGCAAGGGCCTGAGCGTGCAGGTACCCCCGGTGACGCTAAGCTTGGCGGTGCTGGACAGCCGGAAGATGGGCGGGAGCGTGCACCCGGCCTCTCTCTCCAGCCTGGCGGCCTCACTGAAGAAGAAGGTGAAGGAGCTGGCCGCCAACACACGCGCCAGTGCGTTCATGTTCGAGCGCCGCGCACAGTCGTAGCCTGGCTTGCGCGAGGCGCTCAGGTAGGCTGGCCACGCCATGCCGAGCCCCACCGAGCCTCCTGCACGCCCGCGGCGCTTCCACGATGAGCCGCTCGTCCTCATCCACCGCCACCTGAGGGAGGCACTCGGTGCCGGCAGGGCGTGCATCGAGGTGCCCGATCCGGACCTTGGCCGCGGCTGCTACCCGGGCGAGCGCGTGGGACCGGGTGGCGGCCTCGTGCATCGGCCGCTGCGCAGCTGGTGCGACCTGGCCGAGGGGCTCTCGTGCCGGCTCCTCACACCGCGCGGGGTGGACGAGACGCATGTGGCGCTCACCTTCGAACGGCTGGGTCCCGAGGCTCCCTGGCATGCCGGCGGCGAGGACGCCGCAGAGGCGACCCCGCAGCACGAGCGCTATGGCGCGGGCTCCGCGTTCTCCCGGCTGCGCAAGCTCGAGGACGCGGGCTTTCTCCTGCCCTGGCTTGAAGCGCTCGGGCGCGTCCCGCTTCCTGCCGGCGCGCGGGTGCTGGACCTGGGCGTCAACCGCGGGGATGAGCTGGCCGCCTTCGCCTGGCTCGAGGGCTCGCCGGACGTCACCTTCGTCGGCGTGGACCACAGCGCCAGCGCGCTCGCCGAGGCACGCTCGTGCTTCCCCGACGCTCACCACGACTTCGTCCTCGCCGACCTCAACTCCCTGCCGCCAGGGCTCGGGCGCTTCAGCCTCGTGGTGTCGGTGGGCACGCTGCAGAGCCCCGGCGTGGACGACCATGCACTGCTGCGCCGCCTCGTACAGGAGCACCTCGAGCCCCGGGCCGCGCTCGTGCTCGGCTTCCCCAACTCGCGCTTCCGCGACGGGGAGGTGATCTACGGCGCCCGGGTGCGCAACCTCCGCGAGCCGGACCTTTCCCTGCTGGTAAAGGACCTCTCCTTCTACCGCCGCTACCTGCACCAGCACGGCTTCCGCACCTTCCTCGGCGGAAAGTACGACCTGCTGCTCACTGCGGTACGCGGTGAGCCCTGAGCTCCAGGCCCCGCGGCCAGCCTGTCCCTGGGCTTGACGCGAGCGGCCTCCTCGTGGAACTCCAGGCAGGTCGCCATGCGAAGCTGGCACAAAGCCCTGGCTTGGAGCGCTGTGCTGGCGCTGCTCGGCGTCGTGCTGGTGAGGCTGTTCCCGGACAGCTACCAGCAGGACGGTGGGCAGCACTACGTGTTCGCTCGCTGGGCCTTCGACTACCCCTGGTTCTTCGTCAAGGCATGGGCCCGGCCCCTCTTCGAGCTCGTCTACGCCCCACCCGCGCAGCTCGGCTATTCCGTGGCCAAGCTCGTCACCGTCGCCCTGTGCCTTGCCACCGGCTGGCACACCTTCCGGCTCGCCGAGGAGCTGGGGCTCGCACGAGCTCACCTGGTCATCCCACTCCTCTGGTTCCAGCCCTCCTGGTTGCTGCTGTGCCATGAGCTGATGACCGAGCCGCTCTTCGCGCTCGTCTTCATCCTCGCCCTGCGACTCCACCTCTCCGGCCGCGTGAACGCCGGCATGTGGGTCGCCTCGCTCCTGATCCTGGCCCGGCCCGAGGGGTTCTTCCTTGGCATCCTCTGGGGCGTGTGGATCCTCCTCGACCGGCGCAATCCCCGGCCCCTCTGGAGGCGGCTGCCATCCACCCTGCGGCTCGCGGCTGGCTTCGCGCTCTGGTGGCTGGCCTCGGTGCTCCTCACAGGCAATCCCCTCTTCATCCTCCACGACTGGCCCAAGGACTGGAACGCGACGAACTCCGCCTACGGCACCGAGCCGATCTGGAGCTATGTCTTCCGCCTGCCGGAGATCGTCGGGCCGCTGCTCGCCCTCCCCCTCGTCGTGGGGTTGGGGGTGCTGCTCCTCCGCCGCCGGCTCGTCGAGGCCACCTCGGCCTTCCTCACGCTCTTCCTCCTTCATTCCGTGTTCCGCACCTTCGGCCTGTTCGGCGATGCGGGCTATCCGCGCTACCTCGTCTGTGTCTCCCCCGCCATGGCCCTCATCACCCTGGCCGGCTGGAATGCCCTCGCCGAGTGGCTGCCACGCAGGCGCCTCGTGAGTGCGCTGGGAGCGCTCGTGCTAGGAGCCTCGGCGCTGGCGGCGCTCCTCTACGTGGATGCCGCCGAGTGGTCACGCGACGCGTGGGCCATTGATGCCACCCTGGCCCGCTTCCGCGAGGCGCCCCGTCCGGTCCACCGGTTCCATGCCAGCCAGCGCTACATGTACGCGGCGCTCGACTACGATCCGAAGCAGGCTCCTCCCCTCACAGGAGACCGGGAGCACAACGTGCGGCTGCTCCGCGAGGCGCCCCCAGGCACGCTCATCTTCTGGGAGGACCAGCTGGGCCACGCCTGGCACCACCTGACCGCAGCGGACATCGAGGCGCTGGGCTACACCCTGCTCCGCTCCGACTCCTACGTCCTCCCGGGCAAGCTGCTCACCCGCTCCCCCGGCCCCTTCTTCGACTACGGCTACGGTCCATGGATGTGGTACGGCTGGAAGTGGCCCGGCTTCGGAGGGCCTCGCACGGTACGGCTGTCGCTGCTCTACAAGGAGCGCTGAGGCGCCTCGGTCGTCCTCGCCGGATTCGAGCATGGCCGTCTGTCAGCTCTCCTCTCGGCCGTTCGCGACACGCCGCGGCAGGACTTGCCTGCTCCGCAGGGCTGGGTGAAATCTGCCCCCGGCCGAGAATCGCCGCCGCAGGATGCAGAAAGTCCCCCTCACCGGATAACCTCCCGCCCCTCTCCACTCGGAAGAGGAACGCACGACATGATCAAGACTCGAATGGGTCGCACCTGGCAGGCCTCACTTCTCGCAGGCGCGCTGGCACTCACTGCTTGTACCGGGGACAAAGGCGACTCGGGCCCGGTTGGTGACACTGGCGTCATCGGCCCTATCGGCCCTATCGGCCCTCCAGGCGAGCAGGGCCCCGAGGGGAGCGGAAAGTGGCTCTCCTTCGCGGACGTAGGCTTCCCCCGCACCAACGCCGAGAAGCACCAGGTGCGCGCCTCGAACGAGGTCAACATCAACGGCACCAAGCACCCCATCAGCTTCACGACGATCCTGCGCGGCAAGCAGGATCCCGCCCGCCCCGAGCGCCAGTGCGATCTCACCAACAGCCCCTCCACCTGCCTGAACGTGCTGCTGTCCGCCAGTGGCCAGCCGCTGCGCGATGACGCGGGCGAGGTCGTCGTCACCAACGCCCACGACAACACCTCCTTCATCCAGGTCGGCGACAAGACCTTCATGTACAGCTCCACCGAATCGATGCCCTCGGGAATGTACGTGACGAACATCTCCCAGGCCGCGAACGGCACCCTCACGGCGACGGCGACGAAGGCCATCGACACCTCGCCCATTGACGGCTTCTGGTACTCGTGCGCCGGCATGAAGTCGCCCTGGAACACGCACCTGGCCTCCGAGGAGTTCCCGCCGGATGCCCGCTTCGTCCAGGAGCGCACGAGCTGGGCCGATCTCAAGGCGAAGGCCACCTCTCCCACCTTCCCCGAGTTCAAGCTCACCGCCCAGTACTTTGGCGTGAACCTCACGGATGCCAACGTGGACGGAGTCCCGGATGGGGACTACGCCGACTTCCTGGCGGCCTACTCGCCCTACTTCGCCGGCTACCCGGTGGAGATCACCCTCGACGCAAACGGCAACGCGACGCTCAAGAAGCACTACGCCGCCGGGCGCGGCTCGGTGGAAGTGCCGTACGTCATGCCGGACAACAAGACTGTCCTGCTCACCGATGACGGCGCGAACGTGGGCCTCTACATGTTCATCGCCGACACGGAGAAGGATCTGAGCGCCGGCACGCTGTACGCGATGCGCGCCTACCAGACGAGCCCTGTCGGCTCGCCGAACTTCACCGCCGACATCGAGTGGATCAGCCTCGGACACGCGACGAACGCGCAGGTCCGCGCTCTGATTCACCCGTCGGGCACCACCCCGCGCGTCACCTTCGCCGACATCTTCCTGACGGAGACCCCGAACCTGGACGGCACCTGCCCGACGGCGGAGTTCAAGGCGGTCCGCGGCGCGAACTCGGAGAAGCTCGAGTGCCTCCAGCTCAAGCCTGGCATGGAGCTGGCGGCCTCGCGGCTCGAGACGCGGC
The DNA here is from genome assembly GCF_035629615.1 of Hyalangium sp. Classification (GTDB taxonomy): domain Bacteria; phylum Myxococcota; class Myxococcia; order Myxococcales; family Myxococcaceae; genus Hyalangium. The sequence continues at coordinate 4,600 of NZ_DASPHO010000662.1, read as the reverse complement.
GCTATGCGGCCCTGCTCGGCGCCACCACCGAGCTGAACAAGGAAGAGGGCCTCACCTACGATCCCGACTCGCACACGGTCTACGTCGCCCTGACCGAGATCGCCAAGGGCATGGTCACCCAGCCGGGCGGGGCTGACCACATCAGCGTCGCGGCCAATGCCTGCGGCGGCGTCTTCGGCCTGAACGTCGGCTCCTTTACCAACGCCGCCGGCAACGTGGTGAGCCAGTATGCGCCCCTCAACTGGTACCCCGTCGTCATGGGCGTGCCGATCAGCTACGAGGCGGGCAGCCCCTACGTGGGCAATGGGTGCAGCGTCAACGGCCTTGCCGGCCCGGACAACGTGGCCTACCTGCCCGGCTACAACACGCTGATCATCGGCGAGGACACGGGCCTGCATCAGAACGACGCCATCTGGTCCTTCAACACCGTGACGAAGAAGCTCACGCGCATCATGACCACGCCCTACGGCGCCGAGACCACCTCTCCGTTCTGGTACCCGGACCTGGGCGGCCATGGCTACCTGCTGGGCGCCGTCCAGCACCCCTACGGCGAGACCGATGCGATCCGCATCTCGGATCCCGAGGCGACCGGCCGTGACAGCTGGGTGGGCGTCTTCGGGCCGTTCCCGCCGCTGAAGTAAACCCCAGGCCCGGGCTGTCCCTGTGATGGCCCGGGCGCTGGAGCTGAAGTCACCCCGATGCCGCGGAGGATCCTCCTCCGCGGCACCCGCAGGAGCCTCTCCACTGATGTCGCCGCGCGCCTCTCTGTTGCCGCTCTCGCTCCTCCTCGCGGCCTGTGCATGCCGCGGCACGGAGTCCAAGTCCCCCGATGCGGGAGCTCCGAGCCCCTCCCCTCAGGACGCGGGGCTCGCGCTGCTGAGCACGCGCGATGACGCGCTCTCGCACAACACGCCGTACATCCCTCCTCAGTGCTACACGAAGACGCGGGAGGACACGGGGCGCACGCACAACCCCTGCTTCGCGTGCCACCAGGGCTCCCGCCCGCCCAACTACGTCGACGACGCCGCGCTGCAGCTCGACTTCTCCTTCCCCTTGGTGGCACGGCGCAACCCTTGGACCAACCTCTTCGTGGACCGGCGCCAGGCTGTCGCGGCCGTCCCAGATGAGGAGATCCTCACCTACGTCCGCCAGAGCAACTACCTGGACCCGGAGGGCTCGCTGATCCTCGCGAGGGCGCTCCAGCAGCCCCCCAAGGAGTGGGACACGGATCACAACGGCCGCTGGGAGGGGTGGATCCCGGATCTCGCCTTCTCCTTCGACACTCGCGGCTTCGACCGTCGGCCGGACGGGAGCCACACCGGCTGGCGCGCGTTCGCGTACTACCCCTTCCCTGGGACGTTCTGGCCCACCAACGGCTCCTTTGGTGACGTGCTGATCCGCCTCCCCGAGCCGTTCCGGCAGGACGAGGGTGGCAAGCCGGATCTCGACGTATACGCGCTCAACCTCGCCATCCTGGAGGCCCTGGTGACGCGCCGGGATGTCTCCATCGCTCCGGTGAAGGAGAACCGGCTGGGTGTCGATCTGGACGGCGATGGCCGGCTTGGTACGGCGCGGCAGGTGCGGTTCACGTGGGCCCCCCCTCAGCGCACCATGAGCTGGGTGGGCCGCGCACGCGCGCTGCAGCAGCAGGGCGAGCTCCACCTCGCGGCCGGCCTCTTCCCGGAGGGGACTGAGTTCGCGCATACCGTGCGCTACCTCGACGTGGTGGACGGCAAGCCCCGAATGGCAGCGCGGATGAAGGAGCTGCGCTACATGATCAAGAAGGGCTGGCTCCCCTATGGCGCGCTCATGCAGACGGCGAGCCGCGAGGCGTTCGAGGCGGTGCAGAGCCCCGACAGGACCCGCAGCATCGGCGGGAGCACCGAGCAGGGCATCGGCAACGGAGGCGGCTGGCGCCTCCAGGGCTTCATCGAGGACAGCCGTGGCCAGCTCCGCCCGCAGAGCCGCGAGGAGCACGCGTTCTGCATCGGCTGCCACTCGGGCATCGGCGCGACGGACGACAGCGTCTTCTCCTTTGGCCGCAAGCTCCCCACCTCGGAGTTCCAGGCAGGATGGTTCCACTGGTCCCAGCGAGGCCTGGAGGGAGTACGCGAGCCCGTGCGCGCGGACGGCCGAGGCGAGTACGCGTACTACCTGGAGCACAACGGCGCCGGGGATGAGCTGCGCGCGAACAAGGAGGTGCTGGAGCGCTTCTTCACCCCCGAGGGCACGCTCCGCCCTGAGGCCACGCAGGCCCTTCGCACCAACATCTCCACCTTGCTCCTGCCGAGCCCCGCACGCGCCCTACAGCTGGACAAGGCGTACCGGCTGATCGTCCGCGAGCAGAGCTTCACGCGCGGACGAGACGCCACCCTGGAGCCGGCCATCAACGTCCACCGAGAGTTTCCCGTCGGCGATCCGGCGGTCGAGACGGGAGTAGAGGATCCACTCCCTGGGCCTCATGAGGGCACCGTCACGCGGTACCCAGGTGGCCCTGCGACGGGGCGGACCGCCACGAAGCCGGTGAGCGCAAAGCCCGCCCCCTGATCCGTCGCCTGCGGGAGTACAGGCGCGGAGACTGCCCAGCTGGGCCAGACCCGCCCAGAAAGCGTTAGCGAGAGGGCACCTCCCGTCGGGGGCCTCGCCGAACCTGTCTGCTTGTATGACAGGTTTGCGCGAGGCGCCGCCAGAAGGGCGCTCATGCCGGAGGAGACCTCGCCGAACCTGTCTGCTTGTATGACAGGTTTGCGCAACGTGCCGCCGGGAGGGCGCCCACACCGGAGGGGCCTCGATGAACCTGTCCGCTTGTATGACAGGTTTGCGCCAAGTGCCGCCGGCAGGGGGCCCAGACCGGAGGGGCCTCGATGAACCTGTCCGCTTGTATGACAGGTTTGCCCAAGGTGCCGCCGGGAGGGGGCCCCCACCCAGTCTGCGCCTGCGCTCTCCCAGCCGCACGTCGCTCGGGGGTCAGGGGACGATCTGGATGCCCGAGACGCCCTCGAACTCGACGGTGCTGCCCTTCGTGATTCCCACCGACTGGCTCCAGCCGCCGGGCACCTCGAGCACGAACTGGCTGGGTGCTCCCACCGAGCGCGCCGCGAGCGAGCGCGGCTGAGCCCGCTCGACGATCCCCACCACCTGCTTCTGCGAGTTGATGAAGATCATGTCCAGCGAGATGAGCGTGTTGCGCATCCAGAAGCTCTGCAGCTCCTCCTCCGGAAAGAGGAAGAGCATGCCCTTGCCGGCAGCCAGCTCCGTGCGCCACATCATCCCGCGGCTGCGGCTCTCAGGGGTGGCGGCCACCTCCACCTCCACCCGGTGCACTCCTCCGAAGGCGTCCTGCAGGCGCACGAAGGCTGGCGGCAGCGGTGGCATCACATAGTCCTTCGCAGTCACGTCAGTCTGGGGAGCCGAGCCCGGCGGCGGCTTGCCCTGGGCCTCGGGCGCCTGGCAGGCCAGCATCAGCAGCAGGACGGCACCCACCGCATTCATAGGAGCGCGGCTCATGCTCAGGAGCTCACCGGCTTCTTCAGGAGCTTCTCGGTCAGATCCTGCCCCAGGCTGTCCGCCATGAGCTTCTCCACGACGCCCTCGAACTCCGCTCGCTGGGCGTCATTGCTGTAGATGAAGCGGATGCCCATGCCGGGCTCCTCCCCGTCCCCTTGGGACCAGACCACCTCACCCAGCAGCTCGAAGGGCTCCGCACGGTGCGGCACGGTGAGCTTGAAGAGGAAGCGCGTGCCGATGGACAGCGGCTTCTTCGTCTTGATGAAGGTGCCGCCCTTGGAGATGTTCTTCGTGTAGTCGGCGAAGAAGGAGTTGAGCTTCTTGTAGTCGACCTTCAGCTCAATGGGCGCGCGCGTGTGCTGGCGGTGCTCGGGGCCTGTCTTCTGTTCGGGCATGCTGGCGGGGAGTATAGGGGAGCCTATGCAGCAAGTCCTGTTGTCCCGTGCCTCCACCCTGTTGCGTCGTCCCGCCATCCTGGCCGTGGTGGGTCTGCTGGCGCTCGGCGGGGCGGCCCTCGTCTTCCTGCCGCTCTTCGGGCTGCCGGGCTTCGAGCTGGGACTGGCCCTCTCCATCGCCGTGGGCCTTCTGGGAGCTGGGGTAGGCATTGGCGCCGCCGCCCAGGAGCGCCGCATCCTCAAGGGAGAAGAGCCTCGCCTGAAGGGGCTCTCCCGGCCAGAGCGCCCAGGCCAGGCCGTGGCGCTGGCGCTGGGCACCGCGCTGCTGCTGAACGGGGCCGCGCTCGTGCTCCCCTTCCTCAGTTCCACCCTCTTCGCACTCTTCTCGACGGAGTGTGATCCGTTCGAGCTGGTGGGCTTCTACCCGCTGCTCACCCTCCCCTCCGCGGTGCTCGCCTCGACGGCAGGAGTCCTCTGCGGCTTCTGGGCCCGGCGGCCTCTCGGGGCGGTGCTCGCCTACACCGGGCTGGTGCTCCTCTCTGCCGTCCACACGGCCTGGCCCCTCATCACCGGGCCCCAGGTGTACGCCTTCAACCACTTTCTCGGACATCTCCCAGGCCCGCTCTACGACGAGGCGCTGGCGGTGACGCCGAGGCTGGGGTGGTTCCGGCTGGAGACGCTGCTGCTGGCCGGGGGGC
>NZ_DASPHO010000661.1:0-3911 GCF_035629615.1 Hyalangium sp. | reverse complement strand
GAGACGTCGGCCGCGCGCGAGCAGAACGGGCACTCGAAGTCCGAGAAGGCCACCAGCGTGACAGGCGCGTCGCTCGGACCCTTCGCCGGCGCGCTGCCCAGCTCCACCTTCTGCACGGGCGGCTCGGGCGGCGGCGGCGGTGCCGGCGCCACGCTCACGCCGTGCGACAGCACGGAGGCGTAGATGTCCGAGGGCTTCATCCCCTCGTTCACCATCATCTGCGCCTTGGCCATCTCCTCGTCGATGACCGCCCGGAAGATCTCGATGGGCTGGGCGCCCGAGAAGAAGCGGCCGTTGACGAAGAAGCCCGGCGTGCCGCGCGCACCCAGCGACTGCGCCAGCGCGGCGTCCCGATCCACGATCGCCGCGAGCTTCGGATCCGCCAGGTCCTTCTTCCAGCGCTTCATGTCCAGCCCCACCTCCTTGGCGAAGGTCTCCAGGCTGGCGTCATCCAGCCGCGACTGGTTGGCGAAGAGCTTGTCGTGGTACGCGAAGAACTTGCCCTGGTTGTGAGCCGCCAGGGAGGCGATGGCCGCCGGGCGCGCGCGCGGGTGGAAGGGCAGCGGGTGCTGCTTGACGACCAGGCGCAGCTTGTTGCCGTAGTCCTCTTGCACCTGCTTGACGGTGGCGTTGGCCCGGGAGCAGAACGGGCACTGGAAGTCGGTGAACTCCACCATCGTCACCAGCGCGTCCGCCGGGCCCTGGGTAGGAGACTCCTCCAGGGGGACCTTGAAGACGGTCGTCGAGAGCAGCTGCCGCTGCTGGGGCTGCGCCGGAGCCTCTGCCGCCGGAGCGGGCGGGGTGGCCGGGGCGGCCTGCGCGGTGGCGGTCTTCGCCGGGTCGGCCGGGTTGCCGCTCGTGGTCCAGATCATCCGTCCCACGCCCACGCCCAGCACCAGGCCCAGCACGAGCCCCAGCACTCCCGCCGTCACCCCGTTGACGCCGCCTGTCTTCGTCTCTTTCACATCACTCACTTCATTCACCCCAGCAGGATCTATCGATTGGAAGGCCCGGGCGTACTGAGGCCGCGAGCCGTGGAACTCTACGCGAGAGTGACATGAAGCGCTCCGGGGTTTCAGGTTTCCCTTGAACGGAGCCCAAGCGAGCAGCGGAGGGCCTCGCAGGTAGGAGCCCCCCCTTCACCCTCTCACCGCCACCTTCCCTCGCAGCTCGCCCCGGGCGAAGTCCTTCCGATGACGGTTGGCACGAAGACTGCCTTGGGAGCCCCGAAGCATGCAGTTGCCCCTCGCTGCACCGTTTCCCTGAACCTGGAGGCCCCGCAGTGCTGGCTGACACGTCAGTGACACGTCAGTGTCATGTCCGCTCCCCTCCCTCATTCCGATCGAGCCGTCGCAAAGCCTTTGGATCAAGAAAAGAGAAGAAATGACGAACGCAAATTCACGTGGTGGCGGGTCCGGCCTCAAGCGCTACTTCCAGTTCGGCGAGAAGCCCTTCCTCAAAGGGGCCGGCACCAAGTCACCGGAGGCCTGGTTTCTGGGCACCAAGGCCGAGAACGCCGAGGAGCTCGAGCGGCTCGTGGTCGAGGCCATCCGCGATCACTCCTTCTGGCGGCGGAACTTCCACCCGCAGGATCCCACGCATATCACCGAACAATCCAAGCGGCACCCCTCGTACCTCCACGCGATGGACTCGCTGAGGGATAACTTCCGGTCGCTCCTTTCGTTCCTCAAGAAATCCGTCCCCTTCTTCAGCGGCCGGTACCAGGGCCACATGAACTGGGACACCACGCTCCCCAGCGTGCTCGGCTATTTCGCGGCCATGCTCTACAACCCCAACAACGTCGCGTTCGAGGGGTCCACCGCCACCACGCTCCTCGAGATGATCGTGGGCGACGATCTGTGCCGGATGCTCGGCTATAGCATCCCCGACGAGGACGCCATTGAGCGGGGAGCCATCCGGCCCTGGGGGCACATTACCTGTGGCGGCACCATCGCGAACATCGAGGCCATCTGGTCCGCCAGGAACCTCAAGCTCTATCCCCTCGCGCTGCGCGAGGCGCTCAAGGCCGAGCCGTCCCTCGCGACGGCGCGCGCGCTCACGGTCACCACGTGCGACGGGAGGAAAGAGCCGCTGTTGTCGCTCGACACGTGGTCGCTCCTCAACCTCAAGGTCGACGACATCCTCGCCCTGCCCGGGCGCTTGACGGCCGAGCACGGCATCTCGGGTGACGCAATCACAGAGGCCCTGTCGAGGCACTCCCTCCAGCACCTCGGCATCCTCGAGTTTTCGAGGCGCTACCTGGGGGATGTGAAGGAATCTCCAGTGGTGCTGGTCCCCGCAACGAAGCATTACTCGTTCCCCAAGGCGGCGGCGGTCCTCGGAATCGGCTCGGCGAACGTGATTGACGTGCCCGTGGATCGTGACGCGCGGATGAGCCTCCCCGATCTCGAACGAATCTTGAGAGAGTGCCTCCAGGCGCGGCGGCCGGTCTACACGGTGGTCGGCGTGCTTGGCAGCACGGAAGAGAGCGCGGTGGATCCGCTGAAGGGGATCCTCGAGATGCGCCAAGCGCTCCAGAAGAGCGGGCTCTCGTTCACGGTCCACGCGGACGGCGCGTGGGGCGCGTATTTCGCCGCCGTGCTGCGCCCCGACGAGGGGCCGCGCGAGAAAGAGGCGCCGCACGGTCCGCCGCCCGAGGTGGGGATGAGCGGGTACGTGACGGCCCAACTCTCGGCGCTCGGAAGGGCCGACTCCATCACGGTGGATCCGCATAAATCAGGCTACATTCCGTACCCGGCGGGGGCGCTCTGCTATCGGAATGGGGCCATGCGCGACATGGTGACATTCAAGGCGCCCTATATCGTCCACGGCGACGAGGAGCCCGCGGTGGGGATTTACGGGCTGGAAGGCTCGAAGCCAGGGGCCGCGGTGGCGGCGGTGTACCTGAGCCACAAGGTCATCCGGCCGACGCGGAGCGGTTATGGGCAGATCCACAGGAGGGCCCTCTTCAATTGCAAGCGCTTCTACGCGCGGCTCTTGTGCATGGCCAGGCCGGACGACAGGTTCGTGATTGTCCCGGTCCCGCGGCTCCAGGCGGAGGTCTCGGGCAGCGACGTCGAGGCCGAGGTGCGGTTCATCCGCGAGCGCATCAACCGAAGAAACGAAGACGAGCTCTTGGCGGATCCCGAGGCCATGGCGCTCCTCCCCGAGCTCGGACCGGATCAGAATATCTTGACCTACGCCGTGAATTTCAGGAACCCGGACGGCTCGCTCAACACGGATCTGGAGCAGGCAAACCGGTTGAACAAGGCCATCTACGACCTGTTGAGCATCGATCCTGGGGACGAGATCTACGGCTACGGAATGATCGTGAGCACGACCGATTTCAGCGAGGAGCACTACGGGAAGACGTTCATCGAGGATTACAAGAGACGCCTGGGCGTCTCGTCGTCGCCCGGCTCCACGGTGACGGTGCTCCGGTCGACGACGATGGCCCCGTGGCTCTTGTCGATGCCCGAAGGCAGCTTCCTGGACGTGCTGGAGTTCGAGCTCCGCGACGCGATCCTGAAGTCGATGATGAGGGACTCGATGTTCCAGATCTTCAATGAGATCGACACGAACAAGGACGGCGTCCTGGACGTGGCGGAGGTGATGAGCAAGTTCCGCGAGAAGGGCTACCGCGACGAAGAAGTCGACGCGTTCTTGCGGATGTGCGACCTCGATAAGAGCGGCACGGTGTCCCTGGAGGAGTTCCTGGGCGCGTTCTCGCAGTTCGTGGCCAAGTCGAAGCTCGCGAGCGGCGTCAGCGCCTAAGTCATCGGGGCTAAGTCTTTTCAGGGGTAGTATCGCCGCTGCCCGCTGGGATAGGGAGGGGCGGCGCGATGATCCGGACCAAGCGGAGTCTGAAGCTGACGCCGACGGAGCGGAAGAGGCTCCTGCGTACCCTGCGG
>NZ_DASPHO010000660.1:0-4381 GCF_035629615.1 Hyalangium sp. | reverse complement strand
GGCACGATCAGAAGGATGATCTCCGCGTTCGGGTCGTTGGACGTGATGCGCGATTGGTGGCCGGGGCCGCGGCCCGACGTGGGTGTGTCGTATTCCGCATGGTAGCGGCGGCCCTTATAGTCGAACTGCAGATCCGGCCGGTTGACTCCGACGCGCTGGCCGTCTTGCACTTTGACTTGCTGCTGGTTCACCCGGATGTTCTTCGCGCCCAGGGTCTGCAGGTATTCGATATCCGCGCGGAGCTGCGCGTTCTGGCTCGGGCTGGAACCGATGGGACGGCTTGCCTGAAGCTCCTTGGGCACCTTTGGGCTGACCGCGACATCCTGAGGCAGGCGCGGCCCAGGAACCACGGGTGGCGTTGGGCTCTTGCCAGTGAGCGCCTGGACCAATCCCGGCGATGGCGCGAGTGAGCCCGGCGCCGGAGCGGACGCCAAGGGCGTGGGAGCGGGTTCTGAAGTGGGCGCTGCCGGTCGTGCCGCTGACTGTTGCGGCGCCGGAGCTTCGCCTCCAGGTCTCTCCTTCCGGACGAGCGGACGGAGTTCTGGCTTCGAGCCCACACGCACCAGGCGCGAGAAGACCCCCTGCAGGACCTTGGTCCCCGTCAAGGTCAACAACATCACCTTCAGCTCGCGCTGGACTGCTTCATTCAGATGCTTGCGGACCTCGAGCATTGCCCGGGCAATGCGAGGGGTGGTGGCCGGAGAGAAGACGGTGGGCACGATGAGCGCGCCCCCTGCTCCGCGGTACCAGGCATACCTCGCGTGTCTTGACCCGTGGGCCCTGGCTTCCATGTCCGCCAGGGCCGCGTCTCGGTCCGGGTAGATGGATGCATTCAGCGGCGCCGCGTTCGTGAGCCCGAGGTCGACATGCGACTCGGGGACGAGCACCGGCAGTGGCAACCCCTCGCAGTAGAGAAGGTACCCTCCTGCGGTGAGGCCAAAGCCCACGGCCGTCACACTCAGATCGACGAACTGTCGATGAGTCCTCGGGTCAGCCAGCCCTTGAGAGCCCCGGGGCAGATGGACGCCGCTCCGGCGCAGTTCCTCTGCCAGCTGGGGTGTGGGCTCCTCGAAGTCGACCTCGACGGCATGCTGCCCGGCACTCGCTGTTTCAGGGAAGTGCTGAGCTGTGACAGGCCGGTTCTGCCCATACCTCTGAGGTCCTTCCAGGGATGGTGTCGCAGCACATCCCGTGAGGACTAGCAGGAGCGCAAGCCCGCTCAACCGACGGGGTCCCTGCCCTCTGGGATGGCAAGTGATCGCAAGGGGCATGTGGGCATTCCCGATCGACGAGCGTGTGCAGGGTGCGCGGTGACTGGCACGAAGCAAAGATGCAGGACCGGCCTGAAATCTTGAAGAACGTGAGGGGTAGATGACAGCGAGTCCGCCAGCGGTGCAGCCCCCCGGAGTCAGCATCCGCGAGCCCCAGGGCCCCCCTCCGGTTTCTGGCTTGGCGTTGGTGGATGACACGGGGCGCAGACGCTGATTGCGCCTTGTGCCCGGGTGTCGTTAAAGGAGCGCCACCCTATGGCGCCCAGCCTGCTCGACACGTTCCGCGTCCTGTCCTCCTTCGATCCGCCGCGTGGCTCGCTGCGGGGTGCGCCTTGGGAGGACTACGCGGACTGGGCCATCGGACAGGGGCTGGCACCGCTGGCGGCCTACAACCTCGAGTACCGGCTGGCCGGGGCGGATGCGCCGGAGTGGGTGCGGGATCGGCTGCTCTCCATCTACCAGGGCTCCGTCAACGACAACGTGATGAAGCTCGTCAACTTCAAGCAGATCGTCGACGAGCTGGAGGGCCGCAAGCTGCTGGTGATGGGGGCCGCCGCTTTCGCCGAGGCCGTCTATCCCCACGTAGGCTTCCGGCCGGTGCTGGACATCCAGGTGCTGATGCGGCGCCTGGACGTGGAGGGGTTCTCGGGCTACCTCTCCAAGCACCACTTCAAGACAGAGAAGGACGAGACGAACAGCGGCGCGGCCCGCGTGGTGTCCGACGGGCGCACCGCCATCTACCTCTTCGCGGACGTGCTCGGCCCCGAGCGGCGAGAGGAGCTCCAGAAGGTCTTCGATCGAGCCAAGCCCTGGAAGGTATACGGGCCCTCGATCTTCCGGCCAGACCTGGAGGATGCGGTGCTGCTCCTGTGCCTGGAGCAGGCGCGCCAGGGCTATCAGGTGCCGTGGCTGTCCTTCGTGGACCTGCGCGAGCTGGCGACGGGCTCCACCTCCATGGGCAGCCTCTACTCCCGGCCCTTGGACGTAGCCGCGCTCCAGGAGCGCGCCCGGGCCTGGCGGCTGGAGCGTGCCCTCTACACCTCCCTGTCCATCGTCGAGCGCCTCTTCCCCGAGACCACGGTCGTCGTGGAGGCCGCCCGTCCCCCGCTGCGCCGCGCCACCCGCGAGCTGCTGAACCGGCTCGTGGTGGAGCCCGTGAGCGTCCCGGGCAGCCGAGGGGTGCTCCGGGGCGCCGATCGCCTCCGCCGCCTGCTCACCGGGCAGTGAGCCCCCGCCCGCCTTCCGGGCAGGCACCGGCGGCATGCTCCGGCTTCCCCTGGCCGCGCTCCCGACGTAAGAGACAGGGGCGCCAGTCGCCACGGGAGCCTCATGCGCATCGCCATCATCGGAACGGGTTACGTCGGTCTCGTCGCGGGGACGTGCTTCGCGGACTCAGGCAACGACGTCACCTGCGTGGACATTGACGAGCGGAAGATCCGCGCGCTCCAGGCCGGCGAGGTGCCCATCTACGAGCCGGGCCTGGAGGAGCTCATCCGCAAGAACGTGAAGGAGCGGCGCCTGTCCTTCACCCTGGATCTGGCCGCGGCGGTGGGGCCGGCACAGGTGGTGTTCATCGCCGTGGGCACCCCCGAGGGCGAGAGCGGCGACGCGGATCTGCAGTACGTGCTGTCCGCCGCGGAGCAGCTTGGCCGCGCCCTGCGCCAGTACACGGTGGTGGTGGACAAGAGCACCGTGCCGGTGGGCACCGCGGACAAGGTGCGGCAGGCCATCGCCCAGGTGACAAGAGTCGAGTTCGACGTCGTCTCCAACCCCGAGTTCCTCAAGGAGGGCGCGGCGCTGGAGGACTTCCTCAAGCCGGACCGCGTCGTCATCGGCGTGAACTCGGAGCGGGCCCGCCGCATCATGGGCGAGCTGTACGCGCCCTTCGTCCGGACAGAGAACCCCATCTTCTACATGGACACGCGCTCGGCCGAGCTGACGAAGTACGCGGCCAACGCGATGCTGGCCACGCGCATCTCCTTCATGAATGACATCTCCGCGCTCTGCGAGAAGGTGGGCGCGGATGTGGACTTCGTGCGCAAGGCGCTGGGCGCGGACCGGCGCATCGGCTACCCGTTCCTCTTCCCGGGCGTGGGCTACGGCGGCTCGTGCTTCCCCAAGGACGTGAAGGCGCTGGTGGCCACTGGCCGCGAGCATGGCCTGGAGCTGGACCTGCTGCGTGCCGTGGAGCGCACCAACGAGCGTCAGAAGCGGCTGCTGGTGAACAAGGCCCTCAAGCACTTTGGCGGCTCGCTGGCGGGGCGTACCTTCGGCGTGTGGGGGCTGTCCTTCAAGCCGAAGACGGATGACATGCGCGAGGCGCCCTCCATCGAAGTCATCGAGGGGCTGCTGGGCAAGGGCGCCCAGGTGGTGGCGCATGACCCGGTGGCCGATCGCAGCGCCCGGCGCTACTTCGGGGAGCGCATCCGCTATGCCGCGCTGCCCTACGAGGCGCTGGAGGGCGTGGACGCGCTCTTCATCGTCACCGAGTGGAACGAGTTCCGCCACCCGGACTTCGAGCGGATGAAGGCGCTGATGAAGACACCGGTCATTTTCGACGGCCGCAACATCTACGACCCGGCCCGGATGCGGGAGCTGGGCTTCACGTACCAGGGCATCGGCCGCCCGTGAGCCGAGGCGGGACGCGGGTGGGGCGGACGGGAGCGCGCCGGGCCTGAGGGCTCAGCGAGCCAGGCCGCAGGCCACCTTGCCCTCGTTGGTCTCGACGGACTCGCAGGTGCAGTTGCCGTCCTCCAGCCTCGCCTCGCACACGGCCTCGTCCTGGGCGGTGGGCTCGACGATGGCCTCGTCGTTGGAGGCGCGGCGGATGCACAGCTCGCGATCGAGGGAGTTGGTGGAGCAGTCGCAGAGCTTCTCGGACAGCTCACGGCAGGCACCCTTGCAGCCAGGGAGGCCGAGCAGGGCGAGGAACAGCATGGCGATTGCGGCAGAGCGGCGCATGGGCTGGCGGAAGATGCCAGATGCCACCCCGGATGCAAGCCGCGTCCCTCGTGGAGCGTCAGGTGCCAAGGGCCAGGAGGCGCCTGCCCGCCCTGCATCCGGGGAGCCCTGGGGGGCAGCCCCCTGTCCTTTGGGGAGGGGGGCGGGCA